>CAIVQX010000146.1 GCA_903908165.1 uncultured Methylococcaceae bacterium | reverse complement strand
TATTGTCTATAGAAAACTGGTAGGCAACATCGATTAAATCCAATGAAGATGCAACGAATACAGCTGAACCACTGGCAAAAAAACGTTGTAATTCGTTCCAAGCAATTTGCGAGGTTTCAAGGTTGACTTTTGCTCTAGCGATATCATCACTGTTTGACTCATTCATGATTAAAATATTTAATGGCGTCGTTAAGTAGAGCTGTTATTCTATAATAATTCCACCAATAACAATTTAGTCAGGAGTAAAAATTAATGTCTTTGTTAGCATCACTTAGCAAAAAGTCAAAACTGAATTCATCTATTAAGCAAACTGCGCAGGCTCGTAAAAGTGAAGGCAGTACAGCTGATGGCCTTTTTAAAGCTTCTTATAAAGGTTACGCGGAGGTTTTGCTTGATGATCCAATGCGTGCTGATGCCTTATATAATTGGGGTTTTGCTTTATTACATCAGGCACAAACCAAAACAGGTGATGAGGCTGCTAAAATTTTCCAGGATGCCATTGACAAGTTTGCTTTTTGTATGCTGATTAACCCAAATTATTTAGGTGCTGCAATCAATAGTGGCGTTGCCTATATGGATTTTGCCAGACTTAAAAAAGTAATGCCACATGATAAGTTATATGAAATGGCAAAAAAACAATTTGAAAGTGCTAATGCCATTCAAGCAGGAACAGCCTCTTATAATCTGGCTTGTATTTACGGACTTAGAGGCGACAAAGCTGCTTCTTTAAAAGCATTAGAAGAGGCCGTTAATAAGGCAACTTTGCCAGAAGTCAGCGAAATCCTAGATGATCCTGATATGGCTAGTGTAAAAGGACAGGCTTGGTTTATAGAGTTTATTGAAACATTAAATAATAAAGTCGAAGTAGAGCCCGAGGTTAAGGAAGTCGTTGTAGATTCCACTTCTTCGAAATGGAAGTTGGCTGAAAGAAAATTTATTGTGGAAGAGGGCGTTGAGGCTGAGCCAGATGTGATTGCTGAGGAGGAGATTGCTACAGAGATTGAAGTTCTGCCGGAGGAAAGTACTACAAAAACAAAAACAAAAACAAAAACAAAACCAAAACCAAAAATAGATACAGAAACAGAAATCAAATGAGTCTGATTTTTTTGAGGAGGCGGGATTAACCGCTTCCACTATAACTGTTTATTTAATTATCCATTTTAAGTGGATAGCATGCAGCTAATAAGGACTGTAGCTTACTTAGTCCTAATTCACGTAATGATTTGATGTTTTTTTGTGGGATGTTTTCAGGATGTGGGTAGTTAATTAGTGCCTGCTCAATACTGTTTTCTCGTAATAAATGTAACATGGGATAGGGTGAACGATTGGTACAATTAGCGGGATCATTTTGCAGGGCTTCTTCAAAACAGTAATGGGGATGAAAGCTTGCCAACTGGTAAACACCTTCATAGTCCTGTTCAAGCAGTAACGTCTCTGCAAGTTCAAGAAAGTCTAGATAATCATCAAAAGACACAAACGCATTACCATAAATTACTAATGTGGTTTCAATATCAGGTTCGATATTTAAGCGATCACACTCCAATAGTAAATTCAAAAGACATTTTTCAACATCTGTGTCATGGTTGGCTTCGAAATGAATACTTCCACGATCAAATTCACGTTTGGCAAATGGACATATGTTGTGTTCGATAACGACGGTTTTTAGCCAGTTTTGGGTGGTTGTTATTAATTGCTGATCGTTACTGTTCATGTAGAGCCTAGTTTGCCGGTTATGAAAGGTACTTTATCCCGTATCATAGGCGATTGTATAGATATAATGGCTAGAAAAATACAGTGGCAAGTGGTTTAGAGATGCTTTATGAAGCAGTCATCTTCTTATTGCTATTCTTTTTTATTTGAAAGTAAGATAAATTTCTTTTACTAGCAATAGAATAAGCCAACATTTACTCAACCTATTTTACTAATGTGCTAAATATTATTTGGATTTGTTTCTTTCTGGCTGCTTTTTTTACCGCATTGTTTAAACTGGTTTTTCTGGGAGATCAGCAGGTTTTTGCACAAATCATGGAAGCTATGTTTAGCTTGTCAAAATCCGCATTTGAGATCTCTCTTGGCTTAACCGGTGTTTTAGCTCTATGGCTAGGGATTATGAAAATTGGTGAGAAGAGTGGCTTTATCCAATTGTTAACGAAAAGCCTTACACCTTTATTTAGTCGTCTGATGCCCGATGTGCCGAAAGGACATCCTGCTTTGGGAGCTATTGTTATGAACATTTCCGCAAATGCCTTGGGTCTGGATAATGCAGCAACGCCATTGGGCATTAAAGCGATGCAGGAATTACAAACGCTTAATCCTCATCCTGATACCGCGAGTAATGCGCAGATTTTGTTTTTAGTGATCAATACATCGGGCGTTACTTTGTTTCCGATTACCATTTTTACCTACCGAGCCCAGCTTGGTGCAGTTAGTCCAACTGATGTGTTTATACCCATATTAATTGCGACCTACATGTCAACCTTGGCAGGCCTACTTGCAGTGGCTTTTGTACAGAAAATTAATTTGTTGGATAAAGTCGTTTTGGCCTATCTTGGCGGCTTTACGTTAATGGTCGGGGGGTTATTGGGTTATTTTTCTAATTTGCCGCAAGCGCAAATGCTTCAGCAATCTGCCATTATTAGTAACGTGATATTATTTTCTTTGGTTATCAGTTTTATTTTTGGTGCGCTTTACAAAGGTATTAATGCCTATGATGCTTTTATAGAAGGCGCTAAGGAAGGTTTTCAAACTGCCATATTGATTATTCCTTATTTAGTTGCCATGTTAGTTGCCATTGGTGTTTTTAGAGCCAGTGGTGCTCTAGATTTACTGGCGGATTTGGCGAGGGTAGTCGTGCATTATTTTATGCTAGATGATCGTTTTGTTGATGCGTTGCCAACCGCTTTGATGAAGCCCTTTAGTGGTAGCGGTGCCAGAGCAATGATGATAGACACGATGAAAACTCATGGCGCAGATTCTTTTGCGGGACGCTTGGCTTCTATTGTACAAGGTAGTACAGAAACGACTTTTTACGTTTTGGCCATTTACTTTGGTTCTGTGGGTATCAAACGTATTCGTCATGCTGTTGCCTGTGGGATAATAGCTGATTTTGCAGGTATTGGTGCTGCAATTTTTGTTGCCTATTGGTTCTTTGGATAATTAATGAAAGTTCATCTTAAAACGCTCGGCTGTCGTCTTAACGAAGCAGAATTGGAAACCTGGGCACAGGCTTTTCAAAAATCAGGTCATCAAATAACACGGCAAGCTCAGGTAGCTAATTTAATCGTAATTAATTCATGCGCAGTTACCCAAGACGCTGCTAGAAAGTCACGTCAACTTATTCGCCGTATACATAGGGATAACCCACAAGCCAAACTGGTAGTCAGTGGCTGTTACGCGACTTTAAACCAAGATGAGGCTGCGTCATTGTTGGGCGTTGATTTGGTGGTCAGCAACAAAGATAAAGATCAATTAGTAGAAAAAACGCTAACAGAACTCAACATGGCTGTTATGCCATCCATGTCGACGGAGCCCGGTGAAATATCTTTATTCACCCGTGGTAGGCAACGCGCTTTTGTTAAAGTGCAAGATGGATGTCGTTATCGCTGTACTTTTTGTATTGTTACTGTGGCGCGTGGAGAGGAGGTCAGTCGTCCAGTACAAGCGGTTATAGATGAAATTAACACGCTGCATCAACAAGGTATTACGGAAGTTATTTTGACGGGAGTCCATCTAGGTGGATATGGCAGTGACTTGGGAAACAATTTGTCTACTTTAATCAGCACAATTTTAGCTGAAACAACTATTCCAAGACTTAGATTGGGCTCTTTGGAGCCATGGGAATTATCGGATGATTTTTTTGCTTTATTCCAAAATCCACGTTTAATGCCACACTTGCATCTGCCCTTACAAAGTGGTTCAGATACGGTTCTGCGGAGAATGGCTCGGCGTTGTAAAACCGAAGAATTCGCTACTATTGTTAATCAATTGCGAGCACAAATCCCTCACTTTAATGTGACTACTGACATTATTGTCGGTTTTCCCGGTGAAACTGAAGAGGAATGGCAGGAAAGTTATAACTTTATTAAAAAAATCGGTTTTGGACATGTCCATATCTTTACCTACTCTAGCAGGGAAGGTACAAAAGCTGCCAGTCTGCCAAATCAATTGAATGGCGATATAAAAAAACAGCGCAGTCAACAGTTACATATCTTAGCTAATGACATGAAGCTACAGTTTTGCAAAGATAATTTGGGTTATGAGTTTCCTGTGTTATGGGAAGGTTATAACGAGCCGCTTGAAGGTGGAAAGCAAAAGGTATTCGGTTATACGCCCAATTATCTTAAAGTCAGTTCTCTGATTAATAACCATGAATCTGTTGAGAATCAAACTATTTCAACGAGATTAATAGCGGTTGAGGAGTTATCGATTTTTGGCGAAATTATAGGTAGTCCGTTATCTTTGAGTAGTTAAGTCTAACTATTGCTTTTTTGTTTGAATCCAGTATATCTTAAAGGTTAAAGAGAGGCTGTTTCTAATACGATTGATGTTACTGTCTATCATGCCAAGTCTAGGTAATACTTGACTTATTTAGTTGAAACAACTTGCTTCTCTTGACAGAGAATGACGACATTTCGAAAGATAAGGGTTGCAGAGAGCTTTTCAGAATTTTTATCGGTCTTGTGTTTTGTATTAACCTGAAAGGCATAAGGCGTGAAACTTAATGTGAATCGCTATGGGAATCACGAAATATGATCTTTATTAATACTTATCCTCAACCAGAAAAATAGATGGAACACATGAAGAAAGCAATCGTTTTAACAGGTATTACCACTACAGGTACGCCTCATCTAGGTAATTATGTAGGCGCTATTAGACCGGCTATTGCCGCCAGTAAAAGTGACGATGTCGCGCCTTTTTATTTTTTGGCCGACTATCATGCCTTGATTAAATGTCAGGAGCCGGAAAGAGTTCGTCAGTCCAGTTTGGAAATTGCAGCGACTTGGTTGGCTTTGGGTTTGGATACTTCAAATGCAGTATTTTATCGCCAGTCAGATGTGCCAGAAATTATGGAATTGACGTGGATGTTGACTTGCGTAGCATCTAAAGGTTTGATGAACAGAGCTCATGCTTATAAAGCAGCCGTTGCCGAGAATGAGCAGGGCGGTGAAAACGATCCTGATAAAGGCATCAATATGGGATTGTTCAGTTATCCAATATTAATGGCTGCTGATATTTTAATGTTTAATGCCAATAAAGTACCAGTGGGTAAAGATCAAATACAGCATATTGAAATGGCCAGAGACATTGCCGGACGCTTTAATCACATTTATGGTGAGCATTTTGTTTTGCCTGAAGCCATAGTTGATGAGCATGGTGCGACTTTATTGGGGCTTGATGGTCGCAAGATGAGTAAAAGCTACAATAATACGATCCCTTTATTTGAGCCTGAGAAAAAATTAAAAAAACTGATCAATAAAATTAAAACCAATTCGTTAGAGCCGGGTGAGCCTAAAGATCCTGATGATTGTACTTTGTTCAGTATCTATAGGGCATTTGCTACTACGGAACAAGTGCTTGAAGTGCGCCAACGCTATGCAGAAGGGATTGCTTGGGGTGAAATGAAGCGGGTTTTATTTGAGCATATTAACGATCATATCACCCCAGCAAGAGAGCGTTACGAGGCATTAATGCAAGCACCTGAGCATATCGAACAACAATTGCAGGAAGGTGCACTAAAAGCCAGAGCTGTTAGTATTCCTTTTATTAAGGAATTACGTAAAGCAGTCGGTATTTCTAGGATTTCATTGTGAAAAAAATAAAATTCAGTCTGTGGCTCAAGCAGTCATTACTATTCGTTGCTAGAGGGCCTTGGGTTTGGTCAGGTTACGCTTTGTTTATAGGCGTTTTGATGCCGCTAGGCAGAACTTCATTGGCTTTGGGTATTTTGATTACCGTAACTTCGTTATTTCTTGGCGTAGTCGTTGCTAAATATATTGATCTTAAACACGCTGGAGAAAATCCGGTCGGTTTTTATTGGGCTATTAATAAAGGCTTGCCATTAGCGGTTTTGGCGGCAACTAGTATTATGGTGTTTTGGTTTGTATTTATGTTGGTCGCTAATCTTTTTAGCGGGGAATATTATAAAATTATTCAATTCTTTTTCTTTTGGGAGTTAACACAGGAGAATCTAAGCCATAGATCAATGCCTGAAGTTGCCAGTTGGATTTTTTCCTATGCCAATGTTTGTTTACTCTTTACCTTATTAATGCTCACTACTTTTGCTAGTTGGTTTAGTTATCCTTTAATGCTTTTTAAGGATTATAGTTGGAGTCAAGCGATAGAGCAGGGTAATTATGCAGTTTCTAGGCATCAGGCTGCAATCTATAAGATGTTGGCTTTTATATTTGCTCAAGCCTTGCTGTGTATGACAATAACACCATTATTAACATCGGTTCTGTACATACTGACTTCAACGATGATGTATGTTTCTTATGCTAGTTTATTTGAAGTTGCTAAATAACCGGTGTGCAGATTATGGCAATAGATAAGTTAACGAAAAAAGGGCAAAAGTAGATAAAGAACATTATAAATAAAAGTGTAATAAAGGCAGGTTATAATAGTATCCGGTGTTAATGTTAAATGGGTACTTTATTTAAACTTATGGATTTCTAAAGAGATCCACCGCACATATAAGATATACAAAATATGACTCCTAAATTTACACCCTTAAAAGATCATGACACGCCAATCAAAGTTTTGTTTACGGGTTATCTCTGTACCGTAGGTATAGGCTATCTTTTCGCACTAATTCAAATATTGTTTACCCATGGTATGGCTGATGGCAAATTTGGCTTGTCAGTGGATGACATTGTCTATAGTTATTATGGGAATCGTTCAGGTACCGTTTTGGAAAAACAGCTTAACGGAGCTATGAAAGCAAATGCCCCTGATCAGGAACGATTCAAGATTATGGAATGGGTTAGAGATGGGGCAGATGCAGAGGCCTATAAAGATGATGGGATTGAACAAATAATCGAAAGTCGTTGTGTTATGTGTCATAACAAAGAAGCGTCAGGAATTCCCAGCTTTTCCAATTTTGAGGGTTTAAAACCCTACACTACCGAAGATACGGGTGCTACGTTTGCATCCTTAACACGAGTTTCGCATATCCATTTGTTTGG
>CAIVQX010000145.1 GCA_903908165.1 uncultured Methylococcaceae bacterium | reverse complement strand
CATCAATTGACGTAAATTTTCTGAAATTTCCTGTCCCAATTTTGTAAGACATAGACTTTGCGCAGCAACCATAACTGAATAATCAGTGGTTGACGCGGGAAATTGATACGTAGAACGCTTGTCGACGACTGGTTGATCTTTATGCTTAATAAACCACTGGGCTACCAAACGGCTTTGACCGTTTGCATCAACATTAAACTCCAGAATATCAATGCCTACTTGGTAGTCCAAGACCTGTCGCTGTGACCAAGGATAACGAACCATACGATCTGTATTGAGCTGAACAGGTAGCGCTTTAAATAAAGCAAGTAAAATATTTTGATCTAAACGCTCCGCCCAACGATGATCTTCATCAAGAAGAAACTGGTTATCATTAACTGCCATCACCATCTGTGGTCGATTAAGATATTCTGGAATTCGTATTGGTCCTAAGCCAATAACTGGACCTTGGGCAGTTGCTTGATGTCCCTGTGGACTACTTACTAGCCCTGAAGTTGCGTTTAGCATGTAAAACTGTACCGGTTTACTATCATGGGCACATCCACTTAATGAAATTGCCAACACAGCAACAAGCAGTCGACCCCTCAGATAATCAAAGCCAAATTTCATTTTTTTATTCCTTTCCATAAATAATTGAATCGGGATGTCGCTCCAGAAAATCGGTTAGGTTCTCTGTAGACTGAGCGGCATCACGCAAAGCCTCAAGAGATTGCCATAAAGGAGCTTCCGGCGCGGTAAGCGCTTCAACAGAGCTCATGGTATGCTTTGACTCTAATAATAAGCTGTTAGCCGTCCCCAGTGTTTTTTCAGTAGAGATTAACACCGGCTTAATTTCTCGCGTAAACTGTTGCACCATTGTTCGCGTATCTATCATCGTCCCATTCATATTAACCAACAAAGGCGTCAAATTACGATTTAGATTAGTTACTAAAACTTCAGCCTCATGCAGAGATTTTGCTAAAGCCGCCCGATCTTTCTTTAATTGCTCCGAAGTTGCTATCACGCGTACTTCTTTTAAAATTATCGCAAAATCATTAACTATTTGCCCAATAGGTAACTGGCGAAGATTAGTTAGCACCTCTTCGGCAGTTGCCTTAATTCGGTCTGCTGTTGTAGCAACTGCTGGCAACTCTGGTAGGTCTTTATAATTGAGTCCCGTTAATTTGGATGGAATATCTTGATAAAAACTAAACTCTACATACAATAATCCCGTCAGTAAACTTTGCGTTTGCAATTGTGCTTTAAGGCCTGCATCGATTAAATGCTGAACGTTTTCTTTTCGTTTTTTCGATGTATTCCCACTTTCAAAGGGCTGGCCATTGGCGTTCAATACAGCAGTTGGATCAATCTCGATGACAACTGGTTTAACAATACGCGAAAACTTTTGATCAATCTCCAGAGAAATCTCTTTCACAGTTCCAATTTGGACACCCTGTAATTTAACGGGAGCACCTATGTTTAAACCATTTAAAGCAGAGTCGAAGAAAACAACATATTGCATTTTTTTCTTGAAAAACTCACCACCACCAAAGATCAGGATAGCGGCTATCAGTAATACTAATGATCCCACCAAAAAAGCGCCGATAGTATAAGGATTAACTGGTTTACTCATAAGTCACATATATCCTGGTCTTTAGTTTTATTTTCTTCTTGATTTTCGGTTTCTCCTCGAGTGAGAAACCGAATAACCTTAGGATCTCGAGATTCGACTAACAATTTTTGAGGTGGGCCACTAGCAATCATGGTTTTAGTTTCCGGATCAAGGAAGACTGAATTTGTGCCTATCGCAAAAATGCTAGCTAATTCGTGAGTAACCATCACTACTGTTGCTCCCAAATTATCACGTAAACTTCGAATTAAATCATCAAGCAGTTTTGCACTGATCGGATCTAATCCCGCAGAAGGCTCATCAAAAAACAATATCTCTGGATCCATTGCCATAGCGCGAGCTAAACCGGCACGTTTCTGCATACCGCCACTAATTTCAGATGGATAATAGTCTTCAAAACCTGCTAATCCAACTAAAGCAAGCTTGTAAGACACAATTTCACGAATGCGTTGTGATCCTAATAAAGTATGCTCAGCAATAGGGAGTGCTATATTCTCAGCCAACGTCATTGAACTTAACAATGCCCCGCTTTGAAACAAAACTCCGGTCTGTTTTAAAATGCGCTGCCGCATTTTATGATCTGCATGCCAAAGGCTTTCTTCACCGTAAAGCACATCACCTTTTGCTGGAGATTGTAAGCCTATCATATGCATCAATAATGTGCTTTTTCCACAACCACTACCGCCCATTATGATAAAAATATCACCACGACTAATCGTAAAATCAAGATCACGCTGAATGATGAAATCGCCATAAGCCATCGTCATATTTCTAACGCTAATGCAAGGAGTTGCCATAGGCCTAAACCCCTAAACGGTTGCAAATTACCGTCATCAATGAATCAGCAATAACAATAAAAACAATACCAGTCACCACTGCTGAGGTAGCTGCTTCTCCTACAGCAGAAGCACTTCTTCCGCACTGCATGCCTCGCATACATCCAGAAAGAGCAATCAAAACGCCAAATATGGCACATTTAACAACGCCAATCGTTAAATCCTTGAGATGAACCGCATCGGCCGTTCGTTTGAAATATTCCAGTAACGATACATCAAAAAAACCAACTGTAACCAACGAACCACCAACTATACCCATCAAATCCGCATAAAGACAAAGTAGTGGCATGATTAAAATAAGCGCTAAAATACGCGGTAAGACCAGAAACTCCATCGGTTCAAAACCCATCGTTTTAAGCGCATCTATCTCGCTATTAACCTGCATGGTACCTAATTGCGCGGCATATGCAGCACCGGTTCGTCCTGACATGATAATCGCGGCCATCAAACCACCCATTTCCCGAGTCATTCCCAAACCCACTAGGTCAGCAATATAAATTTGTGCACCAAACAAAGCTAATTGTATTGCGCCTACGAATGCCAGAATCAAACCTACTAGTAAACTAATAAGTGTAACAATAGGTAAAGCAGAAGGTCCACAGTCCTGAATATTGCGCCATAAATCAACCCCGCGGAACCTTGCTCTCCCTCGGATCAAAGCAATAATACTCTGTGTTATTTCGCCAACAAAAGTGATTAATGCATTACTGTCTTTAACAGTGCGCAATCCAGCTTTGCCAATAACCTCAAGCCATGGAGCTTTAACTTCCTCACGTCGAGCACCAACTCGCTCAGGCACTGCATAAACTAAATCTAGGAGACCATGAATACCCTCGGGTAACGTTGTGATATCAACTTGAACACCCTGTTTGGCGCCATAATCAATCAAACGAATGAGCTCAGTCATCAACATACTATCCCAACGCCCTAATTCTTCTGTCGAAAATACCAGGCGGTTAATAGTAGACCCATCACCGATTTGCGCTAACACTATATCTAAGGAAGGAATCTGTGCGTCTAAAACCCAATCTCCAATAATTGAAGCCTCCAACGTTCGCCCATTGAGAGCTACATTAATTTCACACGCTACATTTTTTACTGTCATAACCGTTATAATAAATTGTGTTATTAATTAGTTAGTTAATTTGACCGAGATAACTTTAACATACTGTCATTACAAAATCATTAATGTCGGCATTATCTAAATTTGTAGAACCAACTCATTGAATTTCTTAATCTTGGTTCGTTTTATCATAACCAGACTTTTCAACAATCTTTACCCGCTGCGTTACACCACATACCAGAGTATAAGGAATAGTATCAGCGCAAAGAGCAATTTCCTCGACAGACAAACCATCACCCCATAATGTAACTGGGTCACCTGGTTTTGCATTGGTGTTTATGCCCAAATCAACAGTAATCATATCCATTGAAACTCTTCCAATCAGCGATACACGCTGACCATTAACCAATACTGGAGTACCTGCTTTAGCATAACGTGGATAACCATCCCCATAACCAATAGCTACAACGCCCAATGTTGTCGGTTTTTCACATACCCAACTACCTGAATAACCAACTTTATCACCGGTTACTATCTGTTTTACTGCGATCAGTCGTGAATGTAAACCCATAATAGGTTTTAATCCCAACTGCCCACCGGTACTTTCTGCAAACGGTGAGATGCCATATAGCATAACACCTGGACGCACCCAATCAGTTAAGGCCTCTTGCCATGCTAAGATACCTGCTGAATTTGCAATACTCCGTTCATTTAATGATTCTAATTTTGGAATGAGTGTAGCGAGCGTGTCATTAAATAAACTAATTTGTTTATGTGTAATCGGATCTTGCTTATCATCAGCATTAGCTAAATGAGTCATAAAATTGATTGGCTGACTTATAATGGAACATTGATTTAAGCGTTGATAAACTGCATTAAATTCATTAGCTTTAAAGCCTAAGCGATTCATACCGGTATCGAGTTTTAACCAAATAGCTATCTGCCCAAACTCCGTTCTTTGTTCAAACACATCGACCTGTACTAATGAATGCACAACAGCATCTAATTGATAATGTAACAACTCCTCCAATTCTTCAGGGCAGGTAAACCCCTCTAGTACCACAATTCTTTTTTCAATCCCAGCCTTGCGCAAACGTATCCCTTCATCAACTCGTGCTACCGCAAAAGCATCAGCATTTTGCAAAGCTCCGGCTATACGCAACAAACCATGACCATAGCCATTAGCTTTAATGACAGCCATAATTCTGGCATTAGGCGCATAAGCTCGAACCTTTTCTACGTTATGTGCTGCCGCCTCTAAATCAAGTACTGCATAAGCGGCAGGCATCATTCATAATCCCCTGAACTATAGGGGTTCCCAGAAAAATTCTCAAAACGCGTATATTGTCCAAGGAAAGTAAGCCTAACCGTTCCTAGTGGTCCATTACGTTGCTTGCCAATAATAATTTCAGCGATACCTTTATCAGGGCTATCCTCGTTATAGACCTCATCTCGATACACAAATAAAATCAAATCGGCATCCTGCTCAATAGCTCCAGAATCACGTAAATCTGACATTACAGGGCGTTTATTAGGTCGTTGTTCAAGATTTCGATTAAGCTGAGACAATGCAACAACAGGTACATTTAATTCTTTAGCCAACGCTTTTAAGCCTCTGGAGATATCAGAAATCTGTTGAACTCTATTTTCACCGCTACCCGGTGATTGCATAAGCTGTAAATAATCGACAACAATCAAACCTAACTGACCATGCTCACGTGCTAACCGTCTGGCTCTTGCCCTTACTTCGGAAGGTGATAAAGCGGGTGAATCATCAATAAACAATTGCGTACCTGCCAGTAAATTAATGGCCGAAGTCAATCGCGGCCAATCGTCATCTTCCAGCTTTCCAGTTCTCACTTTATTCTGATCTATACGGCCTAATGAAGACATCATTCGCATAGCTAAAGAATCCCCAGGCATTTCCATACTAAATACTGCAACTGGCTTATCACCTTTTAATGCAATATTTTCAGCCATGTTCATAGCGATGGTAGTTTTACCCATCGACGGTCTTCCTGCCACAATAATCAAGTCGGCTGGCTGCAAACCGGAAGTTATGTCATCAAGATCGGTGAATCCAGTGCTAGCACCGGTAATTGCACCCTCCTGTTCAAATAGTGTTTCAATTTTATCAACGGCTTTAGCTAACAAAGACTTAATGGATATAAACCCACCAGCCTGCCCCCGTTGCCGTTGCTCAGCTATTTGAAAGACCTCTCGCTCAGCATTTTCCAATAACTCAGCGGTATCCCGTCCCTCTGTATTAAATGCTGAATCAGAGATTTCAGTACCAATATGAATTAATTGCCTGAGTACTGACCGATCTCTGACAATATTGGCGTATGCAACAATATTGGCTGCACTAGGCGTATCCTTCGCCAACATGATCAAATATGCCAGTCCACCCACATTATCCAATTCGCCAATTGCTTTTAATGCATCCGATAATGTGATTACATCAAAAGGAATCTGTTTTTCTGCGAGCTCTTCAATTTTCTTAAAAATAAGTTGGTGACTACGGCGATAAAAATCTTTTTCAATGACTTTGTCGGCTATCGTATCCCAAGTCTGGTTATCCAGCATTAATCCACCCAAAACCGATTGCTCGGCCTGAATAGAATTAGGCGGAACCTTTAGTGCATCAAGACTATAATCACGTTCGATGGAAAAGTTTTCAGCCATATTTTTTAACTACACAAAATTAAAGATAATAACACGAGCAGAGTTTTCATTCATAGGCCACCTAATTAAGAGTTTGTAAAACATCAAAATACTTCAACTACACTTTTAAGGAGCTCTACGAAACTTGACTAATACAATAACCACGGCAACAAGTAACCAACTGGCCAGCATATTAAAGTCTGCCTGTAAAGTTACCTGTTAAGGACTTTATCCAGGAGACCATCACTGGACTTAAATAACCCGCCAAATTACCACAGGCATTTATAACTACAATTCCGCCAGCCGCCCCTGTGCCGCTTAAAAAAGCAGTCGGTAAAGACCAAAACACCGGCAATGCTGACATAACTCCGATACTGGCAAATGAAAGCCCTAATAGAGCTAACGGCAAGTGACTGAGATAAATTGCACAGATTATTAGCCCAAAGCTGCCAAGTAAGGCACTTAAGGCTATATGCCATCCTCGTTCATTATGTAGATCAGAAGAATGTCCGATTAATACCATTCTAATTGCTGCCAAACAATAAGGAATAGAACTTAACAACCCGGTTAAGATAAGGTTTTGATGTACTAAATCGCTGACAATTTGTGGCAACCCAAAAGAAATAACATACAATCCCATAATGATAGAGAAATAAACAAGGCTAAGTAGCCACAGCTTTGCATTGCAAAGTGCTTTATTAAAAACCCGATTGTTCCTTTTGCATAGACTCAGCGTCTAATTGCATCATCAACCAACCACGTTCTGCTTCTGTAAGCCAATTAGCCTCTTTCGGACTGTTTCCAAATACAGAGTGAGCACGACGCCTAAAATAACTGCAGGTGATCCTTCGCCATTACCAGCCTTTCAATGCGGCAATACCATCAAGATAAGTCATAATAAGTCCTGAAATAGGCCCACCTATTACACCTGCCAATGCCCACTGCACTCATAAAGGTTGCCGAAGCTTTAGCTCGATTTGGAACTGGATCCCAGTATGTCAAATATAAAATGATGCCAGAGGAAAAACCTGCTTCAGCAATACCTAGCAAGAAACGTAAAATATAAACTTGCATAGGCGTATTAACAACTACCATTGCACTTGCTAATACCCCCATACTATCATAATTCTTGCTATCCAAATCTTCGCACCAACACGTTGCAAAATCAAATTACTGGGTATTTCAAACAGAAAATAGCCAATAAATAAGATACCTGCACCCAAACCATAAGTACTGTCAGTAAAACCCAACTCCTCGGACATGGTCAATTTTGCAAATCCAATGTTTACAAGGTCAATATAGGCAATAACGTAAAGACAAACTAAAAAGGGAAGTAATCGACGATTTAATTTTCGATAAACTTAATTTGCAAAAGTTGATGTTTGAGCAGTAGGTAGTAACATAGTGAACATAAAATATAAATAGTCCAATAAGTATATCGGATTCATAGGATTACAACATCTGACTGATCCGCATTATAATTTTATGCCATTAACGTATCACCTTTTTGAGATTCTATGAGTACTGGAAAAACCGAAGTTAGTGAATTTTTCACTATGTGGGCGATCTATAATAAAGTTTTAACTAATAATTATTTTCACCACAATGAAATTTACCAAGCTGTTAGCACTTTATTAGCTGAACGTTTTGAGAAACAACCTTTTACACTACTTGATTTGGGTTGTGGCGATGCTCACTTCCTTACCCACGCCCTTCAAGGGAAAGTCATTAAACTTTATAGAGGCTTTGACCTTTCGGATCCGGCTCTTATACTCGCCGCCAAAAACATCGGCACACTCAATTGCAAGAGTGAATTGATTAACATTGATTTTATGACCGGCATGAGACAAACAAATACAAAGTTCGACATCATTTTTACCAGTTTTGCGCTTCATCATTTAACCCTGAAAGAAAAAACCGAATTTTTTCGTTTGGCAAATAATATCCTAACTGACAATGGTCTTCTTCTTGTAATTGATCTCATGCGCGAACCCAACGAAACCTTGCCTATGTATTTGGATAATTTTTGCCAAATGATCCGTAATACTTGGCTAAAATTAAACGAACATGAACTGACAGCCTGTATTCAACATGTTCGCAATAGCGATTTACCTGAAACCAAAGCCATTTTATCTAGCTTAGCCGAATCGATGCATTTCAGTCCAGCAGTTAACCTCTACCACTCACACAAACTTCAATTCCTCTCATTTAACAAAAAAGATACTATCAGTAAAGAAACATCTGTTTGTCTTTAAGACTTATGATGGCTTTGAGTTATAAGTCTCGTTTTTTATTGTGAATAGAATATTATGCATAAATTTCAATTAACTGAAGCAGAATGGAATCTCCGTGTTGATTTAGCGGCTACCTTTCACTTAGCAGTTGCCCACAACCTTCATGAATCAATTGCTAATCACTTCTCTGCTGTCTTACCAGATGGCAAACATTTCTTAGTCAATCCATTTGGCTTCCATTTCTCGGAAATTACTGCTTCAAATCTAATTGTCTGTGACTTTAATGGTAACGTGATACGAGGTGATGGCAAGCCTGCGGCGTCAGCTCATCACATTCACGCTCCGTTACATCGGCTAGTTCCTCTGGCTCAAGTAATTCTTCATACTCACCAACCCTACGCGACGGCTTTGACAATGATTGTAGGCGGTCGTTTGGAATGGGCATTACAAACCAGTTGTCGCTTTTACGGAAGGGTTGCTTATGATAATGATTACGATGGTTTAGCTTTGTCAGACACAGTTGGAGAACGATTGGCAAAAATTATTGATAATGCCGATATCCTGTTCCTCGGCAATCATGGCGTTATAACTGCTGCACCAACCGTTGCCCAAGCTTTTGATGATCTTTATTTCCTTGAGCGCGCCGCACAGACTCAAATAATTGCCATGAGTACTGGCTTACCTCTCACCCGACTTACACCTGAACTTATCGAGCAAGTCGCCAAACAAAGCCATTACGAACGCTTCGATCTCGGCTACATCGAATACCATTTCGCCGCTCAAAAACGGCTCTTAGATGCCTCGGGGGGATTTTATAAAAATTAATTTCTAGTGTAAAAATCTAATTACCCAATTTAGACAAACAAATCATCATGCTATCAACCCATTAGACATCTCATGCAACCAAAGCAATTTCACAAAAAATTCTATCAACATCTCTATATTCAAGTTTTAACAGCTATCACCATTGGCATTCTGTTAGGTCATTTTTATCCTGAAACTGCAATAACTATGAAGCCGTTAGGTGACGGTTTTATCAAACTGATCAAAATGATCATCGCACCAATTATTTTCTGCACGGTGGTCAATGGTATTGCTGGTGTGCAAGACATGTCTAAAATAGGACGTGTAGGTGTTAAAGCTATACTCTATTTCGAAGTAGTCAGTACCTCGGCTTTACTTGTCGGACTCATTGTAGTGCACATAATCAGGCCTGGCGAGGGCATGAATGTTGATGTAAGCACTCTAGATATTAAAAACCTTAGTACTTATACCGATGGAATAAAAAATCATAATGCTGTTGATTTTTTATTGAATGTCATTCCTACCAGTGTTGTTGATGCCTTTGCCAAAGGAGAAATATTACAAGTACTATTATTTTCATTGTTATTCGGATTTTCATTAGCAGCAATGAAAGAAACAGGGGCTGAAGTGGTTACTTTTATCAACAAACTGGCTACTGTATTATTTGGCATAGTAGAAACTATTATGAAACTAGCACCAATAGGCGCTTTCGGTGCAATGGCTTTTACTATTGGAAAATACGGCATTACATCACTTGCACCTCTGGCAAAACTGATGGGATGCTTTTATCTGACATGTTTACTATTTATTTTTATTGTCCTTGGCATAATTGCTAAATATGCTGGCTTTAATATAGTCAGATTTATTATTTATATTAAAGATGAATTGTTAATTGTACTAGGTACATCCTCTTCAGAATCGGTACTTCCACGCATAATAACTAAACTGGAAAATCTCGGTTGCTCTAAGTCTGTAGTCGGATTAGTTATTCCGACCGGCTATTCATTTAATCTGGATGGCACTTCAATTTATCTGGTTATGGCTGCGATATTTGTTGCGCAGGCTACAAACACACCCTTAAATATGACTCAAGAATTAACTATACTTGGCGTACTGCTATTAACCTCAAAAGGTGCTGCAGGTGTTTCCGGTAGTGGTTTTGTAACTCTTGCAGCGACGCTATCTGTTATTCCGAGTATTCCTATTGCTGGTCTCGCACTTATTCTCGGCATAGACCGTTTCATGTCTGAAGCCCGCGCATTAACCAATCTTATTGGTAATGGAGTCGCCACGGTGGTTGCTGCTAAATGGGAAGATGCTCTAGATGTGCAAAAAATGGAGTCTATACTAAAGCCCATCAGTCCCCAAAAAAATGAGTAAATTAAAAATCTTGATAGAACCTGCGCCAACCTTAAGCTATTAATACAAGCACTAACCATAAAAGACTATGTTTTCAGCAACTCACATCAACACATTTTTTTATTGGCTATAATACAGCGATAACGTTGAATTGATTTTTCATAAGCTTTTGTAATGCATAACACATCTGAGCCACAGGCATATTTTAATCTTATAGATTCTTTCCAAATTTGTTTTGTACCAACAGAATCGATAATTTTTGCATTTTTATAAATCTTCATGTTTTCTAGGTCTAAACTCGCTAAATCTGATTTAGCACATATTGTAATGTCCGTTAACTTAGTCGCTTTACTACAATCAAACCCTGGAGAGATTTGCTTTGTATTTGTTTTAGATTGCATCAATTGCGTTGTATTTTTCTGAGCAACTTGCTTGCTTTGCACTTCCTTTTCTATAGGCTCTGGCTTGATAACTTGGCTG
This sequence comes from uncultured Methylococcaceae bacterium, assembly GCA_903908165.1. GTDB lineage: Bacteria > Pseudomonadota > Gammaproteobacteria > Methylococcales > Methylomonadaceae > Methylobacter_C. Next base: position 2,225 of record CAIVQX010000145.1, on the reverse strand, counting down.
CTTGATTCTTCAGTATCTTGTGTTTTTTCAATAGGTGTCGCCACTTCAATTTTCAATGGCTCTATAACCTGCTTATTCGCACCTGAATCATCAATAGCTTGAAACCCTACAGTAGACTTTATTAAAACTGTCATTATGATCTCCTCAAGTAAATGGGCCCATGGAGTACTTTCAATTTCAACAGCAAGCATCTTATTGTTTCCGGCCAACTTTACCGAGTAATCAATTTTTTGAGTAAAAACATTAATATTATTTTCAATGTTTAATTGTCTCGCATATTGAGACATGTTTATTAGATGGCGAGCATCTCTTGCTTTATCGACTTCTCCAAGCATAGGCGGTGGAATCGACATCTCCAGTTGACCCGTACAAACACCCGTAATGTTTCCTTGATTTTGTCTGATTGTTCTAACATTATCCATTTCAAAGTGAATTTGATTTAATACGGATCGAATTTTATCAGTAGAAAGTACAGATGATCCGTTGTCTAACTGATTACTTTTTTTATTCGTTAACTCTACTGAATGCTCGATAATGTGCTTATAAATCAATTTTTGCGCATCTTGAGATAAACAACTGTCATTAGCTGTGCTGCAACCAGACAATAACAAACTGGCAAACAATAATCCAAATAAGTATTTGATAAGCATAAATATTTTTTAAATGTACATGGCAAAAGAAATTATAGTAATTTCCTGTAACTCATCAAAATTAGGACATTCGGCTTTTTAAAAGCGTCAACAATACAATTAACTTATTGTATTGCCATTTGTTTGTACAACCTAATGCTATTGCATTTTGCAAGATCATACTAACGGCTATATGAAAGCATTAACTTCATTAACCCGTTCTCTTGTTTATGCTGACAATTAACCTCGGCATACCTAATTTAGAGCTTATTGCCTTACTCATTAATATTTTCAAATAACTAATGAATGCTTAATAAAATGCTTTAACAACAGCACTAAATTTTCTACAGGCTTTTTTTTGTAATGTTTCATAATATCATCAACTTTATTAAAGACTTGATCGTGCATATGAATTCTTTGTGGCATGTTAATTCTCCTCGCTTAAAATGGACAGTAATAGGTAAATTAGAGTTTTCTATTTGTTTTACGTCTTTGTCATCTTAACAAAAATGAACTAGAATGCAACAAAAAGAGAACAAAAAGAGAACATTCTTTTTATTTTCATTATTTCATTCCCCACCCAAACTTGGCCATCATGCTTATATTTTCTTTGTTTAATTTATTCCCTGCGCGACTTCCAACAAAATTAACCCTACCTTTATTTAGTAGTAAAGTTGCAGCAGGTTTTCCATCTCCCGCTGATGATTATATTGAAAAAAGTCTAGATTTGAATGATCTTCTAATAAGAAAACCTGCAGCAACCTTCTTTGTCCGTGCTCAAGGCGAATCAATGCTCAGCGCTGGTATTCATCCCAACGATATTTTGGTTGTTGATCGCTCAATTGAAGCAGTATCTGGCAAAATTGTGGTTTGCGCCTTAAATGGTGAGTTGACGGTAAAGCGCCTAAATCGAATCAATGGGCAATGGCAACTTAAAGCAGAGAATTCAGATTATACTGATATTGTGATTCATGAAGAATTAGACATGGTCATCTGGGGAGTGGTCACAAACGTTATTCATTCTGTGTAATGCAACCGTTAATTGCTTTGGTTGACTGCAACAACTTTTATGTATCCTGTGAACGCGTCTTTCGTCCTGACCTAGCTGGCAAACCAGTCATGGTACTTAGCAATAATGATGGCTGTGTGGTTTCACGCAGCAAAGAAGTGAAAGACCTTGGAATAAAAATGGGTGTGCCTGTATTTCAAGTTCAGCAACTCATCAACCAGTATCAAATTCAGTTATTTTCTTCCAATTACACCTTGTATGCCGATATGTCCTCTCGGGTCATGTCAATACTCGAAGAGTTTTCTCCTGATTTACACGTTTACTCCATCGATGAAGCCTTTCTAAACTTGACCGGCGTCTGCCATCAAGATCCTTTCACTTATGGTCAGCGCATCAAAAAAAGGATTTTCCGTACTACGGGTATTCCGGTTTGTGTCGGTATGGGGCCTACTAAAACACTTGCTAAACTAGCCAATTTTGCAGCTAAAAGATGGCAAAAAACTGAGAGTGTATTAGATTTATCTGATCCAACACGAAGAGAAAAGCTGATGCGCATTGTACCTGTTCATGAAGTATGGGGGATTGGT
>CAIVQX010000144.1 GCA_903908165.1 uncultured Methylococcaceae bacterium | reverse complement strand
TCATGGCCAAAGAAAAGTTTTCACGTAATAAGCCCCACGTCAACGTAGGCACAATTGGTCATGTTGACCACGGTAAGACAACGCTAACAGCGGCATTAACAATAGTCATGGCAAAGTTGCACGGTGGTGCGGTAAAAGCATTTGACCAGATTGATAATGCACCTGAAGAACGTGCACGTGGTATAACGATTGCAACATCACATGTTGAATATGAATCTTCAGCGCGCCATTATGCGCATGTAGACTGCCCGGGCCATGCTGACTATGTAAAAAACATGATTACAGGTGCTGCGCAAATGGACGGAGCCATCTTGGTTTGTTCGGCGGCGGATGGTCCAATGCCACAAACAAGAGAGCATATCTTGTTGTCAAGACAGGTAGGTGTTCCTTATATAGTAGTTTTTTTGAATAAAGCTGACATGGTCGACGATGAAGAGTTGATTGAGTTAGTGGAAATGGAGCTTAGAGAGTTACTGGATATGTATGAATTTCCGGGTGACGATACGCCTATAATCAGAGGATCAGCGTTATTGGCTTTACAAGGCGACCAAAGCGACATTGGTGAAGCATCAGTGGTTAGATTGGTTGAAGCATTAGACTCTTATATCCCATTACCAGAAAGAGCAGTAGACGGTTCATTCTTAATGCCGGTAGAAGACGTGTTCTCTATTTCAGGTCGCGGTACAGTGGTAACTGGTCGAATTGAGCGTGGAATAATTAAAGTGGGTCAAGAAGTTGAGATTGTTGGTATCCGCCCAACTGTATCGACTACCGTGACAGGCGTTGAAATGTTCCGTAAGCTATTGGATCAAGGTGAAGCGGGTGACAACGTTGGTTTGTTATTAAGAGGCACCAAAAGAGATGACGTTGAGCGTGGTCAAGTGTTGGCGCACAAAGGAACTATCAAGCCACATGCTCACTTTAATTCAGAGATTTACATATTATCAAAAGAAGAAGGAGGTCGTCATACGCCTTTCTTTGATGGTTACCGTCCACAATTCTATTTCAGAACGACAGACGTAACCGGAGCGGTTGAGTTGCCAGAAGGTGTAGAGATGGTGATGCCTGGTGATAATATATCAGTAAAAGTTAAATTGATTTCACCGATTGCTATGGAAGATGGATTGCGATTTGCAATTCGTGAGGGTGGTCGTACAGTAGGTGCCGGTGTTGTTGCATCAATAATTGAGTAATAAATATGTCAAATCAAACTATCAGAATTCGATTGAAATCATTTGATCATAAATTAATTGATCAATCGGCTGGTGAGATAGTAGAAACAGCAAGAAGAACTGGGGCCCAAGTTAAGGGTCCAATTCCTTTGCCTACTAAGAAAGAACGTTTTACAATTCTTATTTCCCCACATGTTGATAAAGATGCACGGGATCAATATGAATTAAGAACATATAAAAGATTGCTGGATATCGTAGAGCCAACAGAAAAGACAGTTGATGCATTAATGAAGTTGGATCTTGCAGCTGGTGTTGATGTCCAAATAAAATTGAATTAAAAATAGAGGAATTGGCAGATGTCAATAGGTCTTATAGGTCGTAAATGTGGTATGACCAGAGTTTTTTGCGAAGATGGTTCGTCAGTCCCGGTAACTGTGCTTCAGATTGATTCAAATAGAATTACACAGGTTAAAAGTATTGACGTTGATGGGTATCGGTCAATTCAAGTAGCAGCTGGTGATAAAAAATCTTCAAGAGTTAATAAAGCAATGGCTGGCCATTATGCAGCGGCAAGTTTGACAGCTGGTCGCGGTCTTTGGGAGTTTAGGCTCGAAGATGGCGAAGGTGTTGATTTCTCTGCCGGCACACAATTAACAGTAGATATGTTTTCTGCTGGTCAAGTTGTTGATGTCCAAGGGAAGAGTATTGGAAAAGGATTTGCTGGCGGTATAAAGAGGCATAATTTTAGCATGCAGGATGCTACGCATGGTAATTCTCGATCACACAGAGTGCTCGGTTCAATTGGCATGTGTCAAACTCCTGGGCGTGTATTTAAAGGCAAAAAAATGGAAGGACATATGGGAAATGTAAAAACTACCATACAGAATCTTACTATTCATGCGATTGATACAGAGAGAAATTTAATTTTAGTAAAGGGAGCTGTTCCTGGAGCTAAAGGCGGAGATGTTGTAATTACCCCCGCTATGAAAATGAGAAATAAAGGTTAAGCCATGGGTTTGCAAATACCTGTTTTAAATGAAAAAGACTCTTCTGGTAAGGTAGAGGTAAATGAGGCTGTTTTTGGGCAGTCATACAATGAAACTTTAATTCATCAACTAGTTGTTCGTTATATGGCTGGCGCGCGAGCTGGGACGAAAGCTCAAAAAACAAGGTCTGATGTTAGTGGTGGTGGATCTAAGCCATGGAGACAAAAAGGAACAGGTCGAGCCAGATCAGGGACAACAAGAAGTCCTGTATGGCGCACAGGCGGTGTTGCTTTCGCTGCAAGACCCAGAAATTACGAACAGAAACTTAATAAAAAAATGTTTCGGGTTGGTATTAGGTCAATTTTGTCAGAGTTGCTAAGGCAAGACAGATTGGTCGTTAGTAATGATATAATTCCTACGACAGCTAAAACAAAAGCATTCAACGAAATAATTAAAGGCATTGATGCTAAAAGAATATTAATTGTAGTTGAGGAAGTAACTGTTAATTTAGCATTAGCTTCAAGAAATATTCCATATGTAGAAGTGATTGAAGCCGTAAATTTAAATCCAGTGTTATTGGTTTCCGCAGATAAAGTAATAGCTACTCCAGAAGCGCTGAAGCAATTAGAGGGGCGCTTGGTATGAGTTATAACACGTATCAGTTGGCGGGGGTCCTTGAGGCGCCTATTATCTCTGAAAAGAGCACAAACGCTGCTGAAAAAAACAAACAATTTGTTTTTAAGGTGCTTAAAACAGCATCAAAAAAACAAGTAAAAAATGCGGTAGAAGTTATGTTCAGTGTAGAGGTTGATTCTGTTCATGTTTTGAATGTTAAAGGCAAGCAGAAACGAGCTGGTAAAACTTTGGGTCAAAGATCTGATTGGAAAAAAGCTTATGTGAAGCTTAAGCCTGGTCATGATATAGAATTCTCTGCTGCTTAATTTTAGATCAATAGGAAACGGTAGAAAGCATGGCGATTGTAAAATCAAAACCGACGTCACCGGGATCACGGTTTGTTGTTCGCATCAAAAACGATGAGTTACATAAAGGCAAACCTTTTGCACCTTTACTGGCTAAGAAAAGTAAAAGTGGCGGTCGTAATAATCAAGGGCGCATAACAACACGTCATATCGGTGGTGGTCATAAACAGCACTATCGTATTGTTGATTTTAAAAGAAATAAGTTAGATATTCCAGCAATCGTGGAGCGTTTGGAATATGATCCTAATAGAACAGCTAATATTGCATTAATATTGTTCAGGGATGGTGAGCGTAGATACATTATTGCCCCTAAAGGCTTAGTAGTGGGTCAAGAAATTATTTCATCTGAAACGGTACCTGTTAAACCAGGTAATTGTATGCCATTACGAAACATACCTATGGGAACGACAGTTCATTGTGTGGAATTGAAGCCAGGTAAAGGTGCTCAAGTTGCCAGAAGTGCAGGAACTTCTGTTCAATTAGTAGCTAGAGATGGTGCTCATGCAACGTTAAGGATGCGTTCTGGCGAGATGCGTAAAGTTATGGCAGATTGTAGGGCTGTAATTGGTGAGGTATCTAATTCAGAGCATAATTTAAGATCACTTGGAAAGGCTGGTGCTACTAGATGGAAAGGTGTTCGTCCCACGGTTCGTGGTGTTGTTATGAACCCGGTTGATCACCCACATGGTGGAGGTGAGGGTCGTACTTCGGGTGGTAGACATCCTGTATCGCCTTGGGGTATGCCGACTAAGGGATACAAAACAAGAAAAAATAAACGTACTGATAATATGATTATCAGACGTCGTAAGCAGAAATAGAGAGGAATTAACGTGCCCCGTTCAATTAAAAAAGGTCCTTTTATTGATCATCATCTCTTAAAGAAAATTGGAGATGCTCTAAATAGCAATAATAGGAAACCGATTAAAACATGGTCTAGAAGATCAATGATAATTCCAGATATGCTGGGTTTAACTATTGCAATACATAATGGACGGTTGCATATTCCAGTTCTCATTTCTGAGAATATGGTAGGGCATAAATTAGGTGAATTTGCTCCCACGCGAACATATAAAGGCCATGTGGCTGATAAGAAGTCAAGGTAGGTTAGGTGATGGAAGTTTCAGCAAAATTAAATAATGCTCCTTTATCAGCACAAAAAGCGCGTTTAGTCGGTGACCAAATTCGTGGAATGCGAGTTGAAAAAGCACTTAATACTTTAAAATTTAGTTCAAAAAAAGCAGCAAATATATTTATTAAGATTTTAGAGTCTGCAATAGCAAATGCAGAACATAATGAAAGTGCGGATATTGATGAGCTAAGGGTGTCTACCGTTTATGTTAATGAAGGGGCGACCATGAAAAGATTCAAGGCAAGAGCTAAAGGGAATGCAAATCATATCCTTAAAAGAACCTGCCATATAACACTTAAAGTTGCAGAATTCGAGTAGGGGCATAAAATGGGTCAGAAAGTACATCCAACAGGTATAAGGCTTGGGATTGTTAAAGATTGGAATTCAAGATGGTACGCAAATAGTCAAGACTACTCTGTATTTCTCCATCAAGATATAAAAATTAGAGAATTAATAAAGAAAAAATTGGCTAATGCATCTGTCAGTCGCATTCAAATAAATAGGCCAGCTAATAACGCACATATTACTATTCATTCTGCTCGTCCTGGAATCGTAATAGGAAAGAAAGGCGAGGATATTGATGCATTGCGTCAAGAAATCTCTAAAATGATTGGAATTCCAGTTCAATTGAATGTTGAAGAGATTAGAAAACCTGAATTAGATGCTCAATTAGTGGCTGAGGGTGTTGCTCAACAACTTGAAAAAAGAATTATGTATCGGCGCGCAATGAAAAGAGCAGTTACGAACACTATGCGTTTAGGTGCTGAAGGTATCAAAATAAATGTTGGTGGTCGTTTGAACGGTGCTGAAATTGCTAGAAGCGAATGGTATAGAGAAGGTCGAGTTCCTTTGCATACATTAAGGGCAGACATTGATTATGCAACAGCTGAAGCTCATACTACCTATGGAATTATTGGCATTAAGGTGTGGATATTCAAAGGTGAAGTATTCGATATGGATGCGCATCTTGCATCTATTAACTCTGAACCCAAGAAATAGTTGAAGGAAAAAAATCATGCTTCAACCTAAAAGAACTAAATATCGTAAGCAACACAAAGGCAGAAATAACGGAACTGCTGTACGCGGGTCATCAGTTAGTTTTGGTGAGTTCGGTTTAAAATCTATTAGCCGAGGTAGGTTAACGGCGAGACAAATAGAATCGGCCAGAAGAACAATCACACGTCACGTTAAACGGGGTGGAAAATTGTGGATCAGAGTGTTCCCAGATAAGCCAATTACAAAAAAACCATTAGAAGTTCGTATGGGAAAAGGAAAAGGTAGTGTAGAATATTGGGTTGCTCAAGTGAGACCGGGAACTATGCTTTATGAAATACAAGGTGTTTCCGAAGAACTAGCACGTGAAGCTTTTGCGTTAGCAGCTGCTAAGCTGCCTTTAAAAACACTGTTTACCGCTCGGACTATAATGTAATGAAAGCAAGTGAATTACGTCAGAAATCAAAAATTGAATTAGGAACTTTATTGCTCGATCTTTCACGTGAGCGATTTAATCTAAAAATGCAAAAAGGTACAGGCCAACTGTCAAAGCCCGATCAAGTGAAAAAAGTTAGACGTGATGTGGCACGTATCCACACCATACTAAATGAAATGGCGAGTGAATAAATATGAGTGAAAATGTAACTAAGTTGCGGACTATCACTGGTCGTGTAGTTAGCAATAAAATGGATAAAACGATTACTGTATTAGTTGAACGAGTTGTAAAGCATCCTGTTTATGGTAAATACATTAAGCGTTCATCAAAAATGATGGCTCATGATGAGTTAAATGTTTGCAACGAAGGTGATGTTGTTGCTATTTCATCGTGCAGACCTTTATCTAAGAATAAAACATTTAAATTGGTCCAAGTCTTAGAGAGTGCTAATAAATAGCATTATCTATTTATATACAGAATGTAGGAAATAATCATGATTCAGATGCAAACTAACCTTGACGTCGCCGATAATAGCGGTGCAAAAAGGGTCATGTGTATCAAAGTATTGGGCGGTTCACACCGTCGGTATGCTGCAATTGGTGATATCATCAAAGTAAGTATTAAAGACGCTATACCTCGCGGTCGAGTAAAAAAAGGTGAAGTATACAACGCTTTAGTAGTTAGAACTCGTAAAGGTGTTCGTAGACCCGATGGTTCGGTTATTCGTTTTGATGGTAATGCTGCAGTAATTCTTAATAATAATTTGCAACCACTTGGTACCCGTATTTTTGGCCCTGTAACGCGTGAGTTAAGAGGAGAGAAGTTCATGAAAATCATCTCCCTTGCTCCTGAAGTATTATAAGGAATAGATGAGATGGCTAAAATTAAAAAAGGTGATCAAGTAATTGTTCGCACAGGTAAAGATAAAGGCAAAACTGGTAAGGTTTCTTCTGTATTAAAGGGCGATAAAGTTCTCATAGAAGGAATTAATCAAGTTAAGAAAAATCAAAAACCTAATCCAAATGCTGGTGTTTCTGGTGGGATTATTGTTAAGGAAATGCCAATCAATATTTCAAATATTGGCTTGTATAATCCTGAAACTAAAAAAGCAGATAGAGTTGGCTTTAAGTTACTGGAAGATGGAAAGAAAGTCAGATATTTTAAGTCAACAAATGAAGTTGTTGACGTGTAAGGTGCAGATGAATCATGTCTAGATTAGAAACCGTTTATAAAGAACAAGTTTTACCAGCATTAGTTGAGCAATTTGCTTACAAGTCTATTATGCAGGCCCCACGTATAACTAAAATAACTCTTAATATGGGTGTTGGTGGAGCAGTAGCTGATAAAAAAGTTTTACAATCAGCTTTATCTGATATGGAAAAAATTTCCGGTCAGAAGCCTGTGGTAACTTTAGCAAGAAAATCTATAGCTGGCTTTAAGATACGTGACGATATGCCTATTGGATGTAAAGTTACTTTGCGTAGTGATCGTATGTTTGAATTTTTGGATCGTTTAATTAGTATATCTATTCCCAGAATAAGAGACTTTCGTGGGTTGAGTCCAAAAAGTTTCGACGGGCGTGGTAATTATTCTATGGGTGTTAAAGAGCAAATCATATTCCCTGAAATTGATTATGATAAAATTGATACTATTCGCGGTATGGACATTACTATTACAACAACAGCTCAGACTAATGAAGAAGGCTTAGCTTTGTTAAAGTTGTTTAATTTCCCATTTAAGAGCTAAGAGGCAATTTTAACATGGCAAAAAAGTCAATGATTGCGCGTGAAGATAAGCGTAAAAAATTAGTAAAAAAATTCGATTTAAAGCGTAAGGCTCTTAAGGAAATAATAAGAGATCCAAATGCTTCATATGATGATAAAGAGACAGCTCATTTACAGCTCCAAAAATTACCAAGGGATTCTAGTATCACTAGAATACGTAATCGTTGTAATTTAACTGGTCGTCCTCACGGGTATTATCGTAAGTTTGGTCTTAGTAGAAATAAACTAAGAGAGGCTACAATGCGCGGTGATGTTCCTGGTGTTGTTAAAGCCAGTTGGTAAGATCTGCTAGATCAAGTTTGGAGATAATAAAATGAGTATGACAGACCCAGTTGCAGATATGCTGACTCGCATTAGAAACGGTCAATCTGCTAGAAAAAAGAGTATTAAACAACCTTCTTCTAAATTAAAAGTATCAATTGCAAAAGTGCTAAAAGAAGAAGGTTATATTATTGGCTATAGCACTGAAACTATTGGTAGTCATACAGAAATGACTATTGATTTGAAATATTATAAAGGTGCGCCAGTAATTGAAACCATTAAAAGAATTAGTAGACCTGGTTTACGTATTTATAAGTCTAAAGACGAATTGCCAAAAGTTCTTGGCGGCTTAGGGATTGCTATTGTGTCAACATCAAACGGTGTTATGACTGATAGAGCAGCGCGTGCGATAGGTCATGGCGGCGAAGTTATTTGTACTGTTTGTTAAAGTAGGTGTGTTATGTCAAGAATAGCTAAAGCCCCGGTTATTATTCCAAAGGGAGTGGAACTTAATTTAGTCGGGTTTGATCTGACTGTTAAAGGACCTAAAGGTAAATTGTCTTATGCTTTAAATGAAGCAGTGAATCTTAATATATCAAATGATATAGTTCTTGTTGAATGGAATCAAAATGATAAAAAAGCCACTGCTCAGGCTGGTACTGCAAGAGCAAATTTGAGTAATATGGTAAAAGGTGTTTCTGAAGGCTTCGAAAAGAAATTAACTCTAATCGGGGTCGGTTATAGAGCTCAAGCAAAAGATAACATATTAAGTTTATCATTGGGTTTTTCTCATCCTGTAGATTTTGAAGTGCCAGTTGGTATTACAGTTGAAACTCCGACGCAAACAGAAATTATAGTTCGTGGAAATGATAAACAATTAGTTGGCGAAGTCTCTGCAAAGATTAGAGCTTATCGTCCTCCAGAGCCTTACAAGGGAAAGGGAGTCAGATATTCTGACGAGCATGTTGTAAGAAAAGAAGCCAAGAAGAAGTAAGGTAGCATGATGGAAAAGAAACAATCTAGAATGAAACGCGCTTTGAAATTACGTTCGAAAATAAAAACTTTAAGCGCTACACGATTATCAATTCATAAGACACCACAGCATATGTATGCTCAGGTAATTAGTAATGATGGTGCCACAACACTAGTAAGCGCAGCAACTACTCAAATAGAAATAAAAGCTACATTGAAAAATACAGGGAATATTGAGGCAGCAGCTCTTGTGGGTAAATTTATTGCTGAAAAAGCTCTTGCGGCAGGAGTAACTGAAGTTGCTTTTGATCGCTCTGGATTTAAATACCATGGTCGCGTAAAAGCATTGGCTGATGCTGCGCGTGAAGCCGGCTTAAAATTTTAGGAGAATAAAATGGCTACAGCACCTGCTCAAGGTAGCGCTGACGGTTTACAAGAGAAGTTGGTAAATGTAAGGCGTGTTGCAAAAGTTGTAAAAGGCGGTAGAGTATTCGGATTCACAGCATTGACTGTTGTTGGTGATGGTGAAGGTCGTGTTGGATATGGTGTTAGCAAGGCTCGCGAAGTTCCAATTGCAATACAAAAGTCGCTTGAACAAGCTCGAAAAAATATGCGAAAAGTTTCTCTTAAAGGAGATACTCTTCAATATGCAATCATGAATACAACAGGTGCTGCTAAAGTTTATATGCAGCCGGCCTCAGAAGGTACCGGTATTATTGCGGGTGGTGCTATGAGAGCGGTATTTGAAGTTGTAGGTGTGCATAACGTATTAGCAAAGTGCATTGGAACTAACAATCCTATTAATGTTGTAAGAGCAACTATTAATGGATTGACCGGCATGCACAATGTTAACCAGATAGCTGCTAAACGTGGCTTATCAGTTGATCAGATTATTGGATAGTTGCAATGGCTGGAACAAAATTAAGTGTAACAATGATTAAAAGTAAATTTGGCCGTTTACCACGCCATAAAGCTTGTTTGGTAGGTATGGGTTTACGCAAAATCAACCAAACAGTTGTGCTGCTAAACACGCCTGAAAATAGAGGTATGATAAATAAAGTTTCATACATGTTGAAAGTCGAGGAACTGTAATGTATTTAAATACTATTCAGCCAAGCTTAGGATCTCGTAAAAAATCTAAACGAGTTGGTCGTGGAATTGGTTGTACTTTAGGTAAGACTTGTGGAAGAGGGCATAAAGGCCAAAAAGCACGAAGTGGTGGTTTTCACAAAGTAGGTTTTGAAGGTGGTCAAATGCCTTTGCAACGTCGATTGCCGAAAGTTGGTTTCAAATCACAAATTAGTAAATATACGGCTGAGGTGCGTTTAAGTGAATTGAATTCATTAGCTGTAGATATTATTGATCTTAAGGCATTAATTGCGGCAAATATTGTCCCGATATTTACTAAAACTGCAAAAGTAATACAATCAGGATTGGTTAACAAGGCAATCAATTTAAAAGGTATCAAAGTAACAATTGGTGCTAGAAAATCTATTGAAGCAGCTGGCGGAAAAGTAGAGGCATAAGTGAATATTCCACGTGATCAGATGGCTAATAAATCTAGTGGTTTTTCCGAACTTAAAGCACGTTTGCTTTTTGTTTTTGGCGCCTTGATTGTATATAGAATTGGTTCACATATCCCAGTTCCAGGCATTGATCCTAAAGCATTGCAAGTTATGTTTGAACAACAAAGCGGCTCAATATTAGACATGTTTAACATGTTCTCTGGGGGTGCATTGATGAGGCTTAGCTTATTCGCATTGGGAATAATGCCATATATATCAGCATCTATCATTATGCAATTAATGACAGTTGTTATTCCGTCAATGGAACAAATGAAAAAAGAAGGGGAGTCTGGTAGGCGAAGGATCTCGCAGTTCACACGATACGGGACTGTTGTGCTTGCAACCTTTCAGGCAATTGGTATTTCTCTGGCTTTGCAAAACCAAACAGCTGGAGGGTTATCGGTAGTATTGAATCCAGGCTTTGGTTTTATCGCCATTACAACTATTACACTAGTAACAGGCACTGTGTTCTTAATGTGGCTGGGCGAGCAAGTTACCGAGCGTGGTATCGGTAATGGAATTTCTATGATCATATTTGCTGGAATTGTATCTGGTTTACCCAAAGCAATAGGTGGAACATTAGAGCTTGCTAGAACTGGTGAAATGAATGGTGCCTTCATAATCTTGTTATTTCTGTTGTCATTATCTGTTACTGCGTTGGTGGTTTTTGTTGAGCGCGGGCAAAGAAGAATATTGATAAATTATCCTAAGAGGCAACAAGGTAGGAAGTTGTTTGCTGGGCAGAGTAGTTTTTTACCATTAAAGCTTAATATGGCAGGTGTTATTCCCCCAATATTTGCATCAAGCATAATACTTTTTCCAGCAACTATAGCTGGTTGGTTTGGAAATGCTGAAGGTTTTACTTGGTTACAAGACGTAGCTACTATGTTATCACCAGGCCAGCCTGTATACGTTTTGTTCTATGCTGCAGCAATTATTTTCTTTTGCTTTTTTTACACTGCTTTGGTTTTTAATTCAAAAGAAACTGCAGAAAATTTGAAAAAATCAGGTGCCTTTTTACCAGGGATTAGACCAGGTGTTCAGTCATCAATTTATATCGATAAAGTGATGACTAGGTTGACTCTTATTGGTGCCTTTTACATTACTTTAGTTTGTTTATTGCCTGAATTTCTAATTGTCTATTGGAATGTCCCTTTTTACTTTGGCGGCACCTCATTATTGATTATTGTTGTTGTGGTTATGGATTTTATGTCTCAAATGCAAACTCATGTAATGTCTCAACAATATGATGGCTTAATGAAAAAAGCTAATCTTAAAAAATAATTATCACAAAAGATCATCTTGGAGTTGTCCGTGAAAGTTCGTGCTTCTGTTAAAGCAATTTGTAGAAATTGCAAAATTGTAAAAAGAAATGGTGTTGTTAGGGTTATTTGTGTTGATGGAAGGCATAAACAAAGACAAGGCTAAAATTTGTTGCGCCACAATTACTGCAATGCTATAATTCGGCGCTTAACTTTAGAGTATTACTCAGGGGAGTATCTAGATGGCACGTATTGCCGGGATAAATATACCAGATCATAAGCATGCAGTAATAGCATTAACTGCAATCTATGGTGTAGGTCGTCAAACAGCAAGTGAAATTTGCGTTAAGGTTGGTATTGTGCCTTCCGTTAAAATAAAAGAACTAACAGAAGAGCAATTAGAAGCTATTCGAAATGTAGTTTCAAAGATGACAGTCGAGGGTGACTTGCGTCGTGAAGTTTCTATGAATATCAAGCGGTTGATGGATCTGGGATGTTATCGCGGAATAAGACATCGTCGTGGCTTACCTTTAAGAGGACAGAGGACGAGAACTAATGCTCGTACTCGTAAAGGTCCACGTAAACCTATTAGAAAATAAGATATTCCTTAAGAGGTCGAAGAAATGGCTAGTCCAAATCGTTCTAGAAAACGAATAAAAAAAGAAGTTGCTGATGGCATTGTGCATGTACATGCTTCTTTTAATAATACAATCATAACTATTACCGATAGAAAAGGTAATGCACTTTCTTGGGCGACATCTGGAGGATCAGGTTTTCGTGGTTCAAGAAAAAGCACACCATTTGCTGCACAAGTTGCTGCTGAAAAAGCCGGTATTGTTGCTCAAGAATTTGGTATGAAAAATCTTGATGTTATGATTAAAGGTCCTGGTCCTGGTCGTGAATCCGCAGTGCGATCGTTAAATAATTTAGGATTTAAAATTAATAACATTGTTGATGTGACGCCCATTCCTCATAATGGTTGCCGTCCACCAAAGAAACGCCGCGTATAAAATATTTGGAGTAGTAACATGGCAAGATATCTTGGACCTACCTGTAAACTAAGTCGAAGAGAAGGAACTGATCTGTTTTTAAAAAGCAGAGGAAAGTCCCTAGAGAATAAATGTAAATTAGATCAAAGGCCTGGTCAGCACGGTACAAAACGTACACGTAATTCTGATTATGCATTGCAATTAAGAGCAAAACAGCGGTTGCGCAGAATTTATGGCATATTAGAAAAGCAGTTTAGAAATTATTACAAATCTGCTGATATGAAGAAAGGAGCTACAGGTGAGAACTTGCTAAATCTCCTTGAGTCAAGGCTAGACAACGTTGTTTATCGCATGGGTTTTGCATGTACACGTGCAGAAGCTCGTCAGCTTGTTTCTCACAAATCAATTCTAATAAACGGTTCTTTGATAAATGTTCCTTCTTATCAAGTTTCGCCTGGTGATGTCTTGATGGTAAGAGAGAAAGCAAAAACACAACAAAGAATTGTAGATGCCTTGTCAGTAACTGAGCAATATGGTTTTCCTGCTTGGGTCGAAGTTAATTCAAAGGCTATGTCTGGGGTTTTTAGCTCATTACCTGATCGTGCAGATTTAGGTAGTGATATCAATGAGCAGCTAGTAGTTGAGCTTTACTCTAAATAATTGTAGTTCTGAGGGATATAAATGCAGAATCTTACTTCAGGTTTATTAAAACCTAGATTAGTAGAGGTTGTTAGTAAAACGCCTAATCATTCAAGAATCGTTATAGAGCCTCTTGAGCGTGGTTTTGGTCATTCACTTGGTAATGCATTAAGAAGAGTGCTCCTATCCACAATTCCTGGTTGTGCTGTAACAGATGTAGAGATTGAGGGTGTTCTTCATGAATATACTACTATTGAGGGTGTTCAAGAAGATGTTATTGACATTCTCTTGAATTTAAAAAAACTTGCCGTCGTACTTCACTCAAAAGATGAAGTGGAGCTTGTTTTATCTAAAAATGGAGCAGGTTGTGTTACTGCAGGTGATATTGTGCTTCCACACGATGTTGAAATTATCAATCCAGACTTGGTTATTGCTAATTTAACACAAGCTGGTGTACTTAATATGAAAATAAGAGTACGTCGTGGTAGAGGATATGAGCCTGTCAGTGTGCGAAAACTTAATTCTGAGCATAGTTCAATTATTGGCGCTCTTCAATTAGACGCTTCTTTTTGCCCAATTGTAAAGGTTGCTTATCAAGTTGAAAGTACGCGTGTTGAACAAAGAACTAATTTGGATAAATTGGTAATTGAATTAGAAACAAATGGAACTGTTGATCCAGAAGCCACTATTAAAATGGCAGCGACTATTCTTCATGATCAGTTATCTGTTTTCGTTGACTTCGAAAAAGTTAATGATCAAGTTGCAGAAGATGAGGTTGTAGTAGAAGAAGTTTTTGATCCTGTTCTACTTAGACCAGTCGATGATCTTGAACTTACAGTGCGTTCTGCTAATTGCTTAAAGGCTGAGAATATATTTTATATTGGTGATCTAATTCAGCGTACTGAAGTTGAGCTTTTAAAAACACCTAATCTTGGAAAGAAATCATTAACAGAAATAAAAGATATTCTTGCTTTGAAAGGATTGTCTTTAGGAATGCGTTTAGAAAATTGGCCGCCTGATAATCTTGCCGATCATTCACATGCAGTATTAACACATTAACATTAGGTCTTCTTATAATGAGACATCGTAAATCTGGTAGAAAATTTAATATTAATAGCAGTCATCGTAAGGCGCTATTTAGTAATATGGCTAATTCTTTATTCAAACATGAATTGATTAAAACAACCTTGCCTAAAGCAAAAGAACTTAGAAGTTTCGCCGAGCCACTGATAACTTTATCCAAAGAAGATAATGTTGCTAAGAGACGTCTCGCTTTCGCTAGGTTACGTGATCGAGATATGGTTACAAAACTTTTTAGTGAACTCGGTCCAAGATACAAAAATAGAGCCGGCGGTTATTTACGCATAATGAAATGTGGCTTTAGATCAGGAGATGATGCTCCCATGGCTTACGTAGAGTTAGTCGATAGGCCTGAATAAAGAAAAAAAACCGGTTTAAAAACCGGTTTTTTTTTATAAGTAAAATACCCTAAGTAGTAATATTCTTAAGGTATAGTTAATAAATATATTATCTTTCTAAAAGCTTTATTTTATCAGATTTTCCATTCCAATCATCAGCCTCTGGCATTGGTGATTTTACTTCAGTAATAGTTGGCCACAGTTTTGCAAGTTCAGCATTTAAGCTAATAAAAACCTCTTGACCATCCGGAAGTTCATCTTCTGCAAAAATTGCATTGGCAGGACATTCTGGTTCGCACAAAGTGCAGTCAATGCATTCATCTGGGTCTATAACTAAAAAGTTTGGGCCTTCATGAAAACAGTCAACAGGACATACATCAACACAGTCAGTAAATTTACATTTAATACAGTTTTCAGTGACTACAAAAGCCATAATTTATTACCAGAGATTGTTAAGGGATTGTTTTTTATTTGTGTATTTTATCAGAAAGGATGGGTCGATAAAATACCAAGTTCTTATTTATTGCTGTTTGGATCAAATAAAGAAGCAAATAAATTATTACCACTACTTTCTTGAATTTTAATCGTATTTTTTAATGCTTCTCTTGCTAACTCTTTAATTTTATTGTCAGCAAATGACTGTTTCTCTCGCGCAGGAATTGAAAGAGTACGTTTAAAATACTCTTTTGCCTCATTGAACATATTTTTCGTTAATAAGAAGTCCCCATAATAATAGTTATTTTCAATTGAATAGGGATTTATCAGCAATGCTTTTTTTAGCATTTGTTGTGCTATTTTTTCATCGCCAAATCCAATTGGCCACTTAGGGGTCATATAATAAAGGGTTCCCAGTGTTAAGTATGCTGAGCCATCCATTGCGTAAGGATCTTTTTTGATTGCTTTTATCAATAAATCACGAGCTTGATGAATGGACTTAATCGCGGCAATGGCATTTTGGTTGTCGGCATTAGTCGCTTTTATTATAGCTTCCCAAATAATAGGTTCTGATTTTTCTGAGTGTTGGGTCGAAATCGTTTTGACTTTATCAATTAATTGCTCAAATGCAAATGATTGCTTTTGTTTGGGAGTGTTATAGTAAATTTTTGCCCATTCTGATTCGATGCGCAGAAGTGATTCATCGAGACTCTGCGCGATAGATTGGGTCGAAAGTAGCAATAAAGCAACAAAAGTTGTTTTTTTCATACTGCTGAATATAGAGCAATTTACTTCTCATTACAATACCTTATTTAATTTATGTCCTTAGTCCAGAGTGAGTATGGTTTATTTGCTAAATTGTTATTGTAATAGCGAAGATCATATGTGACTTCATTGCCCACCCAATCTGGTTTTGCATATGATTCATCTATTTTGGTTAATTCTATTTCAGCTACAATTAATCCTTCATTTTCACCGTGAAACTCATCTATTTCCCAGATGTGTTGCTCATGAGTTACGAAATATCGAGTTTTAGTAATAATAGGTTTTTTGCAAAGATTTTGAATAATTTCATTTGCATCATGAAATGGAATTTCATATTCATATTCATTACGACTTTCCCCTATAGTTGCACTTTTTATATTTATCCATGCATTATTATTGCTTATTCTTATGCGTATCGAACTGGTTGGTTGAGAGCTTAAATAACCTTGTTGATAATTAACTGAGTGTGTAATGTAGTTGCGCCAATTATTATTGGCAAGTAAGAATTTATGTTCAATTTCAATAGCCATTAGCTTCTCCTGCAATTATTACTATTATCACAATAGGGTGGAGATTGTGTTTCTGAACAACCGCATAAATGTATTGTTCCAGTTTCTTCGGCAATAAATTTAAACGATTTTTTATGTGATAATTCCCTGTGTGAATTATCACAAAGGGGCATCGCTTGGCTAAAGCCACAACTACACCATGAATATTTCAATCCTGTTTCAACTTTAATAGGTAATGGGGCGTTTGTTTTGATTGTCATGGTATAGTCGCTAAGTTAATGATGATTAATTATAATTGAATATTAATTTGTTGATTAATTTCAGTTTGTTATTTTTATTCTAGATCCTATTCGAATAAGTACCGGAGCTAGTCATCATTTATTAAATGTCCTTCTTTATTTAATTGGCCAGCAGTGCTAAAGTATTAGGCACAAGAGTTGCTAATGAACATAAACTTATTAGTAATTCCGTTTTTAATTTAAAATAGGACAATTAAATGGCTTTTGAACTTCCTGCTTTACCCTATGCAAAAAATAGATTGGTACCCTATATTTCAGAAGAAACCTTAGAGTATCATCACGGTAAACATCACCAAACATATGTAACTAATCTTAATAATCTTATCCCTGGAACAGAATTTGAAGGTTTAAGCTTAGAGGATATTATTTTAAAATCATCAGGTCCAATTTTTAATAATGCAGCGCAAGTATGGAATCATACTTTTTATTGGAATAGTCTGATTCCAAATGGTGGTGGAGAGCCTGTTGGTGCACTTGCAGAAGCAATAAACACTACTTTTGGTTCTTTTGCCAAATTTAAAGAAGAGTTCACTAAATGTGCTGTAACAACATTTGGATCAGGTTGGGCATGGTTGGTAAAAAACACTGATGGTAGTTTGGCATTGGTTAGTACCAGTAATGCAGCTTGCCCATTAACCAGTGGGCAAACTCCTTTATTAACCTGTGATGTTTGGGAGCACGCTTATTACATTGATTATCGTAATGCTCGTCCAGCTTATTTAGATGCATTTTGGGCGTTAGTTAATTGGGAGTTTGCTCAGAGTAATTACTTAGCATAATTCGATTAAACGCCTTCTGCAATGGAATTATAGAAGGCGTTTAATATTTTGAATCCATCATTTTTATTTGTCTGTGATTAGTATTTATTCATAAACTGATTTTAATTTAAACGAATCATAATAATTATGAAACTTAAAACGGGTGAGTGTTATGGTTAAAAATCTGGCCTTATTTTTAGTTTTTTTACCTTCACTTGTTTGCGCTCAGTTTGTTATACCTGAAGATATTATTCCTCCTGTTGGCAATAAATTACTTTTAACAGTTAATGCTAAGGGCGATCAAATATACCAGTGTAATTTACAGCAGGGTGCTTATTCTTGGCATTTACAAGCTCCTGATGCTATGTTATTTGATATGCATGGACAAGTTGTAGGTAAGCATTTTGGCGGTCCAATATGGGAATACAAGGATGGTAGCCAAATCGTTGGAGAAGTCTTAAAGAAAGTTGATGTAGACCCAAAGACATCTATATCGTGGTTATTGGTTAAGGTTTTATCAAATAAAGATATAGGGTTATTTTCTGACGTAAGTTTTATTAACCGTATTAACACCCATGGAGGTTTGCCTCCTTTGGCGGGATGTGATTCTAATCATCTGGGTACCGAGAAGCGAGTACACTATACGGCTAACTACATTTTTTATAGTAAGGATTAAGAGTTTTCCCTATTAGTCTTTGTATAGATTTCAAATAAGGGTTTTGTATGTCTCTTCTTTTACTGCTCAAAACGAATTATCTATTGTCACTTTTTTCCACGTTATAACTGTTTTTGTAAATTACAGTATCTTGGGCTTTTAGTTTTCTTCGCTCAGAACTTTTTTTAAAAATGGAATTGTCAGTTTACGTTTCGCAGCTAATGATGCTCGATCAAGCTTTATCAATAGATCCCATAAAGATGAAAAATCTCTGTTGTAATGAGTGAGTAAAAATCGTCCAGCTTGAGGTGATAGTTTAAAGCCCATTTTTGAGGCTTTGAAAATTAATGTACTAATTTTATCGATATCACTCACTGGCTGTATTTTTAGAGTCAGTCCCCAATTAAGGCGTGTTATTAGATCAGGTAATTGGATGGCTATTTTATTAGGTGCACATTCCGCTGATAAAACTAGATAATGCCCCTGATCGCGTTGTTGATTAAAAAAATTAAAAAATGCCTGTTCCCAAGCCTTGTTGCCAGCTATGTGTTCGATATTATCAAAACACACTACATCAAAAGCCTCGAGTCCTTGCAGTAGGCTGGGTTCAGGAAGTTTATGGGATGAGAAAGTAATGTAGAATGATTCGAGCCCCATGCGTTGTGCCTCTTTACAAGTTGCTTGCAGTAAGTGACTTTTACCTAATCCGGCTTTTCCCCATAGAAAAATTAGTTGTTCACCATTACCTGCGATACTTCTTTGTAATTGATCAATGATTTCACTGTTTGTGCTAGGAAAAAAATCATCAAAAGTTTGGTTTGCGCGATGTTCAAATTGTAATGGAATTTGTTTTGACAGCGTCATTACTATTTTCCTGAATAGCGGACATAGAGTGTGGTGCCAAAGAATAGAATTAGACTGAATGTAAATTCAAGCACTGGATAGATACGTTCAGTAGTAGTGGCGTAAGTTTCGATTGATCCGTGGGTAAAATAAATCAGGCTAATATAAGCCATCCAGGCACAACTTCTTGTGTTTTTGCTTAATAACCCTCGAAGTGGCAGTAATAGTGGGGTAACGGTAATTAATAGCTTAAGTGCGACAGGAAAATCATGAGAAGGAGCTAAGACGGTATTCCATAGCATTAGTAATGCAAACAGACCAAAAAAACCTGTTAAAGCGAGAGTATGAAAGTAAATCGGTTTTATATTCATGAGTCTAGCGTTAAATTTGTTTCAAAAGCGTTGCGGTTTTAGCTAATCGAGTTCCCAGTGCTAAGCAAAGTTTTTTTTCATGTTCAGATAATCCAAAATGATCATGTGTAAAGTGGCTTGCTCCATAGGGTGTGCCGCCTGTCGTTGTTTCTCGGAGAGCGGCTTCTGCATAGGGAATGCCTAATAGAATCATGCCATGATGGAGAAGGGGTAGCATCATTGTGAGTAATGTACTTTCTTGGCCTCCGTGCATACTCCCTGTAGAAGTAAATACACTGGCAGGTTTGCCTGATAAGGCACCCGAAAACCAGACTTCAGTCGTACCATCAATAAAATATTTTAGCGGTGATGCCATATTTCCGAAATGAGTCGGACTACCCATGGCAAGACCATCACATGATTTTAAGTCTTCAAGTGTCGCATAAATTGCTCCCTCTGATGGAATGCTGTCAGCGGTTTTTTCACAAATGGTTGATACATCGGGGACTGTTCTTAAAATAGCTTCAGCCCCTTGCACCATCTCAACGCCTCTAGCGATTAGATTAGCCATTTCGGCAGTTGAGCCATTGCGTGAGAAGTAAAGGATCAGGATTTTTATCATAAGGCCACTAGTTTGTATTATAGGATCGTAAGTACCGCTTCTGGTGGACGGCCAATTGCGGCTTTGCCATTAGCGATAACAATGGGTCTTTCAATCAGTATTGGGTTGTTTATCATGCCATTTATAAGTGCTTGCCTGTCCAGAGATTTATTATCCAAACCATTTATTTTGTAAGCAGCTTCTTTTGTACGCATTAAATCTCGTGGTTCAATGTCCAGTTTTTGTATAATATCGTCAAGTTGTTGGAAAGTAGGCGGTGTTTTAAGATAGTCAATAATAACTACCTCAACGCCATGCTCTTGAAGCAATTGTAATGTTTGTCGTGACTTGCCGCAGCGCGGATTGTGATAACAGATAGCACGCATTGATACACACCTCTATAGGGCGCAGGCCTTTAATAAAATAAAAAATCTATAATAGCATTTTTAAGAAATTTTTCGCTTGAAAACAATTTTGGTTTTTTAGCAGTTATTACTTCCACATCTGTCTTAAGGTAAACCAAGAAAAATGATAATAAATAAGGCGAGAATAATAGATAGACTTAAACAATATTGGTTATTGTCGCGCTTTGATCGACCGATTGGAATTTTAATTTTATTGTGGCCAGCATTATGGGCGCTTTGGGTGGCTGGTGATGGTAAGCCTGATTTAGGTGTGCTCACTGTTATTTGTCTTGGTGTGGTTCTGATGCGGGCTGCTGGCTGTGTGATTAATGATTATGCGGATAGGGATTTTGATCCACATGTTGCCAGAACCAAACAAAGACCTATAGCGGCGGGTAAAGTTAAGCCCAAGGAAGCGCTTTGGGTTTTTGTCGTATTGTGTCTTTGTGCCTTCTGTTTGGTATTAACATTAAATACTTTTACGGTATTATTGTCTTTTGTCGCAGCATTCTTAGCTGCCAGTTATCCTTTTATGAAACGTTATACGCAGTTGCCTCAAGCTTATTTAGGTATAGCTTTTGGATGGGCTGTACCAATGTCATTTTCTGCGCAGACTAATAATATACCTGCAGTTGCTTGGGTAATGTATTTGGCTGTTGTTTTATGGGCGTTAGTTTATGACACCATGTATGCTATGGTGGATAAAGAAGATGATTTAAAAATTGGTGTTAAATCAACGGCTATTCTTTTTGGTGCTTATGATCGCCACATTATGGCAATCTTACAACTTATTATTATCGGCTTATTGATTGTTGTTGGTCAGATGAAGCATTTGAGTTGGCCATATTATGGTGGGATTTTAGTCGGCACTGGTCTTTTTGTGTATCAGCAGAAATTAATTTTTTATCGAGATAACATGTTGTGTTTTAGAGCCTTTTTAAATAGTAATTGGTTTGGCATGACTGTTTTTATAGGGTTGCTGATTGATTATTTGTTTACTTGAAGGCCATTGCACAATCTGTCATTATTAATGCAAATTAGCTGGCAAAGAGAGTGCTCAGTTTGCTGTTAAACATAGCCAAGAGGAGTCTCATGCTATTATTTTATTTGACCCCAGTTATATTCCAGATATATTAATGGCTTTATTAAACAAGCCCCCAAAATTATAAAAAGAGGAGTTTTCTATATGCAAGTATTTAAAAAACAATTAAAACAAAATCTTACTTTAATTGGTTTCACTATTATGCTTGCTGCTAATCAAGCCATAGCAGCAACAGACTTGGAAGCACAAGAAAACTATCTTAAAGCGCGCATAAAAAGTCATGAGCAAAATGCAGATCATGCAGTTCATATGCAACCTGTAGATAAAAATCTAGAGTTTCATGGTATTTTTTATGGATTTCTTCCTTGTAAGGATTGCAACGGCATTAAGTCAACTCTGTCTTTAAAACAAAAGAACAATTACCTGTTAGTGACGCAGCCGGCAAAAGAATCTTCAAAAGAGATTTATGAAAAAGGAAAATATACCTGGGATGAAGAAAATAATATCGTCGTTTTAACGCCGCGTAATGCATCAATAACGCGCAAATATATGATAAAAGATGAAGAAACCCTTATTTTACTCAATGCTGATGGGTCAAAAATGACGGAAGGAAATGCTGATAGTTATACAATGCGCAGAAGTGATACAGTTAAGGCTCGAGAAGTTCATATCCATTAGGATTTGCGCTGGAGTCAAATGGGGGCTGCAGCACTAAATATAAGTCGTTACTTCAGATAAAAACTCTAAACATAATCTTTATGTTGGTGTCATTTTAGTTAAGTTATTGAGGTTGAATAAAGCGATACAAATTAAATAATAAGGTTCATTCTAAAGCCAGTATTGTAGTAATACAGTCTATTGTTATTTTACAGTCTATACCACAAATAAATTGTTGATTGCATTTATGATTTTAATCAAATAGACTGCGATTTGATATAACTTCTGGTAGTTAGATAATGCCTGTAGCAAAAAATAAAGCCTTTAAGATCAATCAAGGAGGATTAGGAAGTCTGCTGAATCGTATTCAGACCCTGTTCGTTGGTATGTTGAGAATATGGTCGATTCCTATTGTCTTGATGCTCAGTATTGCATCGGGATTCACTACCTATTATGGCCTGTCACATTTTATTGTTCCTTGGATTGCATTAATTATTACCATTGCGATCCAATCCATCATTGTAATCTGCTCACTCGAAATTGCCGGAATACACTGGAAAGCCAATAGATTACGTTTTTTGAGCGTATTGCTGTCTTTGTCTGTTGCTATCATGGCATCAATTACTTTCTCTTATTTTAAATTTTATGAGGTTTCTCAAAGCGAAAGTATGCGCATAAGTCGAATTAATGACATGCGTAAAGCTGGTAATGATTATTTGGATGCGATTTTGATAATTAAGGGCGATATTCTTAGAGAATTGAATACGGAGTTGGAGAAATCGAATAATGATGTGTCGCAAGCTTATTTTGGAACCCATTCTCAACTTCCACCCGCTTATAAAAACATAGTTGGGCAGGGGGCATTTTGGAGGCATTACAATGAGCGTTATCAGATAAAGAAAGCTCATTTTGATCAGATGGATAAAGAATTTCACCATCTTGATGAGCATATTCGTAACTTGCAAACCAGTTTAAATCAATTAACTGTTGATGCTGAAAAAAACATTCAAAATGCAATTATCGGCATGCAGGAAGTTCAGCTTCAATTCAATAAAATCGCCACGCATACCGGTCGTAAAGTCCCTCAAGCTCCTATCCTAATGACATATGATCAGTTTTCGCAAGGTGTAACGCCCTCTTTTGCGATGTGGACGGACTTTTCGTTGTTTGCTTTTGCTTGTGCAGCAATGGTTGATTTTTTCACCTTTTTATTGTCCTATCGATTAGAAACGACTGCTCCAGGGCCCTTAACTGAGCAAGAACAGGAATTGGTTTTTGAGTGCCTGAGGCAATTTTCTGAGTTTAGGATCAATGAAAATGATGAGCTTGAAATGGTTATTGAAAAATCTGATATTGAACGTGCCAGACGCTATTCTGATTGGTCACGTATGTTTGCCGTGGGTTTTCTATTAAGCCGGGGTTTTTTACGGAAGATTGATGAAAGATCAGTAGAGTTTGCCCCCAATCTGTATCCGTTAATTGCAGAAAAAATGGGTGATAAACTTCGGCAGATTAAAGCAGAATCTCTTCCGGCAGAACAAGCTGATTTGAGTAGGGTGCCACATGAGTAATAAGCTATCACCTTTAGATGCCTGGTTAAGTGGCGAGAATATAACTTCTGAAGCAGATCAACAATCCTGGGATCCGGGTTTTGATGCCGAGCGTAGTGTTGTAGTAGCTAAGTTGGGGCCTTATCATAAATTTTTTCAGCGACCTCAAAATTTTGCACCACGATTTTTTCATCAGATTTATGCGTTATCCATAGAAGACTGGCAACTGACGGTAACAACTCGTCTTTATAACGGTTTTTGTATACTGACAGCTGAACTTGCCATTCGTTTCCAACCGACTTTTAAGTATATAGAAAGAAATTATGATGATTTAATTGCTATTAACAATCATATTAAAAAAACTTATGAAGGTTTTATCATTGATATGGTTAATGCAGAATTTAATCGTCTTAAGGATGGTTTATGGGTGCATACTGGCCTGACAGAAATTGAAAAACAAATTGAAACGGTTATTAATGAAGCTTTAATTTTAAAACACATTCAGTGTCGGACAATTTGTCAGTTAAGTACTCATTTTGTAGAGTTTGATGATGATCAAAAGCTAGATGGTCGATTTACTCAGGAAGCTATTTATCTCAATGTGATGCAAAAACATTTTGAGTTTAGAGAGAAGCAGGCGCAGGAGTTATTTCGACAGGAAGATGAATTAGAATTATTAAATTTAGAACATAAACAGAAGCAACTAGAAAGTATAAACCAGATAGATTTGCTTCAGCGGCAAAAACAAGCTTTGGAAGCGGACTCTATAAAACGCCAACTGGAAGAGCAGGAGGCGCAAAGTATGGAACAACATGTCATAGAAATGCGTCTGCAGGTTATAAAAACGAAACACGATTTGCGTTTAAAAGAAATTGAGATGGAAGGCGATATTCAGTACCAGAAAGAGATGCAAATTCGTCAACAAAAACTTAATGTTGAAAAGCAAGCATTACAGATTGAGCATGAACGCGTTCTGAAAGAATTTCAGCGTGAGGCTGAGATTAGAGATTACGAGAAACAGCAGTTTACATTTATGCAAGAAAAAGAGCAGGAGCAGCGAATCAAGCAGATAGAGTTGGAGGCTGATCTTAAAGAACAGGAGCATCGCCAGTTAGAGCATCAAAACGTACAGATAAAATTGGAAGCTTTAAAAATAGAGCATGAAAATCGACTTTATCAAATGCAACTGGATTTAGAAGTTAAAGAAATAGCTCAACGAGCTGAAGCTACCAAGAATAAGGATGAATATTTGCGTAGGGAAATTGAATGGTTAGTCCTTGATAAGCAACGTGCTGAATTAATGCGATTAATAAGAGAAGCGGATGGAGATAAGCGTTAAGAATTACCAGGCATGACAGACGAGCTTTAAACAGTTTAGATAGCATCATTATTGATCATTTGCTTCTTTTTTGCTCAAGATGAAAAACTGAATACTATTTCCTGCTAGACTAAAAGCTATGCTTATTAACTGGCGCAAGGCATGTCTTTATTAAAGAAAAAAATTCTCTACGTTGAAAATGGTATTGGCTATGGTGGCGCAATTATTTGTTTGCGGCATCTGGTTCGTCATTTAGATCGCAATCGATTCGAGCCCTTAGTGGTTACAGGGCGAACCAGTCCTGATTATCAGGCTATTGCCAATGAGGCCCGATGGCAATACATTCCAGATAGACACTTCGATAATGTTAGTTTACGGAGGCGTTTAGCTAAACAGGTATGGTTGAATGAAGTACCGAGTTTGCATTTTATCAGTAAGCAATTATTAGCTAGGGCTGATGATTTATTTAATTTTTTACCTTTTTTTCTTCGATTATTATGGGTAGCAAAGTGTTTTCGTGCTGATCTCATTCATGCCAATAATGAGCCTTTTTGTAATCGCGCCGCATTATTGGTAGCTAAAGTGTTGAAAATCGCCTGTATTTGTCATATACGTGGCGGCGATCATGAAGGTTCGCAGCTTATGCAATGGACTTATACATTACCAGATCATTTTATTTCGGTGTCCCATTGGGTGGCAAAGAGTCTTCAAGAAAACCTTCATATAGCTGCCAATAAAATTAGTGTTGTCTATGATGGCATTGCTTTGGAAAAACTCAATATCTATGCTGATGGCAGCCAATTCAGAGATGCTTATCATGTAGCTGATGATGATTTTGCGGTTGGTTTGGTGGGTTTGTTGATCCCATGGAAAGGACAGGTTTTGTTTTTGGAAGCAGCTAAATTGTTACGTTCAAAAATTCCTTGTTTAAAAATGTTAATTATTGGCGGTACGCCAGATGACTGTATAGCCTATGAGGCTTTGTTGCGGCAACGAGTTAAGGATGAGCAATTAACCGAGATGATTATCTTTACCGGCCATATATCCTCAATGGAGACCGTTTATAACGGACTTGATGTTGTGTTGTCGGCTTCAACGCAACCAGAACCACTGGGAACTGTAGTAATTGAAGCGATGGCTATGGGGAGGCCGATAATTGCACCTAATCATGGTGGAGCGGCGGAGATGATAGAGTCAAATGCAACAGGTTTGTTATTTGATCCAGGCGATGCGCAGTCGTTGGCCCAGGCCATCGAAAAACTCTATTCCAGTCCATCATTATGCATTAAGCTAGGGCAGAATGCGCGTTCAGCCGTAGTAAAATCGTTTGCAATTGAGGATCATGTTAAACGGATACAAGCTATTTACGAAGAATTGTTGGATTGAACAAATTTATAGAAGAGCTGTTTTGTAAATAAGTGTGTACTAACAAAAAATGCGCCCTGAGGCGCATTTTTCTTTTCAAGTAATAAACTTTTGCAGCTTTAGAATGTAATCACTACATCTGTAGACATTAAAACTTGATAGGTTTGGTTGGCATTGCCGAAAGGCATGTAAGTTGTACCGTTGGTATTGGTGCCATCTGCATAATCATAGCGAATATTCGGACGAATATTCAGCCATTTTTTAGGTTT
>CAIVQX010000143.1 GCA_903908165.1 uncultured Methylococcaceae bacterium | reverse complement strand
TTTAGCGGCTAATTCAGGCAAGGTTGCATTATAATCATCAGCTAGTGTATAAGCTGTTACACCAGGAATACTGGGTAAGTCACCATCTCCATCACCAACCTTTAACTGAGCTTTCATCCCCTTTTCCATATGCTGGGCAATATCACAATGCACCAGATAGGTTTTATCGCCAGGAGGCAAAATCAACGTTCCTGAGATCTTTGAAGGCCCCGATGCTTCCAAATGAAACATTCCCTTTGGATACAGATACTTAGGCAATCCATGCATCATCCATTGATGCCTTATATTATCTTCATTAATGAAATGAACAGTTAATTTAGTACACGGCTTAAATTTAAACTCTTGAGTGTCAAAAGCAAACATTCTACCAGGAAATTTTTCAGCATATTTATGGCCAGCATGCACGGTAACTTCCTTCGTTTCAGATATGCTTTTACAACCTCCAGGCAAGGTATCGGCATTCTGACCCATAACCATACCACCCGCCATGTCCATCAAATGGCCATCACCGTGATCCATCAGCATACCATCATGATCCTCATATTCCAAAGCCACAACAGGCGCTGAAAAGAGAACAATCAGTAACGCAATCGATAATAACTTCACCATTATTCATTTCCTCTTTTACTTGACAAAATCAATGCCATTTATTGATCAATTATCAGTAATTACAATTTACTCAAGCCATCTAGCCGTTGAGCCCACCGACAACCAGCTCATTAAGCACTTGCATTAAGTATCAAAAATTACTATTTTAAATGCTAATTAGCAAATGCTTAATATAATTGACTAATCAGCTTTTAATTTTTCCAATTACTTCATCAACCTTTCTTTTAAAGCCGGCATTTGACAAATACAAGACATATAATCCTGCCAATGCAAAAAATGCATAAAGTAGCATACTGTTTTTACTTGTTGACTGACCACCACCCACTTTAAAACCCATATGAACATCTAATCTTTCACCTTGAGTTCGATTTTCAGTGTCGTTAGGATCTGGTACCAAAGTTATATGAATCAAATATTGACCTGCATCTGGCAAACCATTTGGCAACTCTAAATTAACAGATCCTTTCTTGTGTTTTGCACTTGGCAAGAAAAATACACGTGTGCCTTCAGGTTCTTTGGTTACTTCAAACTCAACTAACATATTTCTATACTTCATATCTTGGTAATCAAAAACCAATTGAGTTAATGTATTTATACCTGGCAATTTGCCACAAAACTCTTCAGCTGGAAACGAACTTGGTTGATAAGCAGTATAATGAATCCAATGAGTTGGTTGTAATTCAAACTTACACTGATCAGTATCGGTACCAGCCGCGCCACCATGTGCCCATAACGATGCAGAAAATAGCAATCCCAAAAGCCCTAGGAAACCCTTTCTTATTAGTTGTACTCTATTCATAACACCTTCCTGTTTTTATACGTAATTATTATATGAATTATTTTAATGCTCATTATAAGTTTGATTCCATCAAAAAATAAACCGCATTTGCTATATATTCAATCCATAGCACACCTAGCATACCACTTTATATAAATAAAGAAATAGCTAAGAAACCAATCTAAAATAGCTATTAGAAAAGAAAATAGCAATGTACTCATTGGGCTATTGCTATCCAACCTTACTTTTCGTAGACTTAAGCTAATTTATTTTAAACGGAGCCAAAAAACATGTCATTATTGACTACCTCTAAAGCATGGACTGCCTTACAAAACCATTATGATCAATCCAAAAATAATTCTCTAAAAGATGCTTTTAAAAAAGACCCCAACCGATTTAATAAGTTTTCAATCAATTTTAATGAAATCCTTTTTGATTATTCCAAAAACAGAATAACAGAAGAAACTTTATCTCTCTTAATAGACCTTGCTAACCAATCTGAACTGAGTGCAAAAATTAACGCCATGTTTATTGGCGAAAAGATCAATACAACAGAGCATCGCGCTGTTCTTCATACCGCCTTACGCAACAGAAGCAATCAACCTATTTATGTCGACGGGCAAGATGTTATGCCTGAAATTAACAAGGTTTTAACAAAAATGCGCTCCTTCTGTGCAAGCGTTCGCTCAGGTCAATGGAAAGGATATACCGGAAAAACAATTACAGATGTCGTTAATATCGGTATTGGTGGTTCTGGCTTAGGCCCAAAAATGGTTTCAATGGCTTTAACACCCTATAGCTCAGCCTCATTAAAAGTACATTACGTATCAAATATTGATCAAACCAATATCGTTGAAGTATTAAAATCATTATGCCCAGAAACCACTCTTTTCATCATCGCATCCAAAGTATTCAATACCCAAGAAACCATGAAGAATGCTGAATCTGCAAAAAACTGGTTACTTGCCGACGCGAAAGACCCAACAGTTATTGCCAAACACTTTGTAGCCATTTCAACAAACGCGAAAAATGTTGCTGAATTTGGTATAGATACCAACAATATGTTTGAATTCTGGGATTGGGTTGGCGGTCGCTATTCACTTTGGTCAGCAGTTGGCTTATCGATTGCTTTGTATATTGGTATGGACCATTTTGAAGAACTTTTAATAGGTGCTTACGAGGCTGACTTACATTTCTTAAATACACCTTTCGATGAAAATATTCCTGTTATTATGGCTCTGCTAGGTGTTTGGTATAACAATTTTTTTGATGCTGATTCTCACGTCTTATTACCTTATGACCAATCTATGCGTTATTTCGCAGATTATTTTCAACAAGGTGACATGGAAAGCAACGGAAAAACGACTGATATGCAGGGCAACAAAGTCGATTACAGCACTGGCCCCATCATTTGGGGGCAACCAGGAACTAACGGACAACATGCGTTTTTCCAATCAATACACCAAGGTAGTAAACTGATACCCTGTGATTTTTTAGCGGCTGCAAACAGCCATTACAAACTGCCTGGACAT
Organism: uncultured Methylococcaceae bacterium; assembly: GCA_903908165.1. Lineage (GTDB taxonomy): Bacteria > Pseudomonadota > Gammaproteobacteria > Methylococcales > Methylomonadaceae > Methylobacter_C. The sequence continues at coordinate 2,302 of CAIVQX010000143.1, read as the reverse complement.
CAGGATATTTTAATCTCAAACTTCCTCGCCCAACCAGAAGCACTAATGAATGGCTTAACTGCAGAAGAAGTCAAAAAGAAACTATCCCCCTCTGAACAAGAAGATGAAGTACTTGTCGCCTCCAAGGTATTTGACGGCAATAAACCATCAAATTCTTTTCTTTTTAATAAAATGACACCAAAAACCTTAGGCTCATTATTAGCTTTTTACGAACATAAAATATTTGTTCAAGGCGTTATTTGGAATATAAACTCGTTTGATCAAATGGGTGTTGAATTAGGAAAACTTCTAGCTAAAGTAATTTTATCGGAACTTAAGAATGATGATTTTATTACTAGTCATGATAGCTCAACAAATGCCTTAATTAATAGATACAAAGAACTTAGAAAACCATTGATGTAATTGAACTTTGGAAAGGCGCCTAGTGCTGACGAACTACGATTAAATCATCGTTACACGTCAGCGTCTTACTCGAAAAAAACATTTTAATAGCTCAGAGCATTCCATCTCTAAAACACCTCCATCCCAGCTTATTTGATGATTTAAAAAACTTGTATTAGCAAGACTTAATGCGTTACAAACAGCTCCTCTTTTAGGGTCAAATGCACCAAAAACTAGACGCTTTACCCTAGCGTGAATAATCGCCCCCATACACATTACACAAGGTTCTAAAGTCACATAGAGTGTACTCTGACAAAGTCGATAATTTTCCATCACTAAGCCAGCCTTCCTTAAGGCCACCATCTCAGCATGTGCAGTTGGATCATGAGTTGCAATAGACATATTCCAACCTTCCGCAATACATTGGTCGTCTTTAACAACTATTGCCCCAACGGGCACCTCACCTTGCTCTTCAGCCCGTTGAGCCAACCTAAAGGCATACCGCATCCATAGCTCATCTTTAGTTGAACTTACTTTCATACAATAGCCATATCACAAACATCATTTAAACTTAAAGGTAAAAATTTTAACCTCTCATTATATCATTTTTAAACTCCATATCTTGGCAAGTCCCTCTAAAATAATCATGTAAATGAAATATCAAAGAAAGAAATTCAACTTATTTTATTAATTAATCAGAGTTGATTTGTTAAAATTCAACCTGTAACTAATTACTAATTGACAAGATAATGAAAAAAATAATATTTCTGTTGTTACTGATATTTTCAACTTCCATTTTCGCTGAATGGACAATTCAAGGTGGTAATGATGATACGACACTTTATATTGACTTCCAATCTATGCGCAAAGAAGGACAAATAATTAACCTTTGGAATATGATTGATAACAAGACAACCCAAGTCAACGGGGACTATAAATATCTATCTGAGAAAAACCATTTTGAATATGATTGCGAAAAAGAAACTTTAAGAATATTAGATGGCTCTTTTTATGCGGATCATATGGGTAAAGGTGATACTGTATTTGAACAATTAAATTTAAAAGAGAAACCTGAAAAAATAACTACAGGAACTATGACCGAAGTACTTTGGAAGATAGCTTGTGATAAAAAATGAGAAGCTGTTAAAACTGCTTATAGTAAAACGTATTTGTCCTCTGCCGCTAGTAAATTAATACTAACGATGCTAATTGCTGTTGCTATGGAAAGAGACTTACTGATTGAACACACTCAATCAGCCTTAGCAAATGCAAAAGGTAAACACCTAGGTCGGCCTTCTAAAACTAAGACTATTCAACGTAGTGAAATAAAACAAAAATTGAATGCTGCTAAATCAGTTGGGCTGTTTCAAGATGCTATGGTGTATCTCGTGCAAATATCATCAATATTCTAAACTGAACATTATCATTTTCTAAATAGATTTATATAACATCATACACATTGTTGGCCACAGCAAAACTTAAACCCCACAAAGACATATTAATGACAATCCTTTCAAGATTTACGGTTATTCTTGAGTTAATCTGATACCGTAATGTTTATTCCAAAATGGGGTTGACATTGCTGTTTTTAGAATGACTTTATATTTGTTATCCACATTTCATCATAAGTCATTGATAGTTGCCATATACCAACCTTATAACTCAAGATTATTTAACACAAATCACCTAAGGCATTGATTTATTTATTTGTATCGAACTGTATAATTTTTATACAATTTAAGCAATTTCACTAAAAATGATGAGCTTAGACCCCTAAAAAACTAATTAGAGTTCACTCATAAACAATAACCTATTGAAAGCATTAATTAATAGCTAAAAAATGTTAAAATAAGTGCATGTAAATTAAGCTTCACCTCACAAAACCCGTGCACTTATGATACGAATACATAGCCAAACGCAG
>CAIVQX010000142.1 GCA_903908165.1 uncultured Methylococcaceae bacterium | reverse complement strand
TGCGGTGTATCTGGCGACTGCTTAACATTCGGTGATTTCAATGTTTACTCTCTGGCGTATTTAAATACAGTGGCGGGGCTTGGAAAGCCTGTCTCAGGTGATCCTTATTATGTCGGTTCAAGTCCTAGACAAATATCTGACGGTGTAGTTATTGGGACAGGCTCATCTGGAAGTCTAGTGAATCAAAATTTTCCAGGAATGGATGATGCCTTTGCAACACCTAATAGTGCAAATGGCGAAGTAACATTCAGTACCACAACTGCTGGTGACCCAGGAACTTTGGGGGTTCCAGGCTTATTTGGTACGGCGGATCAAACTACTAGTTGGGATGCCAATATCAGCGATATGCGAAGTTTTCTGGCAACGGGTGGTGGTGGTTTTACCCCTTTTTTCAACCTTAATGAAACCGGTACGGATGGCCTGACGGGGATAGATTTACAGATTTGGGTTCATATGTGGGTTGATAATGCTGCTGGGGATAAGCAGGATTTTTACCTCTGGGGTAACCCACTTGAATTTGGTGGCAACGGCACAAATACGACCAGCGCTATTGGCCCAAGCACGAACAGTCCTAATGACTTAGATCCACAATGGGCCACGGTTAATGGAACTATTTGTATAGATGGTAGTACCGTGCTTCACTTTGGATCGTGTGTTGGAACTGATCCAAGTACTGCCCGTAACGTTGACCAAAACTTAGGTGCTAACAGTGCTGCATTCGCTATTTATAATGCAGAGCTTGACAATATTATTAAAACGTCAAATCTATATACTGGGCTTCATATTGATTGGCGCATGATTCATGAAAATAATGGATTTGAACAAGCTTTTTTGTTGACGGATACGGTTCCACCGCCTCCACCTCCTCCTCCTGCCCCAGAGCCTTTTACTTTAGCGTTGTTGGGGCTTGGGTTATTGGGTATGTCTCGTAAATTATTAGTACGATAAGCCGTTAAATTAAATGACCTGACGCTGCTATCAAAGCGTCAGGTTTTATTGTATCTATTTCACCGCTATTTTTTCGTTGTGGCAATCAATTGGCGTTTTGCCAACCATAAGGCCAAGCACTGTAGGGGGTTTTTATTGCCGCCTGGTCGCCATGTTTTGGCCATTTTATTTCCATAAGCATCAAAATGCAGACCCCAAGGGGCCGCCAATACTTTGCCACGCTTAAGCAGTATTTTTAACACTTGTGTAGCGGCAACGCCGGCACATAGCTCGCAAGCCATGGGAGTGGAAGGCCCTTTATGGTTAAGTAAATCGACAGCAGATGGATCGACTAAATAACCACTCTGTAACATGGCAGGTGCTAAGCCTAGCAAAAAATGTAGGATTTTGTCGTTTTCAGTTTTACCTTTCAGTTGAAAATAATCTTCAAAACTCATTTGATGGGGTAAAAAGTTTAATAACGCAACACCCATACCTAAGGGTGCTGCGGTAATAGCTGGAATACCGTGTTCTGCGCAATAAGCAAATACTTTTTCTCTGGCATCAAAAGCAAAAAAATCCAGTCCATCGACGTAGATATCCACATCTGTAAAAAATTCTGACAGGTTATCGGCATGGACACCAGCCGAGAATTTTTTAATAGTTAGGGTAGGGTTAATATCCAGCGCCATATCTGCCAATACATCGACTTTAGGTTGGTTGAGGTGTGAAAGAGTCGCGCCTACTTGGCGGTTGAAGTTGGGTAGTTCAAAACGGTCAAAATCAGAGAGATTAAAGTGACCGATACCTAAGCGAGTTAAGGTAAGTAAATGGCTGCCACCGACACCCCCCAAACCTCCAATGGCGATGCGCTTGGCTCTGAGCAGATCTTGTTCCTGAGGGGTTATCCAACCAATATTTCTTGAAAAAGCACTGTGGTAATCAAAGAACTTGTTAGGCATGGGGTTTTGGTCTCGTAGTTACTTTAAGTCGTGGTGCACCAATAATCTCTGTGGCGGTAAGCTCCTCAAGTTAAGCTGTTTGCTGGTTAAGTACATGTAGTCAATCCTGAGTAAGTTGTTCGTCAACGCTGTAATAAAGTGCTTTTAGCTCGGGTTTTAAGGCATCTACAAAAGTCGGTTCAATATAAAACAAGGCTCTTTGTCCATGATATTCCATGGTTTCACCCAGTTGTATAAAGTGGATACCTGATATTTTTAATAATCTTGCCAATCTGGTTTCCATCATAACAACGGCATATTTCAGATGCTGATATCTAACGATTGAAGTGGCGGCAAAATACAGTGCCACGGCAATAAAGGGAAAGTATCGCATTTCTTCAGTGCTTATATTCAGTGAGGTGCGTTCAGTATCGATACCATCAGGTGTTTTGGCGTCACTTGCTCTTAATCTAAAGGTTGCAGGCACAGCCAAGCGGGAAACTTCACCTACCGTTATATTGTCCCCTTCTCGTAGAAAAGCAGTTTTATTAGAGTCAAAGGAGTGCGAGCAATTAATTTCAAAGGGTAATGGAGCCTTTGGTTGGCTGATAGGCGGTGTAACCAAGCGCACACTGCCAGCATATAAGTGGGTGGCTTTATGTTTTATGAGTACATGGGTTGAGTACTCATCAAAGGCATCTTTTTCACAGTCTACTGGGCAACTTTTTTCGTAACCCAATTCTGTAAAATAAACATCGTATCTGAGTTTATAGACGGCTTTTTTTAACTCGATAGTGTTGGCTATTGCAATTGAAAAATAGTCATTAAAATGATTTACTAAATTTAGATCAGTCATATGTGACCAGCCACTCTTGTGTATGTATACTTATCGAAAGTATAGATGAACTTGCTTTGATATTTGTGTCGTTAACGATAATAGTTTGGCGACTCAATTAAGTACAAGTGGCTGATACGCTGCGTAGTTATGATCTTAAATGTCACCTACTTATAATCAATTAAATGATTATTTTGATGGGCGGTGACAAACCTGTCCAATTCAGAATGGCGAATGTAATGCTGTTTAAAATCATGCTGCCAAAGTGGGTTCGCTAAGACTTCACTGACGGTTATTTCAAAAGGCAGTCGTTCGCCATTAAAATGAAAGGGTTTGCCTATTTGTTGTAGGTTGAAACCTTGTTTAAGAATAATTTTGGCGAGTGCGTTGGAGACGAAAAAATACCAATTATGTATGTTGTGTTTTTCGCAATGAATTGCCCCTGCACGGATTAAGCCCCAGATAATACTTCGTTCCAAAAGTTGTCGACGATGAAAGGGAATAACATTGTTGTCTTTAGCTGGCTCGTTTTCATTCGCTAATGCAAGCGTATTGATATAATCGACACCGCGTTTTCTGATGCTTTTTATCAAGCAGAGCCTTGATATCTCGATTGAACGATTAAGGTGATTGTTACTTATTTGGGTGGTGAGAGTGCAATGTTTTTCAAGGGGTAGTAGTTGATCATTTTTAAACACCATTCGCATCGCCCCCACCCATTGATTGCCTCGTTTGGTTCGGACAATAAAATGAGCGGCATGGTTGTCGTAGTCATCAAATTCTTGTTCATGCGGAAAATCATCCTTATTTTCAAAGCCCATTTCTTCGCAATAAACCTGATAGCGGATGGAATAATGGATGGCCTTGCTTTCGGGAGTGTCTGCTAAAAGAACTTCATAATGTTGATCAAACATGAGATGCCTGTTTTCTATTAAATTAATTGATTTTTAATGACGGCCAGAATCAGTGGCTATAGCTTTTATAGCCCCTTTTAGGGTTTGTTTTTATAGTGTTTAACGCCATGAAATTATAGTATTAAAACATTAAGAAAGCATTAAGCGGGTAGAGCAAAAAAAAAATAATAAAAAGGATAGTTTGTCTAACGTTTATGAAGATCTGCTTGGTAAAGCCTGTGGCTTTTCATGAGAGCTAAAAACGCTATTTAAAAGTTGGCGAGCCGTTTTATTGGTCGCCAACCCTGAGTTGATGTTTAATTGACTTTTAATTTTTCCAATAAGTCAGTGGCTGCTTTTTTGTCTGTAAAGTTAGCTTCTATTTTAACAAGGGGCTCAAGTATTTCGATGGCTTTTTGGGGGTTGTCATTGGCTACGTAAGATTCAGCTAAATGAAATTGAATATACGGTTCTTTGGGCGCTAAACCAGCGGCTTTTTCAAGTATGCTTAAGCCTTCTTTAGCTTGGTTTTGTTTTACTAAGATGGAGCCATAGGTATCTAAAATAGCAGCAGATTGGGGTGCTTTTTCGTAAGCTTTTTTTCCATATTCAAGGGCGCGTGGGTCATTTTGTTGTGAGTACATGAAGGCTAGATTATTCAACGCAGGAACATTGTCTGCTTGTTGAGTTAGCATGGCTTGATAGTGTGCCTCGGCTTGCTGAGTATTGTTCTGTTGTTGATAAATAGTGGCTAGTTTAAAATGAACTGTAACATTTTTATTATCTTTTTCTAGTGCACCATTAAGCAGTTTAATAGCTTCAGTTTGTTTCTTCTGAGCGATCAACAAATCAACCAGTGTAAATAATATGTGTTCATTTTGTTCGATGTTATAAGCCTTATGATACATCTCAGCGGCTTTATCCAATTTTTTTTCAGCCAGAAAAGCATCTCCTTTTAAGAGTTTGCCTAGCACTAGCTTTGGAAACAGGCTATCTATTTTTTCAGCTAGTTTTAGGGCTTCCTGAGTTTGTTTGATCTTGATTAAATAGGCTGTTTTGTAAATTAAAGCTTCAGGATTATTGGGTGTTAGTTGTGCTGTTTCATCCAATAATTTGAGGGTTTCTTGTTCTTTATCAGGGTGTTCGCTCATTAATTTGATTAATAATAAACGATTGCCAATATTTTGTTTGTCGAGGGTTATTAGTTTGAGCAGTGTTTCTTCCGCCAGAGGTTTTTTATTATTAATGATTTGTGCTTGCGCCAGCAAGCTGAGTGCTGAGGTGTTGTGTGGATAGCGTGAGTTTAGTTCTTCAGTAAGAGCAAGAATTTTTTCGGGTTGTTTTTGCGTTGCATAATACTTGCCTGCATTTTTGATAACCTCTATTTCTTCGGCAATGTTGCCTTTTACCTTGTCTTGTGCGATGTGCAATAATTTTTCAATTTCAGCATTATTTTTTTGTTTGTAGGCCACATCGGCTAATACTAGATAGCCATTGAGCATTTTATCATTTATGGATAAGGCTTTGTTGGCGTAGTCTTTGGCTTTATCAAGTTGGCCATTATCTAAAGCCAGTTTTGCAGAACCCAGATAAGCCAAGATATTTTTTGGATCAAGTTTAATTGCTTGGTCATAATTTAGTTGGGCAGCCGTGGGGTTTTTCTTGAGCGTTTCTAATAATGCATTTAAATTACGGTAATCGGCTTCATTTGGATATCGTTTTAATAAGTCTGAAATGATAGTTTGTGCGTTATCCAGTTTGTTTTGCTTTAACAAGCGAAGCGCTTCAAGGACTTGATTTTTTTTGTTGCTTTCAGTTGATTGCTGGAAGGAGTCTATTATTGAAATAGAGTGTCCTTGTTCTGCATTATTGGGTGCGATTTGCTCAAGATTTTTAAAGCTATGTTGCTGATGGTCAAGTTCTTGATAGTTTGCCGCCATAGTAAGCGAACTTGAGACTAAAAGGCTTAATAAAAGGGTAGAGCGATAGTGGTTCTGGATTATAGTTTTCATTGGGTTACCTGTAAAATACCATTACAAATCTTTAATCCAAAAGTCTAGTTGTTTTTTAGGATATTTTTGAGCGTATTGGTATTTTAGAATAAGCTAGATGATCATCAGAAGATAAACTACCTCTGGTATAAATTGAGATAGGCTTTATTAAGTGTTGGGTTAAATCTAAAGGAGGAGACGGAATACGATTTGGATATTTTCTAAAGAGATTGAAAATACCCGCGGTAATGATCAGAAAATTTGATGGTTAACGCCAGTCGATAATTTTGTTGAATTACAGAAAATTGTTATTAATGATAGGCGTTAGTTGAGGTTATTAATTAATAATTTCTTTGGACAGAAAATTTTGCTAAAGATACTAGAGCCTCTTTGTACTCAGAGGCTGGTAAGACACTTAATGCATGGATTGCTTTTTCAGCTTCTTCATCTGCTCGTTGTTCTGTATAGGTAATAGCGTGGGTGCTTTTTACGATAGCATACACATCATGAAAGGCTTCACGGTTACCGTCTTTAATGGCATTAATAATAGTGTTTGCCTCCGCTTCAGTGCCATTTTGAATAGCATATATTAGAGGGAGTGTGGGTTTGCCTTCGGCAAGATCATCGCCGAGGTTTTTCCCTAAATCTTCTTGACTGGCTTTATAGTCGAGGGCATCATCAATCAATTGAAAAGCGATACCTAGATGTTGCCCATATTGAGCAAGGCTTTCTTCGGTTTCTAAAGACGTACCTGCTATAACAGCGCTTAATCGGGTGGCAGCACTAAATAGAATGGCAGTTTTTCTGGCGATAACGTCTAAATATTTGGTTTCTGTTGTCTCAGGATTATTGCAATTAAGTAATTGTAATACCTCACCTTCTGCAATGGCCGTTGTGGTTTTTGAAAGAATTTCCATCACGCGCATGTTGCCGGTTCGTACCATCATTTCAAAAGCGCTAGAATAAAGGTAATCTCCAACAAGTACACTGGCGGCATTACCCCATACGGCATTAGCTGATTCTTTCCCGCGCCTGAGGTCTGACTCATCAACAACGTCATCATGGAGCAGTGTTGCTGTGTGGATGAATTCAATAACGGCAGCAAGTATGAGGTGGTTGTTATTAACTCCGCCGAGTGCTTTGGCGGCCAGTAGCAGTAGCATGGGGCGCAATCTTTTGCCGCCATTGCCCACGATGTAATGGCCCATTTGGTTAATTAAAATAACATCGGAGCTTAACTCGTTAATGATGAGTTGATCAACGGCCTGCGCTTCTTTGGCGGTTAAGTTTTTGATTAAATTGAAATCAATGGGTGCCGATGTTTCTGATAGAATTTTTGAGTTGGATGCCATTGAATTAAAATTGCGCTTGTAAGTGTTGATTGTCTTTCATTGAGATTATTGTAATTGATAAATCTATTTGAGCTATTATAACTGAATAGATTAACAACTGCCCAATGCAATTCATTTAATGCATTGGGCGACATTAGTTTTTTGGTGACACTCGTAACTAACAAGCCTGATTGAGTGAGGTAAATTTTAGTTGACTCTTGGTAGCTATAAAAATATAATTACGGATTAAATTTTAATAGATTAATGCTTGATGGAGCTTGCTCAGATGTATGCGGTAATTCAAACAGGTGGTAAACAGTACCGCGTCGAAGAAGGTACTTATTTAAAAATAGAAAAACTGGAGCTTGGTGAAGGCGACAGTATCGAATTTGATAAAGTGCTGATGATTCAATCAGACGATGATGTTAAAATCGGTTTGCCTTTTATTGATGGCGGTAAAGTTACAGCGACCGTCTTGTCTCAAGGTAGACATGATAAAATAAAAGTAATTAAATTCAGAAGACGTAAGCACCATATGAAACAAATGGGGCACCGTCAATACTATACAGAAATCCAGATTACTGGCATTTCTGCTTAAGATATTAGGAGTTACAAATGGCTCATAAAAAAGCTGGTGGTAGTACTCGTAACGGTCGTGACTCAAATGCAAAACGTTTAGGCGTTAAGCGTTTTGGTGGCGAGTTGGTTACAGCAGGACATATTATTGTTCGTCAACGTGGAACTAAATTTCATGCGGGTGATAATGTAGGTTGCGGAAAGGATCATACCTTGTTCGCTACTGCAGATGGTAGAGTGACTTTTCAGGTTAAAGGTCCTAAAAGCCGTAAATTTATTAGTATTATTGCTGCTTAAAACTTATAGTTTGATTGTAGTTAGCAGCAAGGTAAGTCCGGATAACCTAGCGTTACTCGGCAGCTTTAAAAAAGCTCCGTCCTTTATGACGGGGCTTTTTTTGTTTTTATCGGTTGGTTTTAAGTGTGGCAGTGTATAGCTTATGAGATTTGTTGACGAAGCGGAAGTCCGTGTAGAAGCTGGAGATGGTGGTAATGGCACTATTGGCTTTCGGCGTGAAAAATATATTCCGATGGGAGGTCCTGACGGCGGTGATGGTGGTGACGGTGGAAGTGTTTATCTAATTGCTGTGGAGAATGTAAATACCTTGGTGGATTTTAGGTATCATGCTGTTCACAGAGCGCAACGTGGCCAAAATGGTATGAGTCGTAATTGTACCGGAAGAAAAGGTGATGATTGCTATGTGCCCGTTCCCTTAGGAACACAAGTCTCTGATTTCGAAACCGGTGAAGTTATTGGAGATTTAACTAAAGTGGGTGAAACGCTTCTAGTTGCTAAGGGTGGTTTTCATGGTTTGGGGAACACCCGTTTTAAAAGCAGTATCAATAGAGCGCCACAAAAAGCCAGTAAAGGTTCTGAAGGCGAGCATCGTGTGCTAATGTTGGAATTGACTTTAATTGCTGATGTTGGTTTGTTGGGGATGCCTAATGCAGGGAAATCGAGTTTGATACGGTCAGTTTCTTCGGCAACACCTAAGGTAGCTGATTACCCCTTTACAACCTTACATCCCAACTTGGGAGTAGTTAGCGTTGATGATTTGCGTAGTTTTGTTATTGCAGATATTCCTGGGGTTATTGAAGGTGCTGCCGAAGGTGCTGGCTTAGGTTTACAATTTCTCAAGCACTTATCCCGTACTGGATTATTACTGCATCTTATTGATGTGATGCCTTACGAAAGTATGGATACACCGGTAGAAGCTGCCAAAAAAATTATTCATGAAGTTGAGAAATGGAGTGATGATTTAGCTAATAAACCGCGATGGTTGGTGCTAAATAAAATTGATCGATTGCCTTATGGAGAAGAAGATGATTATTGTCAGGCGATTGTTGATGAATTAGGTTGGACGGCACCGGTTTTTAAAATTGCAGCAATTAATGGCAATGGAACGAAAGAGTTAATGTTTGCCATCATGAATTTTTTGGAAGCAGAGCGGCGGAAAGATAGTGACCAGGAATGATTTTACTAAAGTTAGTCGAGTTGTTGTAAAGATAGGTAGTTCTTTATTGACTAGAGGCGGGCAAGGGCTTGATAAAGCAGCGATTGCAGCTTGGGTCAAACAAATGTCGGGATTACGACATCAATCCATAGATGTGATACTGGTTTCCTCTGGATCGGTAGCTGAGGGTATGAGTCGCTTGGGTTTGAAGATAAGACCGACTATATTGCATGAATTACAGGCAGCAGCTTCTGTCGGTCAAATGGGTTTGGTGCGAGTTTTTGATGATAATTTTCAAGAGCATGGTCTGCACGCGGCACAAGTATTGTTGACGCATGATGATTTATCCAATCGGCAGCGTTACTTGAATGCTCGCAGTACGTTGTTGACGTTGTTAAAATTTGGTGTAGTTCCAGTTATTAATGAAAATGATGCTGTCGCGACTGAAGAAATTCGTTTTGGTGATAATGATACGTTGGCGGCGTTAGTTGCTAATCTAGTTGAAGCTGATTTATTGATTATATTGACAGATCAAAAAGGCTTATTTACGGGTGATCCGGGATTGTATCCAGATGCACAATTAATTTCTGAAATTAGCGTTAATGATGATCGTTTGGAAAAAATGGCCGGAGATAGTCGAAGTGGATTGGGCAAAGGCGGTATGTATACTAAAGTGCGTGCGGCACGATTAGCTGCAAGATCTGGCGCTGCGACGGTCGTTGCTCCCGGTGCAATGGATGAGGTGATTTTCAAGGTGATGTCTGGTGTTGATCTGGGCACCTATTTTTTACCCGATATCGAACCTTTGGTAGCAAGAAAGCGTTGGCTAGCTGGGCAATTGCAAGTAAAAGGACAGCTAATTTTGGATGCTGGTGCTGTTAAGGTATTAAAGAGTGATGGCAAAAGTCTGCTTGCAGTCGGTGTTAAGTCAGTTTCAGGTCAGTTTGAGCGTGGCGAATTGGTGTCCTGTGTTGATGAATATGGTACAGAGATTGCCCGTGGTTTGGTTAATTATGGCAAGCTGGATGCTCAATTAATAGCAGGAAAAAGTAGTTCTGAATTTGAGAAAATATTAGGCTATGCAGATGATTCGGAAATGATGCATAGAGATAATATGGTCTTAATTTAGAGTATTACATATTGGTTAATACATTGCGAAATGTTGGCATGGAGGGTAAAAGGATTTGGCAGGCAGGCTCAGCAATGGGTTGATTTGCTATATGGGTCGATTGAATAAAAAACAATTAAGTCCTTCTGGATGTTTTTGATGCAGTTAGGTAGCCACTTATTTATTTTTCCTTTAGTGATCATAAAGGGTTTTTAATGAAATTGAGTAATTTTTAATTTTTTCCTTCCGAGTCAACCGTTATAATTGTCAAATTAAGTTTGATGGCAACATAGATACCTATTATTAAGTACGAGCGCTTTTTTCCCTGTGAATTTATTAATTAAATACCTTTCTCTTTGCTGGTTCAGAAATAATCCCGTTGAGCTGTTTCCTTCTAAATCGTTTATGTGGAAGGCGGTCATTTTTTATCTTTTATCCGGTATTATCGTTGAAGGTTTAATTGCTGATCCTGCAGATGGTACCTTGGAAGTTTCCTTACGGACCATCATGGCATTTTCATCGATTGCCACGTATTTGATAATTTTTAAAAAATGGCACTATTTTAATCAGATGTTCACTGCTATTTTTATCTGCGAAAACTTTATTATGACCCTTGCGACTATGACTGAAGGGCTATATTTTTATTTGGTGATGAGCCATCATGAGCATGCTGAAGTAATACCCTTTGGTATTGGTATTTTTTTGGTTGGTTGGTACATAGCGATTGTGAGTTACATTTTGCGTCAAGCATTTAAGACTAAAATGGTCATTAGCGTTATTTTAGCATTTAGTTATTTTATTTTAACTTATGGTATCCCTATGTTGTTCATGGATATATAGGAGCATTTCTTAGATTGTATTGTCTGCTAGGTTATAAAGGTAATATTTTTGGTAAGCTTATTGGATTTTTAGGTCGGTATTAAATAGATTTGGTAATAAAAAAATATGAGTCTGCGTTACCAAATCAATCTGCGAATTTTAGTAGTTTCAGTATGTGTTTTGCTATTAGGTGGGTCCATAGCAATTTGGCAGGCACGTAATGCAGTAAACAAGGAAGTTGATTCATCCATTAAATTGGCAGTTCAATTAATAAGGTTTGCCTTCTTACAAGCTCCAGATATTTCTCAAGCCAAAATTAATGAAGATTACTGGATATCCCAGATTAATGAGTTAAATCAAACCCGATATTTAACTATTCAATTGAAAAAATCCTCAGGTGAATTAATTGATGTTGTGCATAAAAAACATCAACCTAAGTCGCAAAAAAGACCTCCGCAATGGTTTGCTTCTTTAATTGAAAGTCAGCGCCCACAGGCCGAGTATTCTATGGCCAATTCTACCGGTAAACAGTTAACGTTGATTATTCAGGCTAATCCATTGGATGAAATTACTGAAGTATGGGAAGAAAGCATTCGTTTTTTGGGTTCGCTTTTGTTGTTAACATTATTTACCTTTCTGGCTGTTAATTTGGCTTTTAATAAGGCATTAAAAGCTATTGGGCTTATTGTAAAGGCATTAAAAATAATTGAAACGGGACAATACCAGCAAAAACTACCCGATTTTTCTATTCAGGAATACGATAGTATTGCTAAAGCTATTAATCACATGGCCGATGTGTTGAATGTAAGTCAGCAGGAGAATCAAGAATTAGCACAGCATTCATTAAATATACAGGAAGAGGAGCGTCAGAGACTTTCCCAGGAATTACATGATGAGCTAGGTCAGTCTTTGACGGCGATTAAAGTGATGGCCGTAGCCGCTGAGCGTGCTCAAGCGGAAGAGTCCAAAGCAGGGAAGATTGAGATAAAGCAGGTGATGAATTCCATTGTCAGTGTCTGCGATCACTTGATGATAGTAGTGGGATCGATGATGCATCAGTTACATCCTTTGATTTTAAGTGAGTTGGGGTTGAAAGCAACATTGGAAGACTTGGTGAATCATTGGGCTGTAAGAAATCCCGCATTATCAATTAGTTTGAATAGTCCTGATGAAGTTGACTTATTTGAGCAAAAAATCAGCATTCAAGTTTTTAGAATTGTGCAAGAATGTATAACTAATAGTATACGCCATGCTAAAGCCAGTAAGGTTGTTATCAGTTTGGCGATTTTACAAGAATCAGCAACAAGAAGTGTTTTACGTCTGCAAGTAACCGATGATGGGCAAGGTTGTAGTCTTGAGAAGCTTAAAACAGGTTTTGGGTTACTGGGTATGCGGCAAAGAGTCAATAGCTTGACTGGAGAATTAACAATCAAAACTCTGCCAAATGAAGGCATGAGTATCATTGCAATTATTCCTGTAAAGTGAATAATCGGATAAAAGTAATGTTGGTCGATGATCATGCCGTGGTTCGTGCGGGTTTTCGAATGTTATTATCTACCGATGACATGATTGAAGTGATAGCCGAGTCAGATCGTGGCGAGGTAGTCTGTCAGTTATACTTAGAAAAGAAACCAGATGTTGTGGTGTTGGATTTATCAATGCCCGGCATTGGTGGCTTGGAAACAACCAGACGTATTTGTACTCGTAATAGTGATGCTAAGGTTTTGGTGTTCAGTGTGCACAATGAAAGAGTTTATGTCGATAGAGCTATGAATGCTGGAGCCAAGGGGTACATTACCAAGCAATCACATCCCGAAATAATAATTGCAGCAATAAAGAAAATAGCTCAGGGTGAGACTTATATTGAACCCGCGCTTATCAATCATGATGATGTCTCGATATTACTTGAAAGACGTTCAGCAAAATATGTTGATTATAGGGTTATTATTGAGTCATTCTCAGCCAGGGAGTTTGACGTATTCTTGTTGCTAGCAAAAGGTTTAACAGCGCATAAAATTGCAGATGAACTTTGTATAGGTTATAAAACAGTTGCTAATTATGGCACACAAATTAGAAGCAAGCTGAATGTGTCAACAGTCGCTGAATTGACACATATTGCGCTTGTATCGGGTATAGTCAAAAATTAGGAGAAGGAGTGCTTTCATGCTCGACTTACTCTTTTTTACAAGACTTTTAATTGATAGGCTCACTATACTTTTTTAGCTCGGCCTGAATAAATCAGGCAGCTATAAAGAAAGAATTGTACTCCAAAGATTAGATTAGCTATTAAGAGGTGTATTGGTTGAACAATTGCAGGAACGCCAAGTCTGTCTAGACTTATCCCAGCCAAAATGGCGATTATTATCAGAATTATAAGAGCTAAGCCGTTACGAAATAATAAGCTCTGTTTATCTATGGATTGGTAAATTTTCCAGCTTAACCAAGCATTGGTAAACAAAATAATTGAAGAAAATGAGCGGTGTACATAAAAAATGATAGGAAAATCATCACGCCAGTATTGTCGCTCAATGTGTTCCTTAGCTATAAAATCAACAGCCTCTCTTACTTGAGTGCCCATTGCAATTTGCAGTAGGGTCATTATCATTGCTACGATTAAAATCTTATTGAATTTATTGGGTAATAATTGTGTATTTAGTTGACTGAGAAAATCACGTTGCGATCGGGCAATAGTGTAAATTAATATGGCTACTATAACTAACGCTAACAGCATATGTGCTGTAATCATGACGGGCTTCAAGTTGCTGGCAACAACACTTGCTCCAAGCCAGCCCTGAAAACAGACAAGCAAGAAGCTACTTAAAGATAAGTAAAAAATACTTTTATCGGTTTTAAGATAAATTCGTGAAGACCAAGCAGTAAAGAAGATTAAAAAACCAATGGTTGCTCCTACTAGTCGGTTTGTATATTCGGTCCAGGTTTTTATTGGATTAAATTGAGTATTCTCATAGCCACGCTGGGCGTAAATTTCATGGTAGTTCGGGGGTAGCTGAGATTCTTCAGTCGGTGGTATCCATTTTCCGAAACACGTAGGCCAATCAGGGCAGCCCATGCCTGCGCCCGATGCTCTAACTATGCCTCCCATGAGGATGACAATGTAGACGGCAATAATTGTTAGCATACCGATACGACGAAAGTTTAAAGCCGCTTCTTTATTCATCAAAGTGAGGTCGTTAATAAGTTAATTTTGGTATGGTTGTCATCGTTTAAAGCGAGATTATAAGTTTCATTTTCATTGGCTTGTAAAACAATTAGCATTTTGATCTTGTTTAATTCAAGTGGAGTTACTGTAGTTGATTTTTGTGCTATCAGGACTTTTCCGATGTTTTCTTGTATGCCAGAACTATTGTCGATGATGGTGGAGTTTGGCTTTGGCGTGAAGGCTGAATGACACTCTGCTAAGTAGAGCGTTCTTTTAGTTTTGCCCAGATAATGCGTACGGGCAATGATTTCTTGTCCCGTATAGCAGCCTTTGTTGAAGCTGATAGCGCCTAACTGGTCCAGATTAAGCATTTGTGGAATGAATTCTTCGGATGTTTCTGTTGTCAGCCATGGTATACCCGAGACTATATCTTGAAAAAGCCATTGATCAGAATTTTCTGGATGATAATCTTCGTTATCGACTCGTTTTGACCAGAGTTCAATTGCTTTATCAGCATCAGCAATTACCAATTGGCGATTTTTGTTGGTGGAAAGATTGATGCTAATTATGCCTGGTTGCGATGTGGCAAATAATCCAGTAGGTTGTGTTGTAGAATCAGATAACCCGATTAAGCATAATGTCTCGGAACTATCAGTCAATGTGACAGCAGACCTTAAAATATACATTTGGAGTCTTTTTTTGACGGATTCTAATAGTTCTTTAGGTAAAACCATAAGAAAAGCATCGGTTGTTTTAATTAATAAAAAAGTGGTGATGGTGCGACCTTTAGGGTTGCATAAAGCACCGAGACTGCTTTTTGTTTCATTAATGTCGTTAATGTTGCAGGTAATTTGACCCTGTAATAATTTAGCAGCATCTTTTCCACTAACAGTCAAAACCGCTAATTGTGTGATTGGATAAATCAGTTTTTCATAATGATTTGATCTAGTTGGAAAAGCAATGACATCGTTATATTCAAAGCTTGCTTTTACACTGTTTAGAAAGTTTTTCCAATTCTGATTCATTAATTAAAAGAGATAATTTTAGGTGCGTTATTTATTATATAGTAACTAAAGTTTCGGAGTTCGTTTTTAGCCGCATAGCAGTCGTTCATTCCTAGTTTCCAGGGCTTCTAGCCTTAACGTCCTAGTGTCAAGTTGGAGAACTTGCAAAAACCAGCATTCTATGTGGGCATCAATGACATCCAT
>CAIVQX010000141.1 GCA_903908165.1 uncultured Methylococcaceae bacterium | reverse complement strand
GACAGTTTGTTCAAAGTGGGGTGCCATAGCACGTATCACTCGAAAAATTTCCGCTTTGTTATTCCCCGGTGTTGCTACCATCAAGGAATAGCCTTTGCTGGCTAGATGCCAACAACAAGAGGTCGTGTATAAGCCACCTACCCAGTTACCAAGAGCAAAACAAACAATGGCTAGAGTCGATCGCTCATGGGCTTGAAAACTATCTTTAAATACTTGTTCGAAGCGAACTGCTACATCTGCTTCATGCGCCACAGACCGAGGCCAGAAAGTGGGTTGACCAGTGGATCCGGAAGATACCGCTACTCGATCAGAGCCTTCAAGGCTTCCGCCAAAGCAGCGATCAGGTAAGGGATAAGCAGACATGTAAGACGCTTTATCCATTAGCGGTAGCTCACAAAAGCTGAGGAAGTTTGTTATAGTTGACGGATTTATATCTTGTGCTTCCAGGAAATTACGGTATCCCGGAACTTCAGCAACACAGCGATGAAAGAGTGCCAAAATGTGGTCTTCCGGATTGATTTGTTGCTGATCAAATAGCAACTTGTCTAAAGGGGTCGATATAAAATAGTCAAGACGATTATTGGATCTAGGCGTCAGCGTTTCGGACATAAATAGTGACCTAATGAAAATGTACCCGGTGTTGGGAGTGCTCGGAAAATAAAGTGTAGTGAATCATCATTGCAGAGTTCTTTTTATGCTTTGCCCTATTTATTGTCAAGTAACCATTCTGTTTTGGAGTCTAATGGTCTCAATATTACAGGTTGGATGAAGTAAAATGTTTTTCAATTCGAAAGCTAATGGATGGCGTAATCACAGGGTATCTTTATGTGCCTTTAGGGTGTTACAACAAGATTATGGCAAGATCAGGATTGGGAGTTGATGGTTTATTGTGTTATATTATCCAAAATTTGATTTTGCTGCTGATAAAGTCAAGAATTAAATAAGTCATTGAGTATTAACGCACATCGATCCGTTTTTTATAAAACTTGGGTCATTAAAGCAAATAGAAGCCATGACATTTTAGTCAATCACTTCTACTCCTGAGTAGGACGATTTACCTCAGAAGCTAACATAACTGTTACGAATTAAGATAAGTGATATTTCTTGATTTGTATTCTTAGCCACAAATTCATTTTACATCCCGTGCTGCATCATAAATTAAAGCAGCCATCAATTGAGATACCTACATGCCATTTTCCAAACTCGGTTTATCAGATCCACTATTACGTGCTATTGCTGAAGCCGGTTACACGTCCCCATCACCTATTCAATTACAGGCTATTCCAGCGGTTTTAAACGGTCACGATCTTTTGGCAGCTGCACAAACTGGAACCGGTAAAACTGCTGGTTTTGCTTTGCCCATCCTGCATCGTATATCGCAACATTCATACGGTGCAAATCGACCGGTTAGGGTGTTGATATTAACACCCACTCGTGAGCTTGCCGCACAAGTCGGCGAATCAGTGAGCAAATATGGCGCCCATTTACATCCACGGTTAAAAACTGAAGTTGTTTTCGGTGGGGTAAAAATTAATCCACAGATGATGCGTTTAAGAGGCGGGGTTGATGTGCTGGTCGCGACTCCCGGTCGGTTATTGGATTTAGTTAATCAAAATGCGGTCAAGTTGGATAAGGTTGAAATACTGGTATTGGATGAAGCAGACCGAATGTTAGATATGGGCTTTATTCGTGATATACGTAAGCTGATAGCTTTACTGCCTAAAAAACGTCAAAATTTGCTGTTCTCGGCAACTTTCTCTGAAGAAATACGAAAGCTTACTACGGGATTACTGATTAATCCGATAAAAATTGAAGTCGCACCGCGTAACACTGCTGCAGAAACGGTAGAACAAATCGCCTATCTATGTAATAAAGCGAATAAAGCCGAACTGCTTTGTCATTTGATAAAAACCAATAACTGGCAACAAGTGTTGGTTTTTACCAGTACCAAGCATGGTGCAAATCGATTGACTGAAAAACTGAATAAGATTGCTATAAAAGCGGCGGCTATTCACGGCAATAAAAGTCAGGGCGCCAGAACCAGTGCATTGGCAGGATTCAAGGCAGGTGAAATTAGAGTCTTGGTAGCAACCGATGTGGCCGCGCGAGGTATTGATATCGCCTTGCTTCCGCATGTGGTTAATTTTGAATTGCCACGTTCACCGGCTGATTATGTGCATCGAATTGGTCGCACAGGAAGAGCTGGAGAAGAAGGTCAAGCCATCTCATTAGTATCCCATGACGAGGTGTCAGCGTTGCGACTGGTTGAAAAATTGATAGGTGCACCCATTAAACGAGAACAAATTCAGGGTTTTGAAGCAGCAGAAATTGCCCCTCCGATGCCGCCAGAACCACCACGTACGCCACGTCCAAGGAGAGCTTCCAATCAGTCACGTAAGCCATCCGCCACTGCAAGTAATAAACCCAGAGCAAGGGGCAATGTTTAGTTTAAGCAATAAAAACCTGAGGATTTGTTGATTTTTTAACATGAACGAGTTGAACCCTCAACATTTGTTTGAGCTTGCTTTGCAGATTAAGCAGTGGGGTCAGGCATTGGGTTTTCAACAGGTGGGTATCACCGATACCGATTTATCAGTGGCAGAAGTTCATCTACAAGATTGGCTTGCCAATAATTATCATGGCGAAATGGATTATATGCAGCGCCATGGACTTAAACGCAGTCGTCCGGCATTATTGCATGAAGGGACTGTCAGAGTTATTTCTGTCCGCATGGATTATCAGACAGAGTCGGCAGTGACTATGAATCAAGCATTGGAAAGCCCTACTTCAGCCTATATATCACGCTATGCAGTGGGGCGTGATTATCACAAAATGTTACGTAATCGCCTGCAAAAGTTAGCGGATAAAATTCAGACCCAAACTTCATTGATAGCTAACATGCCAGCGTTTAATGTCGGCATGCGGGCTTTTGTAGACAGTGCGCCGGTGCTGGAAAAAGCATTGGCAGAAAAAGCCGGTTTAGGTTGGATAGGCAAGCATTCTAATTTAATCAATCGCAAAGCCGGTTCGTGGTTTTTTTTAGGCGAACTCTTTATTGATTTACCCTTGCCGGTAGACAGCCCAACTAGCTCGCATTGTGGTGATTGTGTTGCCTGTTTAGATATCTGTCCAACCCAAGCCATTGTGGCCCCTTATCAAGTCGATGCGCGGCGTTGCGTCTCTTATCTAACCATAGAGTTGCATGGCTCAATTCCAGAACCCCACAGGAAGTTCATAGGTAATCGTATTTATGGTTGTGATGATTGTCAGATAATCTGTCCGTGGAATCGTTTTGCTAAATTAACAGCTGAAGCCGATTTTAATCCCCGTCAGCAATTAAATACACAGCAACTGCTGGATGTATTTGCTTGGACGGAAGAAATTTTTTTAGCTAAAACAGAAGGATCAGCCATACGTCGTATTGGCCATGATCGCTGGTTGAGGAATATTGCGGTCGCCTTGGGTAATGCGCCTTTATCAGCGCTTATTATCGAAGCCTTGAAAACAAGACTTAACCATCCATCTGAAATGGTTAGAGAACATGTGCAATGGGCCTTGGCCCAGCACTTATCTTAACATGTGGATAAGTTACGTCTTTAAGAATGGCTTTATTGTTTCTCGGGCTTTTTCAAATTCAAATGTCTTTATCTGCCGGTTAAGGTTATTAAAAGCTTTGCCTAGACCAGCTTGAAAATCAGCGGCATTTTCTTCAAACAGTGCCAAAGCAGATGAGTCGTTTTGACTCATTAATAGATCCAGTTTGCCAATTAATGCGCTTACCTCATCTTTGCTGGCCTTAGTGCTATGGCTTTGAGAGGCATGTGCGGGGGTTTGGGGCAAAGCAACTGCAATGGCATTCAACTCAAGGCTAATTGCTTTTATGGCCTTATCAATAGTATCGTCCGGCAGACTCTGAAAGTTATTAAGTTGTAATAGCGCTTCCAATTCTTTAGCCATTTTTGCCAGTTTCTCCAATCCCAGTGTTCCTGCAGTACCTTTAAGCGTATGTATATGGCGCTTGGCTACCGTATGATCATTCATACTAAGGCTGGTCAATAATTGCGACATATCATTGCTGTGCGTTTCCATAAAAATGGTCAGCAATTCCATGTATTTATCAGTATCACCGGCCATTAAGGTTTGGCAATAAGGTATGTCAAGCCCAGGAATTCTCGCCATTCGTTCATCAACTGTTTCGCTTGAATCGGTTTTATTTAAGTTTGTTGGTTTAGTGCTTTTTGAAACGGTTGGCTCAAGCTGATTGTTTAAGCGAGGGGGTAACCATTTTAGTAGCGTAGAAAAAAGCAAGTCAGGATTGACAGGTTTAGCGATAAAGTCACTCATGCCCGCGTCAAGGCAAGCTTGTTTATCTTCGGCAAAAGCATTGGCGGTCAAGGCTATGATGGGTGTTGTTAACCATTCTGGCAACGTCCTAATCATTTTGGTCGCTTCAAGACCTGACATATTGGGCATTTGTATATCCATCAGAATGAGATCATAACGGTTCATTTTGACTTTGTTCACTGCTTCCAAACCATCTCGAGCTAAGTCTGTTATTAGACCAACTTTACTCAACAGTTCTTGAATAATTTCGCTAATAATTAAATTGTCTTCTGCTAGCAGTAATCTTGCGCCTTCTTGTTGTTGGCGTAAATGTGATTCTATCTCCCAATTGTGGGTAGCCTGAGTAGCCGGAGGTAAAGGTGCTTTATTTTGAGTGTTACCCTTTTTTAGATGTGCGGTAAACCAAAAGGTGCTACCGACGCCTGCGGTGCTGGTAACGCCCACTTCCCCATTCATCAACTCTGCCAAGCGTTTGTTGATAGAAAGCCCTAATCCAGATCCACCATAGCGGCCGTTATTATCTGTTGTAATCTGTTCGAAGGGTTTGAATAAATGAACAATCTTGTCGGGCGCAATACCTATGCCGGTGTCTTCAACCTCAAAACGCACCAGTAAGTCGTTGCCTTTTTTTTCCAGTAATTTGGCACGCACGCTGATAGAGCCTGCCGCGGTAAACTTGATGGCATTGCCGATATAATTTAACAACGCTTGTGATAAGCGTATCGGGTCTCCCAGCAAATTTTGGGGGACGGCATCATAATCGATGTGAATAGTGAGTGCTTTGTTCTTGACTGATTCATCAATAATGGCTGAGATATTAGTCATAATATCGGGGAGTTGAAAATCGACGGATTCCAACTCCATTTTTCCGGCCTCAATTTTGGAGATGTCGAGGATATCATTAATAATACCTAGCAGATGATTGGCCGCTGTATCAATTTTTGCTAGTTTATCTGCTTGATTAGCATTCAGTTCGGAGTGCTCTAACAGATAGGTGAGGCCAATAATAGCCGCCATAGGTGTTCGAATTTCGTGGCTCATTTTAGCCAGAAAACTGCTTTTTGCCAGATTAGCCGATTGAGCCATTTCAACGGCTTTCACAAGATCGGCAGTTCGCAAGCTCACCAGTTTTTCAAGCTGTGTCGTGTGATTTGCTAGTTCAGTTTCCATTTTTTTACGATCATTAATATCACTTAAGATAAGATAGTAAATGTAGTTACCTTCAGAATCTTGACTGATGGTTTCTCTCATTATGACCCAAGTCGTGGTGCTATCGTGCTTAACGATCCGACATTCGAAGGCTTGTGTTTTATGGGTTTGTTTAATGTTTGACGTTTGTCGAAAGAAAATATCTTGATCATCTATGTAGATGAAGCGGTTTATTGGCTGGCAGATAAGCTTTTTTCTATCGATACCTAACAGATTGGCCGCTTTTATATTGGCTTCTAAAATCAAGCCTTGTTCATTAATAGTGCAATAGCCAACCGGCGCCAAGTCATAGAGATCAAAATAGCGCGCCCGATTTTTTTCAATTAATAATTGAGCATTGCGCAGTTCTTCATTCTGCATTTCCAGCTCGATTTGATGCACATAGAGTTCATGTAGTATCTTATGGATATTTTCAGGACTCACCTTGTCGCTGTCTTGGCCTTGAAAATTCTCTGCTAATTGGGTTTCGGCTTTTTCCCTTAAACTGGTTACTTCAGTTTTGGTTAGAGAGATGTCTTTGCAATTTTTATGATCCATAAGTAAATTGTCTCAAGCGTTAGTATTCGATAATGCCCGTTCTATTGATGAAATGGCATACATCATACCTTTTTCATTTACTAAGGCGGTAGGCGTTTTGGTGACAGCAATGATAGTACCATCTTGGCGTAGCCGTTCTGTTTGGTAGGGCGTCAAAACTTCTGCCACGCTAAGGCGTTGAATTATGGATAATTCTTTTTCACGATAATTGTCTGGAATTATGTTGGATATCTTCATTCTTAACGCTTCTTTTTCACTCCAGCCATAAAGCTTAACTGCGGCAGGGTTCCACGATAGGATATTGCCAAGCAAATCTTGCGAAATGACAGCATCACTGGTATCTCGAATAATCACCGCTAATCGGCGTAGCTCTTCTCTAGACTTTGCAAAGTCGGTGATATCAACAAAGGTAATCACAAGGCCTTCAATGACATTATCGATGGTGCGATAGGGTTGGATACGCATGGTGTAACATTTTTTATCAATTGCTATTACATCTCTGACTATGGGGGTAAGCGTTGACATGACAATTTGAGTATCCTCTAAAAAATTGTCATAATCGACTAAATTAAGAGCAAGGTGGTTTACAGGTCGGCCAATGTCGCTTGCAATGATATTCATAATTTTACTGCTGGCAGAGGTAAAGCGTAGGATGCGCAGTTGGAGATCTAAAAAAATGGTCGCGATGCCGGTACCGGCCAGCAAATTGTTCATATCGTTATTGGATCGAGACAGTTCTGTCAGTTTGGCTTGCAGTTCGGAGTTGACAGTGCCCAGTTCTTCATTAACAGATTGTAATTC
>CAIVQX010000140.1 GCA_903908165.1 uncultured Methylococcaceae bacterium | reverse complement strand
ATGGATGTCATTGATGCCCACATAGAATGCTGGTTTTTGCAAGTTCTCCAACTTGACACTAGGACGTTAAGGCTAGAAGCCCTGGAAACTAGGAATGAACGACTGCTATGCGGCTAAAAACGAACTCCGAAACTTTAGTTATAAGTAAAAAATACCTAACTTATCAGTATTGATTATTAAAAATAGCTTATTTAAATCTACCGCCAAGCAAGGACGGATAAACTGACCACAAGGACTTCCCCTTGAGGCCTGGCGACGGCTTCGATATCCCATTCATATCGGGCAGTGATTTTAGATCTAAGCATAGGTATTGTAATGCCAAGTTCCGGTCCCAATCCAAAAGCTTTTTCTCGGTAATCTGCTAGGCTACTTGGAACATCGGAACCTTCGTTATTAGCTATTTGCAAGAGTCCGTAACCTACAAGACCGAAATCTATAAATTTGGAAAGTTTTCCACCTAAACCTCCCTGTATTTGGACGCTGTCACCCCGAGTTGCATCAACTCCAGTTTTCTTATGATAAAGATTGTAGCTTGTAAGTGCTGACAGGCGCCAACCTCTTTCGTCGTCGAAGAAGAGAGTGCCACCTGCAGAGAATTGTTGTGCCCATTGAGACTGTCCAAGCCCATTTCGGTTGAGCTGTCCGGTAGGAGCATAAAAACTGTAAGAAGCGACAGCGTCAAAATGTTTTTGCCGCCAACCAATCATCAATGGTTCAACAAATATATCTCCAAGACCTAGTCGTTCAATGTCAATTGCTGGGACATTTGCTTTTGTTGTAACACGAGCATAGGGTACGGCAATGGCGGCAGTTAAGTAGGGGCCTTCTTTAAGCTTATAGGTGCCTGAAGTTCCTACAACATTGGCCTCTGACTCAATGTCTAAACCGTTAATTGGAACGCTATTACCATGCTTGTCTTTTAATTCATTGGCATGAGAATAAAAAAAACGATCACCAACATAAACGCCTATATCGGGTTGTGAGCCAGCATCGAGACCCACAGAGCCCATGCTTCTGTGTCCCATATCGCCGTCTCCTTTGGCTGCAGTTAGGCTTAATAACAAGGCAGTGAAAAGCCAGTATCGTATAGATTGCTTGCGATTTCTTATGGGAACCCTTATGGCCATGTATTTAATGACGCGTTTAATATTGTTGTGGAAAGATATTTTCAAAAATAGGACAATATTGGACTTTGGGTTTTGTTTATAGTGAATTTATCTGGTAATTAGTTTCTGATGGTATCTTGATCTTTAATGATAGTTGAAAACCGCTATTGAAATAATACTATTAAGCTGATGATAGTGGTGCTAATTATCATAGTCCAGATGGTTTTGCTGTGATTGTCATCTAACTGTTTGCGTAACATGACAAGTTCTCGTTGTTGAGCTTCCGCCTGTTGTTGTGCAGATGCGGCATTGTTTAATGCTTTATATACCAAAGAGGGGATTTCAGGGAATTGTTCAGCAAATTCTGGGAACTGTTTTATTAGTTTATTGAGCTTTGCTTTTGGCCCCAAACGTTCATGAAACCATTTTTCAAGAAAGGGTTTTGCAGTTTGCCAAAGATCCAGTTCAGGATAAAGTTGTCGTCCTAATCCTTCAATATTAAGTAAAGTTTTTTGTAAGAGTACCAGTTGTGGTTGAACGTGCATATCAAATCGTTGTGCGGTTTGGAACAGACGTAATAACAGTTGACCAAATGAAATATCTTTTAAAGGCTTTTCAAAGATTGGTTCGCAAACACTTCGAATAGCAGCTTCAAATTCTTCAATACGGGTATTACTTGACACCCAACCTGATTCAACATGCATTTCAGCGACTTTTCTGTAATCACGATTAAAGAATGCTAGAAAGTTTTCTGCTAAATAACGTTGATCAGACAATGATAATGAGCCAACAATACCAAAATCAACAGCAATATATTTGTTGGGGATATCGACAAATATATTGCCAGGATGCATGTCAGCATGGAAGAAATTATCTCTGAATACTTGAGTAAAAAATATTTCAACACCCCGTTCAGCTAAGCTTTTAAAGTCCGCACCAGCGGTTTTCAATTGATCAATTTCTCCAATTGGGATGCCATAGATTCGTTCCATGACCATGACTTTTTTGCGAGTTAAAGGCCAGTGGATCTCTGGTATGTAGATTAACGGTGAGTTTTCAAAGTTTCTACGTAATTTGGTGGCATTACCCGCTTCTCTAACCAGATCTAGTTCATCTAGTGTGGTTTTCTCAAATTCTGTTACCACCTCTATTGCATGAAGTCTTCTGGCATCTGGCCAGAATTTTTCTGCAAATCTTGCTAATGCGTATAGTAAGCCAATATCTGAACGAATTTGTTTTTCAATATCCGGGCGTAAAACTTTGATAATTACATTTTCACCTGTATGTAACTTTGCAGTATGTACTTGGGCAACAGAAGCAGAGGCCAAAGGCGAAGGGTCAAATTCAGCAAAAGCCTCGGAAATAGACATATTGAGTTCTTTTTCTATAATGTTACGGGCAATTTCGTTTGAAAAAGGAGGAACTCTGTCTTGCAATTTCACTAATTCATCAGCAATGTCTTCAGGTAGTAAATCTTTGCGAGTTGATAAGGCTTGACCAAATTTGACGTAGATTGGTCCTAAATCTTCTAAGGTGCGCCTAATTCTAACGCCTCGCGACTCAGTATTGGATTTTAGCCAGTAACTTGGAGCAAGAAAAGCTAAGTGCCGAAATGGTCGGAATAAATGAGTTTTTAAAACAATTTCATCCATGCCGTGATAGACCAGAACCCAGTTAATATGAATCAGGCGTAATAGTAATTTAGGTCGAATCACGAGTTACCTTTGCTTTATAGGGTGAAGTGAGTTTAGTGCTGCTCTGTTAGAATTATTAGGAATGTTTTTTATTTTTACTTTGTTTTTTCTGGTAAATCCTTAAAAAATTTATTAAGTCGTTCAATTTTACTTTGTAGTCGATCAAAGTCAGTGCGTAATTCATCGACTTGACGATAAAAGATGTCAATCTCAGGTTTAGCCGGTAAGTCACGAGTTTCTTCTTGTAAAAATTCTGAGGCATTAAGTTTGAATGTGTCAATAGACTCTTGACCCCAACTTTGACCGATTCTTAGAAACTGACTTATGTTATGGGCTAAAGCGTCCCCAGTGTATTTGGCAAGTTGCTGTTCGAGATTTATATCAAGTTTAGCGAAGAGTGTCTGAAATTTTCGCCCAGTCTGCATGTCGCCCTCAATCTTAACCTCTCCGGAGAAAATTGATCGCATCGGATTTGAATTAAAGCCCATTAATCCAAAGGAAAAAACTGAGCCAGTTAAATGTGTGTCCGGACTTTCAGAGCTGAAATCGGCCAATTGTATTGAATCAGCAGAAGGGTATAAATAAACAGTTTCGTTAAACGGCAAAATAGTGATAGCAATTATTTTTCCTGACAAAGGTGTCAGATAATTGCTACTGTTTTGATCTAGGGTAATAAATTTGTTGACTGCAGTTTCTAATGCCCCTATCAATAAGTGCTTGATGGACATGTTAAATTTTATAGCCTCTGTGGATAGCAACGATGCCTTGCGACATGTTGAAAAATTCACAGCGTTCAAGTCCTGCATTTTCCATCATTTTTTTCAGCTCATCCTGTTTTGGGTGCATGCGAATAGATTCAGCCAGATATCGATAACTATCTTCATCTTTAGCGACAAATTTCCCGATTTTAGGTAATAGCTTGAAAGAATAAAAATCATATACTGCTTCAGTGACTTTATCGGTGGGGTGCGAAAATTCCAGCACAATAATGCGACCTCCAGGCTTTAGGACTCTGAACATGGAGCGTAAGGCAGCATCTTTATCCGTGACATTACGGAGACCAAAAGCGATACAGACGCAGTCAAAGGTATTGTCTGCAAAGGGGAGGCATTCAGCATTAACTTGGGCATAACGGATATTGCCGATTAAACCTTTGTCTATTAGACGATTGCGACCTGTCCGCAACATTTCTGAATTGATGTCTGCTAATACAACCTGGCCTTGTTTGCCAACGCGCTGCTCAAATAATAAGGTTAGATCGCCAGTTCCACCGGCCAGATCAAGTACTTGTTCACCTTTACGGACATTGCTTAATTGAACTGCTACGCGTTTCCAAATGCGATGAATGCCTAACGACATCAGGTCATTCATAATATCGTATTGTCCAGCAACTGAATCAAATACTCCGCGTACAAGATTAACCTTGTCTTCGGTGGCTACTTGTTTGAAACCAAAATGGGTGGTGTTGTCATCTGTCATTTTCATGCCTAATTTTTAAGTGTTTCTTTACGCCTATAACCTGCAACTTCAAGTTTTTTTAGGTAGTTGGCCCATAATGTTTGATATTCAGATCCTAGTTGATAAAGATAATTCCAAGTATAAACTCCGCTGTTATGGCCGTCGCTAAATAGGGGAGTAATCGCATAATTCCCTACGGGTTTGATTTCTTTAATAGTGACATCTTCTTTGCCGGTTTGAAGAATTTCTTGCCCCGGACCATGTCCAACGGCTTCCGCAGATGGAGTGAAAACACGAAGATATTCGCAGGGTAATTGATAACTGCTACCGTCATTAAAGCTGATTTCTAAAATACTAGAAATTTGATGCAGCTTGATTTCAGTGGGCCAACTATTGTTTGGGTTTGCAGTTACATGCATACAATAAATATCAAGCAGTTATAAAGCGCTCAAAGTCATAATAAAGTCAGATATTTCTATAAAATATAACGACTTAAATCTTCATCTTCAGCAAATTCAGTTAAGTGTTGGTCAACATAAGCGGCATCAATAATGATGGTTTTTTCAGTAAGGTCAGGGGCGTTGTAAGAAATTTCTTCTAGTAAACGCTCTAGCATGGTGTGTAGTCGCCTTGCACCTATGTTCTCGGTGGTCTCATTGACTTGCCAACCCAGTTCGGCAATCCGTTGAATGCCATCAGTTGAAAATGATAAGGACACGCCTTCTGTCGCTAATAAAGCCTCATATTGTTCCGTTAAAGAAGCATTAGGCTCTGTTAGTATGCGAACAAAATCATCGGCTGACAGTGCATTTAATTCAACACGAATGGGGAAGCGACCTTGAAGCTCAGGAATTAAGTCCGAGGGTTTGGCAACATGAAATGCTCCTGATGCGATGAATAAAATATGGTCAGTTTTGATAGCGCCATATTTTGTAGTAACTGTGCTGCCTTCGACTAGAGGCAATAGGTCGCGTTGAACACCTTCACGAGAAACTTCCCCGCCTCCGCCGCCTAATTCCGAGCGCTTGCAGATTTTGTCTATTTCATCTAAAAATACGATACCATTTTGTTCTACAGCATCAACAGCGCGAAGACGAATATCGTCTTCGTTAACAAGTTTCCCTGCTTCTTCTTCTTGTAAAGTGTGTAAAGCTTTTTTAATTGGCATTTTACGAGATTTTGTTTTCCCCGAACCTATGTTTTGGAACATGCCTTGTAATTGACTAGTCATTTCTTCCATACCCGGAGGGGCCATGATTTCGACCCCCATAGGAGCAATATGCACATCAATTTCTATTTCTTTGTTATCCAAATCACCTTCACGTAATTTTTTACGCATTTTTTGTCGGGTACTTTCTTCTGATTCAGATAGCATGCCTGCGTCAGCTCTGGGGAGAAGAATATCCAGAATTTTGTTTTCGGCGGCATCGTATGCGGCATGTTGGACTTTTGCTATTTCTATCATGCGTGTCATGTTAACAGCAGTGTCTATTAAATCTCGAATGATAGATTCGACATCTCGACCCACATAACCCACTTCAGTAAATTTAGTCGCTTCTATTTTTATAAACGGGGCGTTTGCCAAACGTGCTAGGCGACGAGCTATTTCTGTTTTACCAACACCCGTTGGGCCAATCATTAAAATATTTTTTGGTGTTATTTCATCGCGTAAAGCAGAATCAACTTGTTGACGTCGCCATCGGTTTCTTAGCGCAATAGCAACAGAGCGTTTGGCGCCGGCTTGCCCGACAATATGCTTGTCTAATTCATGTACGATTTCTTTAGGTGTCATTTGTGTCATGCGTTTACTCGGTGGGTTCTGCGTCTAGTTCTTCTATTCGCAAGTTATGATTGGTATAAATACAAATATCAGCAGCTATGTTTAGTGATCTTTCAACAATCTCTCGTGCGCTTAGGTCGGTATTTTCAAGTAAGGCACGTGCGGCCGCCTGAGCAAAAGCGCCACCTGATCCGATAGCCATTAAATCATATTCTGGTTCGATCACATCGCCAGTTCCAGAAATGATTAGAGAGGTTTTGGCGTCTGCAATGGTTAGTAAGGCTTCCAGTTTTCTTAATGCGCGATCTGTGCGCCAATCTTTGGCCATCTCAACAGCGGCTCGTGTCAAGTTGCCTCGATGTTTTTCCAGCTTACCTTCGAAATGTTCGAATAAAGTAAATGCATCTGAAGTTGCTCCGGCGAAACCAGCAATAACTTTGTCATGATAAAGTCGACGAACTTTTCGAGCGTTGCCTTTCATTACAGTGTTGCCTAAAGTGACTTGACCGTCACCACCTATAACAACTTTGTTACCACGACGTACGGAAAGTATGGTTGTTCCTCTAAACACTTTAGCACCCTAAAATTTTTTAAAAATATGAGGTTAATTTTACATGTTATGAATTTAAAATGTGGGAAAAATATAGAAGCACTATCTATTTTGTAATCAGCTGAGAAATCTTGGAGAAGGTTTTAATTACTTAATGAATGAATTCATGGTGATTAGATTTGATTAAGATTCGATTGATAATCAGGGTTAAGAAAAATAAAACATCATAGCGGCTTGGTGTAAACTCTATAGTTTAAGTTTTCTAGCTTATCCACTCTGTAATTTTGTAGTTCAAAGGTCTGTAGCATGTCAATTCGTTATATAGTTAGTTTGCTTGCCAGTGTTGTATTGGGAGGGTGTGCATCTACTCGGCAAGTTGCTATTGATTATCCCTCTGTTCGAGAAAGTGACTCTCATTCAGCCCAATCATTTCAGGCACATCAGTTCCAGGCATTGCCAGGTTTTCAGTCTATTGATGGAGATGATTATTACCTTAGGTTAATTTCGGATTTTGTTTTCAAAGGTGATAACGTTTCAAAAAATGGTTGCAGTAATATGACACCATCATATGAGAAAGGCGATTTGTCTTCTGCACTTATTTTTAGTGTACATAATGACAGTCTTAAATTTAATAATGAAGCTGCTGGGTTTTCTTATCAGGCAACAACAGGAAAATGTAATTTTAAATTTGAGGCTAAGAAAATCAACTTAACCCCATGGATGCGATTAGATTTGGGGAAAGAGACTCTCGTTGATTATAGTTTTATCTCAAGCGTTAATAGTGATGTAGATGTTGCTGGATTGGTCGGTGATGTAACAGCTGCCAGTAATTTATTGGCATTGACGGGCGTGGGTATGGGTGTTGCTGTTGTGGGACAGTTTACTGAGCAATGGACAAAGACAAATCCGATAAATAAGACGACTACAGTCCCTTCGGCTACTGTAAAACACAGTTCAGAATTACACTCATTGGCTTCTATGGTTACTTTTTCGGGTAAAGCAGGTGTTCTTAATCAAACTGTATTCAATGTTTACTCGGTTGCTGAGGGTGGAGTAAATGTTTTAGGTTCAGATACCCAGCTTTTAGGTGAGTTGAAAATTTATCCGGAAATTATTCCTTCTTTGCTTTTAAAGGCATCGCCAGACGGATTACCTGATGCCCGAGATTTATCGTTCGATGAAATAGGTTATTTACCCATTAAGTCAGGTGCAGGTGAAATTAAATTGTTACAGCTTATTGAACAATCACAACATTCCGCAAAGCCAAATTTAAAGCCTAATTGGGGTAATTATGAAGAGGTAGAAGCCAATTGTAGGAAAATTAAGGTGGTTATGAAGGATTTAGGGTTCAACAAATTTGATAGAAATGCTTTTATTTATTATTTTTTAGCTAATAGCACTGATTGGAAGAATTACAATATTCCTTCGGAAAAAGTAATAAGTGAAGATATTCATAGCAAAGTTGTTAGAAGTTATCAGGGTAAAAATTTTGGATCTTGTCTGGCAGTTGATGATTATGTCGTCATGAAAGCAATGGGTTTGCAGGTTAATTTAGCATCTGACTGGAAGCAAATTGATGAGTCGAGTGAGAAAAAGAATCAGGTTTTTACTCCCCTGAAGTCAATTGAACGACAATTATTTGCAGTTCTTAAGAATGGAAATAAGACTGAAATGGAGCAACAATTATTTCCCTTATTGACATCAGTTAAAGAGGGTGAAGGAAGTGTGTTATTGCAAAATCATTTGGGTGATTTTGGAATGGAAAAACTATTAGCCCTTTCGAGTGATCAGGT
Organism: uncultured Methylococcaceae bacterium; assembly: GCA_903908165.1. Lineage (GTDB taxonomy): Bacteria > Pseudomonadota > Gammaproteobacteria > Methylococcales > Methylomonadaceae > Methylobacter_C. The sequence continues at coordinate 27,466 of CAIVQX010000140.1, read as the reverse complement.
TGTGACACCAGCTGCTGCAATTGTAAGCACGCCAAATACGCCTTCTGCGCCGTTATCAGCAATGCCTGTTACGGCCGCAATTCCAGGGGCTGGTGTTGTTGTTAGTGCTCGTCAGCTGACACAAGTTTTCACCGGTTTGGTTATTGACGAACTCAGTTGTGCTCGCATACTTTATGATCAACAAGGAAAACCGATTTCGAACGTGGGTATCTTGTTATTCACAACTAAAGACGGTAGTCCGCGTAATAAAGGCGGGGCTTTGGAGTTTGAATTTTCCGACGGGAAAATAAATCGCATTGCCTTTCAATCGCCAACTTATAAGGATTTTGAGCAGGACGTATTGGATCATCCATCGGTTGGTGGTTGTAAAATTGATTCGTCCTTCTTGGCTAAGTTACGCTAGCAATAAAATATAGCCAAGAAGTTTGTAGGCAATTTTAGGAGCTTAAATTAACCAGCTTTTAAGATTAATTAAAAAACATAAAAAGGCAGCTGGAATAGATAGGCATCATGAGTTAAAATTAGCTAGTTTTTGTGATAAATTACGTAAAGAGAGCAATGCTTGAAATTATTTTAGTTCTTGAAATTACGACGACAAACAACTTGCAAGAGTTTATAACTACTATCGAAGAGGCTGCTCAGTGAACAAAGCAAAGCAATTATTCGCAGGTCTGATCTTAATGGCTTTAGGTCTGAGAACATCACAGGCGGACTATACCCTCAATTTAATGAAAGGGGTTACAAAAGTCAGTAATGACATTTATGACCTGCACATGCTTATTCTATGGATTTGTGTAGTCATAGGTATTGTTGTTTTTGGCGCCATGTTCTATTCGATTTATCATCATCGTAAATCAAAAGGCCATGTAGCAAAACAATTTCATGAGAATACTACTGTTGAAATTATCTGGACGATTATTCCAACATTAATTTTGATTGCGATGGCTATTCCAGCAACCAAAACCATGATGGAATTAAGTGATGTTGAAAAGTCAGACATGACTATTCAAGTTACTGGGCGGCAATGGTATTGGGATTACAAATATTTGAATACGGATATTCATTTTGAAAGTCATTTGGATGAGGCAAGTGAAAGAGTTCATAGAACTGCCAGTGCAGATCCTCGTTCTGTGCCTCATTACTTATTAAATGTTGATAAACCTTTAGTGATCCCTGTCAAGAAGAAAGTTCGTTTCGTATTGACTTCAGTTGATGTAATACATTCTTGGTGGGTACCTGATTTAGGTTGGAAAAAAGATGCTAATCCTGGCTTTATTAACGAAGCTTGGACGTCTGTGGATAAGCCAGGAATCTATCGTGGACAATGTACCGAGTTGTGCGGTAGAGATCATGCGTTTATGCCTATCGTAGTTATTGCTATGGAACAGGCAGATTATGATGCCTGGGTAAAGAAGACATTAGAAGAGCAAAAACAAAAGCCTGATTTAAGCGATCAAAGCCGTGAGCAATTAATGGTTCATGGTGAGTCGGTTTATTTAAAAAATTGTGTAGGTTGTCATCAAATTAATGGTGCTGGCGTGCCTGGCTTAATTCCTGCTTTAACAGGCAGTAAAATAGCAACTGGGAAGTGGGAGTCATTAGACGGTTTCTTACGTGCGGGCACAGCTAAAATGCCGTCCTTTGCTAAATTAAATGCTAAGGAATATGCAGAGTTGATGACTTATGTTCGTAATAATTTGGGTAATAAGGTGGGTGATGAATTACAACCCAAGCAAACTGCACTTCCCGATGATGATGACTAGAACGTTAGTGCTATTGTCAACTCACATTCTTTTGATAATTTTTGAGGTATAAATTATGTCTGCTGTCGTAGATGAACAAGGTCATCATGCTGATGATCATCACGATCACGGCCCTGAAAAAGGGTTGTTAAGATGGATTACGACTACCAATCATAAAGACATTGGTACATTGTATTTATTGTTTGCTTTACTGATGTTTTTTGTTGGTGGTGCAATGGCAATGGTTATTCGTGCGGAATTGTTTGAGCCTGGATTGCAGTTTGTTGATCCTGCATTTTTCAATTCAATGACCACCATGCATGCTCTTGTCATGGTATTTGGTGCTGTTATGCCAGCTTTCGTAGGATTAGCTAACTGGCAGATACCTTTGATGATTGGCGCAGCTGATATGGCATTGCCGCGCATGAACAATATGAGTTTCTGGATGTTGGTTGCAGGTGTTTTGTTATTAGCGAGCACTCTGTTTATGGAGGGTGGAGCGCCTAATGGTGGTTGGACTTTGTATCCACCTTTGGTTTTGCAACCAATTACGGTTGGTAAAGCATTACCATTTGCTATCTTCTCTGTGCATTTATTAGGTATTTCATCCATTATGGGTGCGATCAACATTATTGCGACTATTTTCAATATGCGTGCACCTGCCATGAAAATGATGGATATGCCATTGTTTGTGTGGACGTGGTTAATTACCGCTTTTTTGTTAATTGCTGTTATGCCGGTATTTGCCGGTGCAGTGACCATGCTGTTAACTGACAAGTTCTTCCACACTAGCTTTTTTAATGCCGCTGGTGGTGGTGATCCAGTTCTTTATGAACACATTTTCTGGTTCTTTGGGCATCCAGAAGTGTATATCATGATTTTGCCAACTTTCGGGGTCGCATCAACAATCATTCCGGTGTTTGCACGTAAGCCTTTATTTGGTTACGCTTCAATGGTTTGGGCAACAGGATCAATTGCTTTCCTGTCATTTATCGTTTGGGCGCATCACATGTTCACAGTGGGTATGCCACTTGCTGGAGAGCTTTACTTTATGTATGCGACCATGATTATTGCGGTGCCTACTGGCGTTAAAGTATTTAACTGGACAGCCACTATGTGGGAAGGAGCTATGACCTTTGAAACCCCCATGTTGTTTTCAATTGCTTTTGTAGTGTTGTTTACTATGGGTGGATTTACTGGTTTGATGATGTCTATTGCTCCGTCAGACTTTCAATACCATGATACTTACTTTATTGTTGCGCATTTTCATTATACTTTGGTTCCTGCTTCTATATTTATGTTAATGGCAGCCGGATATTTCTGGTTACCAAAGTGGACAGGACATATGTATAACGAGAAGATTGGTCAGCTGCATTTTTGGTTGTCAGCTATCTCAGTTAATATATTATTTTTTCCACAGCATTTTTTAGGATTGGCTGGGATGCCTCGCAGAATACCTGATTATGCGGTTCAATTTGCTGACTGGAATATGATTTCTAGTATTGGTGGATTTATATTTGGAGCTAGTCAGTTACTGTTTCTTTATATCGTTATAGATACGATTAGAGGCGGTACAGGTGAAAAAGTATCTGATGAAGTTTGGGAGGATGCAGGCAAGCATGGTTTAGAATGGACCTTGCCTTCACCTGTTCCTTATCATACTTGGTCGGAACCACCTTTAATTGTTCCAACTGAGCATGTTTTGGATTCACATTAAGCTATTAAAGTTACGTTTTAGGATGTTACTGTTTGCAATCTATCCATGGACTTATGACGACAAAAAATAAGAATATTTTAACGGCAATACTTTTGGTGAGTATTGCCTTAGTTTTTTATATTTTCGCTGTGGCGCAAGCAGTATCTCAATGAATGAAAAAGTGGGTAAGAAAAACGCTAAATTAGCGCGAATCTTGCTTTTAGTTGCTATAAGTATGTTTGGCTTTGGATATGCGCTGGTTCCGATTTACGATGTTTTGTGTGAGTGGAAATGGATAGAGCGTGATCGTCCTGATGACATTAAAAAGGTTCCAGAGTCAGCTTATATAGTCGATACAAATAGAGAGATTACCGTAGAGTTCATTACAACACTCAATGAATCAACACCTATGGTCTTTTGGGCAGAAAAAAAACAATTAAAGGTACATCCGGGTAAGTATTACACGGTGAATTTTTATGCTGAAAATAAAACTGATAACGATATGCTCGCCAGAGCAATTGCCAGCTTTTCGCCTGCTCTTACTAGTAGTTATTTTGAAAAAATTGAGTGCTTTTGTTTCTCGGAGCAAACTTTTAAAGCCCGAGAATTGAAAACGCTACCGATGCGTTTTGTGATTAATCCGAAATTACCGGAGCAATATAAAACTATTACGCTGTCTTATACATTTTTCAATAATACTGAAAAGTCATTAAAAAAATAAAAGGGGAAGGATATGTCTACAAATACCGCTTATTACATTCCACATAAAGCGACTTGGCCCGTTATTGGTACGGCTGGTTTAATGACTATGTTGGCTGGATTTGCTAATTATTTAAATGGTTCATCAATTGGGCCGACTATTATGATAATAGGCCTAGTAATTTTTGTTATCATGTTAGTGGGTTGGTTTACTTTGCAGGCTAATGAAAGTGAATCTGGAATGTATAATCATGAGGTTGGTATTTCTTATCGACATGGCATGATGTGGTTCATATTTTCTGAAATTGTGTTTTTTGCGGTATTTTTTGGCACACTTTGGTATACGCGTAATTTGTCTGTGCCTTGGTTAGGTGAGGGCGCGACTAAAGAACTATTGTGGCCTTCTTTTGAGACAACATGGCCAACAAATGGTCCAGGGAAAGTAGGCGGTGATTTTGAACCTATGAGTGCATGGGGTTTACCATTTTTGAATACATTAATTTTATTAACTAGTGGTGTTACTTGTACTTGGGCGCACCATGGTTTGCTTGCAAAAAATAGAGATCAGTTAATCAAAGGCTTAATAGCAACAGTAGCTTTAGGTTTCTTGTTCGTGACATTCCAGGCAATTGAGTATCATGATGCCTACACTGAAATGGGTTTAACTTTGGGTTCAGGAGTGTATGGATCTACTTTTTTTATGTTGACAGGATTTCATGGCTTTCATGTTTGCGTGGGAGCCATTATTTTAAGTGTTGTTGTGTTTCGGAGTAGTAAAGGTCATTTTAAACCAGAAAATCATTTTGCCTTTGAAGCTGCTGCTTGGTATTGGCATTTTGTTGACGTTGTATGGTTAGGGTTGTTTGTGTTTGTTTATTTAATCTAAATAAATTATTCAACTTAAAAAAGCGCCGCCTAATTATAGGCGGCGCTTTTTTTTTGTCGGCAAGTTTAGTTTATCTATTGAGTTGATTGCCCTGGCTGAATTTGATCTTGTGTGTGCATTTTGACACCAAGTCCATGAGGCTTAACTTGTCCAGTTACTACTGCAAAAAATATAAAAATAAATAATACAATTGAAAGAGCGATACGAAAAGTTAGTGACTTAACAGTTTTTTGAGAATTTTCTTCATTCTTATGGTTAACCAAATGAAATAATGCTGAGCCAAGACTGATAATTATCAGAATAAAGGCAATGATAACGACGCTTTTGATAATCATGGTAAAGTTACAGTTTATTGAGTAGTTATGTATTTTCGTTTATTGAAGCGATTGTGCCAATAGATTAGCAGGAAAAGGATGATTATGAATAGGTGGATTATTTAATGAGGTTAAAAAAAGCACCGACTCTGGTCTATATATTGCTTTTAATAATATTAATAACATTGGGTCTCTGGCAGTTGGGTAGGGCAGAAACCAAAAGAATGATTCTTGAGAAGCAAGCGCAGGGTTTAGGTTCAGACGATATTATAGATATAGCCAGCACTAGTTACGATAACGTGGCTGCGATAAAGTATAAAAAGGTGCAGATTTTAGGACATTATGACCAAGCACATCAGTTTTTGATTGATAATAAAATTAGTGGTGGAAAAGCGGGTTATTTTGTTTTAACGCCATTTATTCTTGAACGCGACTCAAAAGCAGTTTTAGTCAATAGAGGTTGGATTCCATTAAGTCAAGATAGATCTAATTTGCCAGATATACAAATTAAGTCGCAACAATTTGAGATAGTGGGTCGTATAAATAGCTTTCCTAGCGTGGGTATTAAATTGAATGGTGCTGAAATCCCAACTAAAGGTTGGCCATCTGTCGTTCAAGTAATAGATAATCAAGTTTTGGCTAATAAACTTGGGTATCCAGTTTTTCCTTATCAGATTGAGCTGGAGAACGATCTCCCCGAGGGTTATAAAAGGGATTGGCAGGCAGCTAAAATTATGCTGCCAGAGCAACATACAGCCTATGCTATACAATGGTTTGCGTTGGCATTTACTTTAACGATGCTATTTTTTTGGTATAGCTTGAAAAAATGATGAATACTCAGCAGAAAAAAAATCGACTGTTAATCTTAGTTATATTTGGTATGACTATTATTCCTTTTTTAATAGCTTGGGGATTAAAAGAAAACCCGGGTTTAGTAAAAGGAACGACTAATAGAGGACAATTGATAAATCCACCTTTATCAATTAATCGTACCGAGTTTATTGGGTATGATTCATTTTCAAATGCAAATTTAGGTGAGTTACCTGGCCATTGGTTAATAGTTAATGTGATTCCTGGTGTGGGTTGTAATGAGATTTGTTTGGATGCGATACTTAAAACCAAACAACTTAGGCTGATGTTAAACAAGGAGTTGCCAAGAACACGGCGGATAGTTATTCTTTTAAAAGAAATACCCCAGGTTATAAGTAATGAATGGTGGTTGAAAGATATGCTGTTGTGGCGATTACGGCGGACTGAAAACAAGGAAGATAATGCTCTTTTTACGAGATTACTTCGCGAAGATAATAAAATAGACGAGAAGTTAATTGAAAAGTTAATTGGCGGTGAAAATCGTGATTTCGCCCTTAATTCAGAACTTATAAGAGTCAAGCCAAGTGCTGAATTGGCCAAAAAAATAATGGAAATTAGGTCGGGATCGATACCAGACGGCATGCTTTTTTTAATCGATCCTTTGGGTAATTTAATGATGCAATATGAAGCAGGTTTTAATACATATAAAGTAAAGGATGATCTTATGCATCTACTTAGAATTTCACAAATTGGTTAATGGGAAACAAAATGTTCAAATATTTATCTCTATTTAGTGCTTTTTTGACATTAATAATAATTACGTTAGGTTCATTTATCAGATTATCTGGCGTCGATCAGGGGTTGATCAGTGAAAATCTAATGGAGTTCTTAAAAGTTAATATTCATGATTATTTAGCAATTGGATTAGGATTTTCGGTTTTCACCTTGGGCTTATTTTCGTGGCGCCAACATCAATTTAAGTTCGCCGCAGTAACCGTCTCATTTATTTTAATTATCTTGGTTGCAATGCAAGCTGTGTTGGGGATTTGGGCGAAAGAATTAGAGGCTATGCCCATAATTTTAGTGGTTCAAGTGTTATTAGGGATGATTACTTTCTGGGGATTCTTTTGGTTGTCCTTAAGATCAAGTTTGGCGCTTAGTTTTTTGAAAAAAACACATAAGGTGGATCGTTTTGTTGGCGTTGTCATCTTGGGTTTATTTTTACAAATTACTCTAGGGATATGGGTTAGTGCTAATCATGCTGGCTTAGTTTGCGTTGGCTTTCCTCAATGTAATGGTCAATGGTGGCCTAATGCGGATTATTACAATGCCCTTAATTTATTGAGTGGATTATTTACGGGTTACACTGGCGTAATTTCATTTGAAGCACAAGTTGCCGCAAATTGGCTACATAGAGTTGGGGCATTACTTAACTTTATCTTATTAAGCTTGGTAATGTTCCGGGCTACAGCAACCAATTCTCTAGCAGTACTTAGAAAAGCTGGTATATGGTTGGGTGTGTTGTTGTTTACACAGATTGTATTGGCAATAATGAGTAGCAAAATGGGTATGCCAGCATGGTCAGTACTAGTCCATCATGTTGTGGCAACATTATTAATGCTGCCATTAATAGCTATTAGTTTTTATAGTAAATATGAGTATCTCGATAGACAAGTCATTGATAATCAGGTTGTTGAGTTAAAGTCTAATGTTATTGGGCTGACCGAAGATGTTTCGATAACGGAGCCTGTTTTTGAAGAAGCTTATGTAGAACTGCCAGCTGAGTCTTTGTATTTGAGACTAAAGTCACAGTTAAAGCGAACTCGATCTGGTCTTAGCGGAATATTAGCGAGTCTGCCTATTGGCGAGAAAGAAATTAATGATGATTTGCTTGAGGAAATTGAAGCCAGCTTATTAATGGCCGATGTCGGTGTTGATGCTACCGCAGAAATAATTAGTCATTTAACTAAAAGTGTTGAACGGCATCAATTAACAGATGGAGTTGCTTTATCAATTGCTTTGAAACAAGAGTTATTAAGTATATTGAACCCTTGCAGCATTCCACTTTGTATTTCTAAGCAAGATACACCGTTTGTTATTCTAGTTGTTGGTGTTAATGGTGCAGGTAAAACGACAACGATTGGAAAATTAGCTAAACGTTTGCAGGCACAAGGCCATAGTGTCATGTTGGCTGCGGGCGATACTTTCAGAGCAGCCGCGGTTGAACAATTGGAAGTTTGGGGCGAGCGCAATAATATTCATGTGGTAGCGCAGCATACGGGTGCAGATTCGGCATCTGTTATTTATGATGGACTCCAGTCTGCAAAAGCTAAAGGTATTGATGTATTAATTGCAGATACGGCGGGTAGATTGCATACGAAATCAAATTTAATGGATGAATTAAAAAAAGTAAAAAGGATTATGAGTAAGCTTGATGAGAAAGCCCCTCACGAAGTATTGTTGGTATTAGATGCAGGAACAGGACAAAATGCACTATCTCAAGCAAAATTGTTTAATGAGGCGCTATCATTGACGGGTTTGGTATTAACCAAACTCGATGGCACTGCAAAAGGTGGGGTTATTTTTGCATTAGCTAAACATGCAGGTATTCCAATACGATTTATAGGTATTGGAGAAGGTATTGATGATTTGCAAGATTTTGATTCAGAGCGTTTTGTCGATGCATTATTCGTGAAAGATTAAGTAATCATGATAAGTTTTGTTAATGTTTGGAAAAGATACCCTGAAACTGGTGACGTTTTGCGTAATGTCAGTTTTCAATTAAAGCGTGGAGAAATAGCTTTCTTAACTGGACACTCAGGCGCAGGTAAAAGCACTTTACTAAGGTTGATTGCGGCAATGGAGCGTTGTGGTCGAGGACAGATATTGGTAGATGGACAGGATTTGAGTCAGGCAAAAGAAAGTCAATTACCTTATATAAGGAGAAAAATGGGCTTTATTTATCAAGATTATAAGTTACTTAAAGATAGAACGGTTTTTGATAATGTCGCTTTGCCTCTGGTAATAGCTGGTTTTGGGCATCATGAAATTACTCGTAGAGTAAGAGCTGCGTTAGATAAGGTTAGTTTGACGGGTAAAGAAAAAAAATATCCTTTGGCTCTGTCGGGTGGTGAGCAGCAACGGGTGGGTATTGCTAGGGCTGTAGTTAATAAGCCGCCAATTATTATTGCCGATGAGCCAACAGGTAACCTAGATCCTGATTTGTCTGCAGAAATTATGTTTTTATTTGGACAATTTCAGCAGGTAGGAGTTACTGTTTTGATTGCATCCCATGATATTTCATTAATTACACAGCTCAATCACCGTGTCTTAAAGTTAGACCATGGTCAATTAGTTTCGAGTTGAAGTATGAAGCGTGAATATAAAAATCGTATCATAAAAGATCCACCTGTTAAGCAAGTTAGGCAGGAAATAAGGCAAACTAAATCTGCTGGGGGTGGTTTACGAGATAAAATAAATGCTCATAGAGATGTTCATGCACATGCCTTGTTTTCTAGTCTTGGTCGATTGGTTGCTTCACCTTTTACGTCGATTATGACAATAGCAGTATTGGCAATTGCTATTTCACTAGCCAGCGGATTTTATATTTTAGTAAATAATCTTCAGCAATTAACCGGTAATTTTGAAACGAGTAATCAAATTTCTCTATTTCTGAGGGATGATGTCTCTGATATGCACGCTAATAAATTAGCTAATAATGTGAGGGACAATATTAATGTAAAGGAGGTTAAATTAATAACCAGAGAGCAGGCATTAGCAGATTTTAAAAGTTACAGCGGCTTTGGTGCTGTAATTGAGAGATTAGAGGAAAATCCTTTACCGATTGTAATAGAGGTTTTAGCAAAAAACACATTGGATGATAAAGAGACATTAAGTAGCCTATTTAAAAGTTTTCAGCAGTATCCTGAGGTTGATTTTGCTCAGATGGATACGCAGTGGGTTGAGCGACTCCAATCTATTGTCTCTTTAGTGCGTCTTTTTACCAGTTTGGTTAATATGCTTTTAGCAGCTGCTGTGTTGTTTATTATTGGTAATACCGTTCGACTAGAATTGCATGCTCGACGTGAGGAAGTAGTTATCGCCAAATTGGTGGGCGCTACAAATTCTTTCATATATAGGCCATTTTTGTACACTGGTTTTTGGATTGGCTTTCTTTCAGGAATGTCTGCTTGGTTTATCGTTACTATCTTGATGTTAATTTTAAGGCAGTCAGTTGAAGTTCTCTCGGAGCTTTATGGGGGAGGTTTTCATTTAATGTTTTTAAGTTTTTCTGAAACATTGGCAATGATAAGTCTTACCTCATTTTTGGGTGTGTTGGGCTCTTGGGTGGTACTTATTTGTCAGCTTCAAAACACAAGGCCTTAGTGAAATAGCCTTAAAAATTATTAGCACTCTTTCTTATAGAGTGCTAGAATTAACTTAAAGTTATTTTCTAGGAGGTCGTATGAGTAATGCATTAGCTTTACCGGTTAATTTATCGGTTGGGACATTTGATGCCTATCTGAATTTAGTTCGGCAAATGCCAAGATTGACCGTTGATGAAGAACGTGATTTAACATTAAGATATCGAGATGATGGTGATTTGGAAGCTGCACGTGAGTTAATTATGACTAATTTACGTTTTGTTGTTCATGTCGCGAGAGGCTATAGTGGTTATGGTTTATCAATGCCTGACATTATTCAAGAAGGTAATGTAGGGCTGATGAAAGCAGTAAAACGTTTTGATCCTGACATAGGTGTCCGCTTAGTATCTTTTGCGGTACATTGGATTAAAGCTGAAATTCACGAATATGTGATAAAAAATTGGGGCATAGTAAAAGTCGCTACAACTAAAGCTCAGCGTAAACTCTTTTTCAATCTACGTAAGTCAAAGAAAAACATAGGTTGGTTGTCTAATGACGAAGCTATCGCTATTGCCGCAGATTTGAATGTTGATGTGACTGACGTTTATGAAATGGAAAAACGTTTAGGCAATCAGGATTTGTCATTTGATATGCCTGTTGATGAGTCTTCAGACGAAAGTGGAACTTATCCAGCAAGCTACCTCCATCAATATGGTACTGATCCGTCTATATTGTTAGAGAATTCTGATTGGGAGGGGCATGGTCAGGATCGATTGTCACTTGCAATGGCGGAATTAGATGAGAGAAGTTTTGATATTATTTCGAGTCGTTGGTTGACTGAGAAAAAATCTACTTTGCATGAACTTGCTGATCGATACAATGTGTCTGCAGAGAGAATCAGGCAGTTAGAGCAAAATGCGATGAAAAAAATCAAGACAGCTGTCGTTATGGAAGCCTAAACGCTGATTCATAGGTGTATTTTAAATTAACAAAAAGGCTTAGCGATTGATCGTTAAGCCTTTTTTTTTGTGTATGTCCTTATCATATTCTCAATGAGAATGATAATTTGGCTTTTTGAGACTGGATGATTCTAGATTCAAGCAGGGTTTAACAAGCTTAAAACAGCCTGTGCTTGCTCAGCTGCTTCGTGACCTAAAGTAGTTAAATAACCACCATCTTCTTGCGTGACCAACCCTTTATCGTATAAACGTTTTGTTGCTGCAATTGACTCTGGTGCAGCAGTTTTATGCACCTTTATTCCTTCTTGTGTAGTGCTAAGGTTATAGAGAACTAAAATATTAATTTCATCTACAATGTTTTGTGTATAGGGCATAGTTAATTCTCATAAATTGTAATATGGGCAGCTATCATAAAGCTATTTTCTTGAGCGCGTATTTTTTTTTCGAACAGTGTTTGTGTGGTAATGGTCTCAAGATTTCAAAAATGTATAAGTTTTTATTTTTCTAGTAACGACGGATCGAGTTATCGCAAATACAAGACCAAGCATCAATACCACCTGTTAAATTAGTAATATTCTTAAAGCCTGATTGAATAAGGTAGTTGGCGGCTTGTTGGCTGCGCATGCCATGATGGCAGATGACAACGATTTCTCGATCAATATTCAGCTCTGCCAACCGGTTTGGTATTTGATTAAGAGGAATTAGTGTGCTGTTTTCAATATGCGCGTACTGAAATTCACTCGGTTCCCTGACATCAAGTAAAAAAATATTTTCTTTCTGATTAATTTTATTTTGCAGTTCATTTACTGAAAGTTGTCGTACAGTCATAGTTATCTCTGTTGAATAAATCGTTCCAAACGTTTCATTGCCACGGTCATTTTATCTAGGGAAGTGGTATAAGAAAAGCGTAGCATATGATGAGCCTCGTATTTTCCAAAGTCTATTCCCGGTGTTATAGCTACGCCTTCTTTAGCTAAAAAATCTAAAGCAAATTGATGGCTATCATCGGTAAATTTTTTGCAATTGGCATAAATATAAAATGCACCATCTGGTTTAATGGGTATTTCAAAGCCTAGGCGTAATAAATTTTCATAGAGAAAGTCACGTCTGGCGGCAAATTGTAAGCGCCTATCCTCAAGTTCTGACAGGGTATCCTCATCAAATGCAGCCAAGGCTGCGTATTGGGCTTGAGTAGATGTTGCAATATAAATATTTTGTGCTAGTTTTTCAGTAGCTTCAATAAAGTCGTTAGGTACGATTAACCACCCAATGCGCCAACCTGTCATACCAAAATACTTGGAAAAGCTGTTGATAATAAAGACATTGTCGCTATACATGAGTGCAGTTTGTGCTGTTTGATCGTAAACTAAGCCATGGTATATTTCGTCTGAATAAAAACATCCCTCTAGATCATTGACAGCATTGATGGCTTTTTTTAATTCTTCAGGGGGAATTAGGGTGCCAGTAGGGTTTGAAGGTGAGGCAATTAATGCCCCTTTAGCAGTTGAAGACCAATGTTTTTTGATCTGTTCAGCGGTTAGTTGATAGTGGGTGCTGGCATCAACAGGGATGCTTTTAGTATTGCCGCCAAATAGAGTGGCAAAGTTGCTGTTACAGGGATAACAGGGGTCTGCCATTAGCACTTCTTCATTTGGGTTGAGACTGACTGCAAAAGCTAGTAAAAATGCGCCAGAAGCCCCTGGGGTTACAAAAATACGTCGTTGATCTATACTTACGCCATAGCGTTTCAAGTAAAACGATGAAATTTTATTTTGCAATTCAGGTAGTCCAGCGGCAGGTGTATATTTAACCTCACCTGATTGAAGGTGCTTAATGCCGGCATTGATTATAGTTGATGGTGTAGGAAAGTCCGGTTCACCAATTTCCATATGAATCACGTCAACACCTTGTGCTTCTAATTGTTTGGCTAGTCGAAGTAACTCCATGACATAAAATGAAGAAACTTTTGAATTCCGCTTCGCCAATCGATTCTTCATATAAGGCCTATCTGTAAAAAAGAGAGATGATACCAATAATTCTTGCCAAAGCGTTATTATTCCGTTATAAATGCGAAGTTTTTATTTATATTGATCTATAGGAGTTAATGGATGACCGATAGTGCTAAACCAATTGCATCACCTTTCAGTTTTAAGCCTTATATCGAAACAAAAGGCGAAGAATATATGAATGAAGCTCAATTAGAACATTTTGCGACTATTTTGAGTAACTGGAAAGCTGAACTAATGCACGAAGTAGATCGTACTGTGCATCATATGCAGGATGATGCTGCAAACTTCCCTGATCCAAATGACCGGGCAACTCAGGAGTCAGAGTTTAGTTTGGAATTAAGGACGCGCGACAGGGAACGTAAGCTTATCAAAAAAATTGATGAATCTCTTAAAGAAATCGAATCAGGTGATTATGGTTTTTGTGAGTCTTGCGGTATTGAAATTGGTATACGACGCCTTGAAGCCAGGCCAACAGCTAGTTTATGTATTGACTGCAAAACGCTTGATGAAATTAGAGAAAAACAAATGGGCTAAACCGGTTTGTCGTGTTTGATAAACAGCCCTACATTGGCCGGTTTGCACCTTCGCCTTCCGGCCCTTTACATTTTGGTTCACTTTACACAGCATTAGCCAGTTTTCTTCAAGCCCGATCAAAACAGGGGTTGTGGTTACTGCGCATCGATGATCTAGACATCCCTCGCAATATAAAAGGTGCTGCTGATAGCATATTAAAAACACTTGATATCTTTGGTTTACATTGGGATCAAAGCGTATTTTATCAAAGTCAGTTAGTAGATATTTATCAGGAAGTGCTTGATGAATTATTTAAAGAAAACCTCATTTATCCGTGTACCTGCAGTCGAAAAATATTGACTGATATCTATTCAGGGCGGTGTCGTGAAAAACACGGGGAGCCACAAAATCCTTATGCGTATCGACTTAAAACCGATAGTCGGGTGATTTCTTTTAACGATGAGTTGCAAGGATTAATCTCATATAATCTTGCTACGCACGGTGATTTTATTTTAAAAAGAAAAGATCATATTATTGCCTATCAGTTTGCAGTAGTTATTGATGATAACAGGCAGCAGATTAATCATGTCGTGCGAGGATACGATTTACTAGAAGCGACTCCGAGACAAATTTATCTACAGCAAATATTAGGATTTGATACGCCTCGTTATATGCATGTTCCGGTCATTATTGATGAACAAGGCTATAAGCTCAGTAAACAAACTCTGGCTACTGCAGTTGATTTAAAAAATCCTAGTAAAATTATTTATGAAGTACTGACCTTATTAAAACAAAACCCGCCTACGGAGCTCCAACAGGCTCCGGTAACTGAGATGCTTAACTGGGGTATTAAGCATTGGGATCCAATATTGTTAAAAAGTTGCAGATCAATAAGTCGTCTTAGTAATCCGACTGAGCTTAATGTAGCCATGTAATGATGATGAATCTTAGATGTTATTTAAGCACATCCTATTTTTTTGTTTGTTTTGTTTTAGTACTTTCGGGTTGTGCTATGCAGAAACAGGGTCTAACCCCCGTCATTGCAGTTGAACATACTGTGTCTTCTTCGTTTGTTATTCCAAACATTAGAGAAAGAATGATATATCTTGCTCGTCAGGAGTGGGAGTTATTTGGTAACCCTGAGATCAATTATGATAGTGAACCACCAGCAGTGACTTACCCGATTAATGTTATCCATGGGCATGAAAAGCTTCCACCGTTTTTCAGCCGGATTTTTATGTATTGGTATAGGGCGACAGACTTACCAATAATTGGCCATCAAGGAGAAATTAGACCTTGGTCGGGTGCTTTTATGGTCTGGTTAGTTCGAAGTGCCGGTGTACCAGAAAGTGACTTCCCTTCTACCGTGTTACATTGGGATTATATTGAACATCTGCTGGATGCTAGTCCAGAAAACAGATTTGTAAGCCATCCTGTCAATGCTTATACGCCAAAACCAGGTGACATTATTTGTGCGCCGCGGGGTGACGTTTTTATCCAGTCCATTCATAATTATAATGACTTAAAGCGGGGGGCTTACCATTGTGATTTAGTCGTAGCAAAAAGACCTGGTGAACTGGATGTGATTGGGGGTAATGTTGCTGATGCGGTTAGTATGGCCCATATTAAATTAGATGTAACAGGAAAAGTACTTCCTATAAAGGACCGGCCATGGGCACTGGTAATAGAGCAGCGGTATTAATTTAGAAGAGTAAGAGTCAAGATTGTCAATATTTCTATTTATTAAACCAACTTAATTCCATTTTTATCAATGCTGATTAACTGTTTTTTATACAGCGCACCAATTGCTTGTTTAAATACCTTTTTACTGACGCCAAAGGCTGCATAAATAGCATCTGGTGGGCTTTTATCGCTTAACATCAGCACACCATTGTTTTTATTTAGTTTGATTAAGATTTTATCGGTTAGTGAGATGACTTTACCGTAACCGGGTTCTTGCAGAATGAGATCAATCTTCCCATCTTCTCTAATTTGTTTAATGTAGCCATAAGTTTTTTGGCCTTTTCTGACCGGTTTAAAGAGTTCATTTTGATACAACATACCCCAGTGAGTATGGTTCACAATGGCTTTAACTCCTAGCTCGGTTTTATCAGCGATGATAAGTAAGACTTTTTGACCTAGTTCAAAATTAATGGATTCATCTTCAATAAAACGATCGATTTTGGTAGTTGCGGCAATTCGGTTTTTGTCATCAAGAAACAGTTTAACCAAATAAGACTTACCGACTTCCATTTCGTGGTGTTGCTCACTAAATGGGACTAATAAATCTTTGGGTAAGCCCCAATCCAAAAAAGCCCCAACATAGTTAAGTGATACTACTTTTAACCAAGCAATATCATCAACCTGTGCCAATGGTATTTTTGTACTTGCTGCAAGATGACCTTCAGAGTCAACATAGACAAATACATCCAATGTGTCTCCTATTTGACTGTTTTCAGGTGGTTTCTTGTCTGCCAGTAATACGTTGGCAGACATACCCTTAGCAAGGTAGATATTAGCACCTTGTTTTTTGACTACATTTAACGTATTTATTTTACCGATATTTAACATAGGAATATTTAACTGGTAATGATGAAACGAACGGCGTCTAATCGTAATTGAGCCGCTTGTATATTCTCATGAGCCAGCATGGTCATATCTTTTAGCTCTTCGATTTCTTCAGCTCGGATTGTCGGGTTAACTTTTTTCAATCTTGCCAGACGTTTAATTTCTGCAGAAAGTGATTCAAGCATATTATTCGTTGCACTGTCGATGACTTCTTGCATTTCAATCTTAGCTTTTTGTTCTGCTGAAGCCAAAAGTGTAGTGATGGGTAGTCGTTGATTATTTAAGAAGCTTATAATTTGTTGTTTATCAAAATTTTTACCTGTTTCTAGCAAGCTTTGATGGTCTATGGAATAGGTCAAATCTTTCTCATGCTGGTTGATGAGAATTCGTATGGGCGTATGTGGCAAAAATCTGTTGATTTGTAATTCGGCAGGCGCACTACATTCGACGATAAATAAACATTCCAGCAAAAATTGACCGGCTTTCAGATCATTGTGTTTAATTACGCTGATGGCGGCATTACCGGTTTCACTGGATAAAATCAAATCCATTGAGGCGGTTACTATTGGGTGTTCCCACGTTAAAAATTGTAGTTCTTCACGTGCCAAGGCAATTTGCCTATTTACCGTTAGCGTCATGCCATCTTCAGATAAGCCGGGAAAGTGTGAGACACGTAAATGATCGCTGGGTCGAATAATAAAACAATCAGGAGAATGGAATTCGGTATCAACACCATAACATTCAAAGACATTTTCCATGTAAGGCCAGACCATGCCTTCACGTTCATAGTTGTTCAATTGGGCTATTAGTTGGTCAGCTAAGTCTCGGCGACAGGAGTTTAATTCCAATAATTGGTCGCGGCCATTGTGTAATTGTTTCTCAATATCAGCACTTAAGAGGCGTGTTTTAGTTATGAAGGTATCAATATGGGTTTGATTATTATTATCTAATAGCTCGAATAGATCATCGTGTAGTTGATCTGCAACTGCTTGTGCAGCTGAATTATTAGTGCAAAACGCATTAAGTCCTTCGTCATACCATCTATACAAGCTGTGTTGAGGCGTATTTTCTAGATATGGAATGTGAATTTGAATAATATGTTTTTGTCCGATACGGTCGAGTCTACCAATACGTTGCTGTAATAAGTCAGGGTTGTTTGGGAGGTCCCATAGAATTAAATGATGGACAAACTGAAAGTTTCTACCTTCGCTTCCAATTTCTGAGCAAATTAATAAGCGTGCGGAACTCTCTTCATCAGCAAAATAAGCGGCTGCTCGATCTCGCTCAATAATAGTCATACCTTCATGAAAAACCGCCGATGCAATGCCCCCTCTGTTTTTTAAGGTTTGTTCAAGATCGATGGCTGTTTGAGCATGTTTGCAGATTAATAAAGCTTTCTGTCCACGAAGAGAGGTATTTGAGTCACTAGTCAGTGTAGATGTTAATTTGTCAATCAGCCAAATATAACGAGGATCCTGTAGCAAGTTGGCATCGTTTTGTAAGCCGGTTAACGCATAGCCATAACGTTCACGTTCTGGAAAGCCTTTTACAGTTTGTCTAGAATTTCTAAACAAAATACGTCCGGTACCATGATGATCAAGTAGTATTTTAATTAACGCTTCTCGTGCTGCGACCGATTTTGAAGCATCATTAAGATTTTCCAATAGGCCGCTGACATTATCATCTTTAAGTAACTTGGTTAAATGGTGATGATCGTCATCATCAAGTGTTTGCCCTGCCAGTAATAATTTGGCAGCATTGGCAACGGGTTCAAACAGACGCTCTTCTTCAAGAAATGCAGAAAAACTATAAAATCGATCAGGGTCTAATAGTCTTAATCGGGCAAAATGACTTTCTTTTCCCAATTGTTCAGGTGTTGCGGTTAGTAAGATAAGGCTAGGGGTTTGCAGACTCAATTGTTCAACAAATTGGTATTCAGGACTAACAGTTTGTTCATTCCATTCAAGATGATGGGCTTCATCAACAATGACCATATCCCAGCCTGCTTGTAGGGCTTGTTCCTGACGACGAGGATAGTCAGAGAAAAAACGCTGACTACACAAAACCAATTGTTCGGTTAAGAAGGGGTTATTATCGTCTTCTGGTCGACTATCGCTATCATCAAGACCGTCAAGATTAAGTTCTTCAAGGCAGCGAGTTTCGTCAAATACACTAAATCGTAAGTTAAAGCGCCTTAACATCTCAACCAACCACTGATGTAAAAGGCTTTCTGGAACAATAATTAATACACGTTGGGTCAGGTTGTTGATGAGTCGGTGGTGGAGGATTAAACCAGCTTCGATAGTTTTACCTAAACCCACTTCATCTGCCAGCATAATTCTTGGAGCAGACCGGTTTGCTGATTCGTGAGCAATATATAATTGGTGCGGAATTAATGAAGTTCGGCCACCCAGCAAACCCTTAATAGGAGATTGTTGTAGTCGTTGAAGTCTTAGCCATGTTTCATAGCGTAATAAAAACCAAGAACTAGGGTCAATTTGACCTGTAAAGAGTCGATCTTGAGGTTTATTAAACTGAATGTGATGGTTGAGTTCAATTTCTTCCAAATGAACTTCTTCTCCAAATTCATTGTGTCCCACATAGGTAATGAGACCGTCTTTCTGAATTAAATGAGTAACCGTAATTTTTTCTTCATCAATTGACTCAATCGTATCGCCAATAGCAAAGTTGACACGAGTTAAGGGGGCATTGTCACTCGCATAAATACGTTTTTCATCACTGGCTAAAAAAAGCACAGTAACTCGTTTGAAATTTACCTCAAGAATAAGGCCTAAACCAAGTTCTGACTCGGTATTACTAATCCAGCGTTGACCGGGGATAAAATCTGTCATTAATTCAACTGCCATTACACATCAAAAAGTCTTACATTATAAACTTTACAGAAGATTTTTTTTGGGTTTTATCGCAAAACGTAAGTGCCGATTGTTTAAATTTACAAGTGAAATCAAAAAATATTTTCTTATATGTTTTGATATTGAGTTAAGATGTTTTTTAACTATTTCACCAATATTGTCTTTATATTCATAAATTCTCTTATGCCAAATTCAGATAACTCTCGCCCATAACCACTTTCTTTAATACCACCAAATGGAAGTCGAGGGTCAGACTTTACAAAGTCGTTTATAAATACGCATCCTGCTTCCAGTCCTTTTTCCGCAAGTACTTTAGCTTTTTCTATATCAGCCGTGAAAATACCAGCCCCTAAACCGAACACAGTATCATTAGCAATTTGAATTGCCTCTTCTTCAGTTTTAAAGCGAAATAATACACCGACAGGTCCAAACATTTCTTCGTGGTAGGCCGGCATTCCAGGTGTTACATGCTCTAAAACAGTGGGGGGATAAAAGGCAGATTCTCCATCAGGAATATATCCACCGAGTAAAACGGTTGCTCCGAGGTCGCGACTT
This sequence comes from uncultured Methylococcaceae bacterium, assembly GCA_903908165.1. Taxonomy (GTDB): domain Bacteria; phylum Pseudomonadota; class Gammaproteobacteria; order Methylococcales; family Methylomonadaceae; genus Methylobacter_C. The sequence goes on along the minus strand of CAIVQX010000140.1, from coordinate 7,478 downwards.
TTTGTGACTTGCAGGTGTAACTGGTTACGTAAATCCAGCCGTGCTAATGGGCCGATTGTTATTTGAGGATCAAGTGGATTACCGAAAGTAGCCTGACTCATTAATGATACAAATTTTAATCTAAACTGATCGTAAATTTGGTCAGCAATAATAAATCGTTTAGCGCCAATACAGCTTTGCCCAGCATCTAATAAGCGACTGCTTACACACAGTCGAGCTGCGGCTTCTAGATCAGCATCTTCAAGAATCAAGTATGGATCACTACCTCCTAACTCGAGTACTGATTTTTTTAATACAGATCCTGCAGTTGCAGCCACTGATTTTCCAGCTGGAGCGCTGCCGGTAAGGGTGACAGCTTTAATTAGTGGGTTTTCTATAACAGCTTTCACTGCTTCTGAACCTATCAGTAATGTCCGAAAAACATTTTCTGGAAAACCAGCTTCATACACTAATTTTTCGATACGTAAGGCACAACCTGATACATTCGAAGCATGTTTCAAAACACCTGTATTGCCAGCCATTAATGCAGGTGCTAAAAAACGAAAGACCTGCCAAAAAGGAAAATTCCAGGGCATTACGGCGAAAACTGTTCCTATGGGTTGATAGCTGATGTAAGACTCGTAAGCTTCTGTGCTGATGGGTTTGTTTTTTAGGAATTCTTCAGCATTGTTGGCATAAAATGAACAAATATGTGCACACTTTTCAATTTCAGCTACCGCTTCGCGTTTTACTTTGCCCATTTCAGCAACCATAATATCGGCTAGCTCTTCTTTTTTTATAAGTAATATTGCTTGAAGATTTTTCATGTATATAGATCGTTCATCAAAACGGGTTTGCTTCCATAAATGAAAGGCATAATCAACTTTACGAATAATCTGTTCTAGTTCTGATGAAGAGTATTTTGGATAATGATTAATTATTTCGCCTGAAAACGGATTAATAGATTGCATGATTTTAATTAACGAGTAATTTTGGCGTTTATTGAAACGTACCAAGGATAATTGTTGTTAGATTTAACTAGTGGATTATGGAGGACTAGGGATTGTCGATTTTTCTTGTGATTATATTATTTGCTCATAAATCTTAATTTAATGACATATCAAGAGATAAGAAAGATAAAAGCTGAAGAAAAGTAAAAAAAAACCATTGCTTCACCCTTTTTAAAGCATTACTTACCAGTTCAATTTTGTGTGGATATTTGAATGTTGAGCTGTATGTTGTTGTTTCTTTTTTTATCAAGAAACTCTTGGTTTCACAGAAGTATTTATTAAATTCTGGTATTAGTTTTTATCGTAACAAGATAAAGGTATTGTATGACTTTTGGGATCAATTTGTTCGCAAGACATAACCTGTTCGCAAGCGTCCATGGTTCTACCTGTATGCCTACATTCCATGCATTGATCATAGGTAGTATACCTTGAATTATTCAGAGTATTGGTTGCATAATCATTACAATCAAAATGATGATTGAGACTTTGGCAGCCAGAAAGTAATAAAATTTGAACTACTATAAGCCAGATATTTAAGGAGGTTGATTTAGTAAGCTGAGTATCATGTAAGAAATTATGTTTCATAAGGTTACCACTCATTACTAAAAACCATTTGTAGTTGATATATTAAATTATAGAACAATCATTTTTGCAAAATGCGTTCTCGCCCATAAGGAAATAATGTGACATAGAGTGATTTTTCGGTTCACACTAATCCCGCCAATACCCCAGACCATATTTTTTCCAGTTAACATTATTGATAATACACCTTATTAAATTAAATGTTACTGGATTTTAATAAACAATAAAAGACATGAACCCCTTTATTTTAGGCAAAAAAGCCATCACTAGGATTGCTTTGGATGTTCTTAGATTGTTTGGGATATCTGATTGCCATTTGGGGGTGTTTCTTTAGTCGTTTAGGGGGAATATGTATTTAGAAAAGCGAATGTACCTTCCCGTTTTGTAGCTAAGGGTCAGCAGCTAATATTATTAGTAATGGCAACCGGCACTGGTAAAACCTACACGGCATTTGAAATCATCTGGTGCTTATGGAAATTAGGCGATAACCTAAGGGTTCAAAATAACTTAAGTCAATAGTTGGATTGTAATAGGGTAAATAATAACTGTGTCACTATCGTTACTATATTTTTTGAAAATAAAAAAAGGTAAAACTTAAGATTGACTGAGCATTTTCATTTGCTCACGAAGACTCTCAATTTCTCCAATTAAATCCAGAGCCAAAGCAATGCCGGCAAGATTAACCCCTAAGTCATGTTGTAATCTGATTGCTTTCCGGACGCGGATAAGGCACGCTCCTGAAAATCGCCAGAGCTGTATATCCTGCCCGTGAGGCTCAATAATACTTTCTTCAATAAGACTATGTATCCAATCTACAGAGACGTTGCAAGCCTCACAAAGCTGCTCCAAGGTTAATCGGTCATCTTCGATGACAGTTCCTGAGTGAACTAATAGTATGTTATTTGAATTCATGGCTATGGAATTTTTAAAGGATCTCGAGGATTAAAATCAAGCTCATCATGCATTTTTTGGTAAAGTGCTTTTGCTTTTTCACTATCAGCAGCAGGCAGTACCAGTTGGAGTATGACGTAAAAATGACCTGGCACTTGTGTTGGTAAGCCACGTCCTGTCAAACGTAACTTACCCCCTTGCTTTGAATTAGGAGGGATTTTTAGATCAACAGAACCCAATGGTGTAGGAATAGTAATTTGGGTCCCTAAAGCGGCTTCCCAGGGTGTAACGGGAAGATCCATGTAAATGTCGGTGTCGACTAAGCGAAACAAGGGGTGGTTATTGAATACTATTTCAAGAAACAAGTCACCTGGTTTGCCTTGATTAACACCAGGATTTCCTTGTCCTGCTAGTTTAATATGTTGGCCTGCCTTAATTCCTTTTGGTATTTTGATATTAAGACTGCGATGTTTAACCTGAAGTTGTCCTTGTGGATTTAATTCAGGAGCGCTGAGAGAAATGTTACGTGTTAAACCATGAAAACTGTCTTCCAAATCGATGTGGATTTTGGCATGACTGTCGCTTCCTGAAGCATTAGCTGTGTGATGAGCCTTGCTATGATCTTGATGACCTGACTGGCTAAATAAGTGTTCAAAGAAATCATTAAACGAAGTTGCCTTGTCATCACTAAAGCCACCGCCTTTAAATTCAAAACCTTCATCCCAATTTGGAGGGGGATTAAAATCTTGTCCGCCTTGCCAATTTGCGCCTAATTGATTATAGGCCGCTCTTTTTTCAGGATTTTTTAGAACTTCGTAAGCCTCGCCCAGTTCTTTAAACTTTGCTTCAGCATCGCTTTCTTTGCTAACATCTGGATGATATTTACGCGCTAATTTACGATAAGCACGTTTAACTTCATCTTGGCTGGCATCACGCGTAAGCCCCATCACTTTATAGTAATCTTTATATTCCATACCGATTTTTTAATTATGTGCTTATAGTCGAGTATTAAGTAAGATACCTAACCTAAAAATAAAGGACTGTTAATAATCAGTCAAAAAACATCTTAGTAAAAAATATACTTTTATATGCTCTAAATAACAATATATAAATTTATACTTACTTTCAGTCTTACAAGGGTGACGCCATAATTTACAAGCATATTGATAGGGTGGTTGAATATTGGATTGATGGTCGGCAATACGTAAAAGAAGTTGAGTATCTTATATAGTTCTTTGAAATGGGCTGATACCCCTTATCAGATTAGATCTTACTGGATTTTAATGAACAAATAAAGACCTGAACCCCTTTATTTTAGGCAAAAAAAGCCATCACTAGGATGGCTTTGGACTTACTTAGATTAATTAGTGGTGGTGGGGCGGCAACCCCAGACAAATCAACCTATCTCAACGCATTAGCAGCCGTTAAAAGTGCTGCGGAAACATGCGGGGTCTGTAGCATAAAAGTCTGAACCGTAGCAAAAAACCAGTCCCCGTACCTTTTATGAAGCAAAGTTCTGTGGGTAGCAGTTCGATTCCCATTTTAGGAATCGAGCCCGCGTCCGTATGGTGTTTCAAATAGAGGGTTCGACGGGTACGTCGTTTTCGGCGGCAGGGTCGGTGAGCCTCTGAATCGTCAGGGCGCAGCGTTGTTCAATCAAGGTATTGATTTGCTCAACCAAGGCATTGCCAGCAAAACTGTGTCCGGAGTCAGACTGGAGCTTGCGCGCCGTGGCTGGCAGTAACTTTGCCAATTCCAGAATGCGCCGTTTGGCTTGCGCCTTGGTGAGACCAACGCCTTCTGCAAACTGCTCCCAGTGCCGTGCCTGAACTTCGCTGAACTTGTACTTGCTGCCGATTTTCATTGCCATCTTCGGTGTCAGTGTTGGATACACCGCTGTCGAGAGCGTGTCGTAAAACGGTGCCAGAACGGGGTGCTTGCCTGAGTACAGCAGAGAGAAATTCTTGGCATGCGCATCATGATTGCCGATTAACGCATTGAAGATCACGTAGTCGAGCAGTCGCAGAACCTGCGGTGCACTGGGGCGTGCCGCACTGCGTGCCAGATTGAAGCACTGGGCCAGATCCGGACCACCTTCATTCTGGTATTTCGTTTCTGGCACCACGCCCAGTGCCTGGCAGAAGTCCTCTTGATGCAGCCGTTGCCGGAGCCCCTGGGCATCGATCAGTAGTCGGTCGTAGCGCTCAACCAGCAGAAACGATCGATCCAGTACCTGGTGAACTTTTGATTTTGCGGGCTTGAGCTGCATTGCCTCAGCCAGTGCCATGCAGAATCCCTCGTTGATCACACTGTCTTCAACAGCGCGAATGGCGGGTTTCAAGATGTGTGAGCTGGGCGTGCCATTGAGGGGCAGCCCAATGCGAGCGCCATCGAATACCACCGGCAGTTTGTCCTGAGCTCCAGCCAAGGAAAGCCGCAAGCCGTCTTTGCCTGCCAGCATAGGTCGACGCGGCAATTCATCCAAGATGGCAACGACTTCGTCGTCGCTCAGCCATTGAACACCATCGTTGCGGGTTGGCACAGGCAAAGCTTGCCCTGGCTCAAGGAACGTGACGGCCCCGGCGCATTCGCCGCCGATGTGGTCCAGCAGGGCAAAGTCGTTTTGGCCAGAAACTTGGAACTGCTGCGCAATCAGGCGGCGCATCTGCCCTTCAGGCAGCAGACCAGCAAAGAAAGGTCGCGTTTTACGATCGTCGAACGGCTCCGCTTGCAGAGGCAGCGAGACGGACAAGGCAACGGCGTCTGATTGCGCCAGCCAGCCCGACGCATAGCAAAAACTCAGTCGGCCATCAACCAGCGCCAGAGTGCCGACACGATCGGCGAAAAGCCAGACTTCTAGCTCATGCGCCATGGTCGCTACCCTCACGTCGATCGTCGACAACAACAGATGGCAATCCACTCAACTGGACCTCCCCCCCCAGGGCATCAATGACCCGCAGCACGTTTTCCAATCGCAAGGTGGGCTTGCCTGCTTCAAGGTCGACAATGAAGCGCACACCAACCCCTGCCGCCAGCGCCAACTGAGGCTGTGTCAGCCCGAGTTTCTTGCGAGCGAAACGCAGTGCATTGCCTAGTTGTTGAGGTGATCGAATGGATGTCATGGCTTACCCTATTTACCGTTCGGGAAATTTTAAGCCACAACTGGTCTATGTGCAAGCGATATTTCCCGATCGGGAAATAATGAAGACTCTCGATTCTAAATTGACACCCGTTTACACCCAATTATGGCGGTATCTGAAATAGTCATTTTACGGTATAGGATTTTGAAAAGTTGAATATACCGTTATTTATACCGTCAATAAAATTGGATGTCAATAAACCTAACAAGACTTAATAGGCATAAAAAAACCCTCTAAGCCTTATGACTTGAGGGTTTAGTGTACTTTAAAAAACATCTTAAAATGCTGAATTGGTGGGGCTTTGGAACAAAAGACTTTACCGCATTATCTGTTAGCTTTCTAATCCCAATACCCCCAGCCATGTTTTTCTCTAGTTAATATTATTAACAATACCCCCACCGATACCCCCGAGTAAATTAGATGTTACTGGATTTTAATGAACAAATAAAGACCTGAACCCCTTTATTTTAGGCAAAAAAAGTCATCACTAGGATGGCTTTGGACTTACTTAGATTAATTAGTGGCGGGGACTAACAAGCTAACACAATTTAACCTGAATAAACAATAAGTTAATAATTTATATATTTCAATTTACCAGTAAATTTACCAGCAACTATTCAGTGCATAGAACATTTAACATATTTTTACGCGGGTTCAATTCCAGAATTTGTTTTTGAATAATTCCGCAACACGTGCCACAAAAAAGCTCTAAGATCATTCAGCATCAGGTCAAGCAAAAAACGTGCAGGTAAAAAACAAATCCTCCCAGTCACCACGCTCGACCCCTATACCCACAGCTTTCGGTTTGATGGTACCTAAACTCCAATACACTTGATTGTGCTCAAACGATCCCAAATAAACAGCATTCCCCAACACCCACCCTAGGGAGAACCCCCCTCTGGCATTTAAGTACCTAGCTCAGCCATGAACTATGATCCACTCAAACAATCTTGATACCAGTACCACCCCCTTTACCGCAAAACACCCCCATGCCTTTTTTAATCACAAAGCTGAAAATATTTTATAAAAAAAATTAGGCTTAGCTACTGCGCGGTTGGTTTGCATATTGGCAGTGTTAAGGACAGCTAGCGGCGATCCATACGGATACAGGGCAATTTTATTAGATCACCAGCACAGCTTAAGAAATAGCCTGTATAGTCTTGAGATCCTCATTGTTAAGTGCTAGGTACGATTTTTCCAAATATTTAAAAAGCACGAATTACAGACACTGAAAAATTACTAGACTTAGGTGCATAGTCACCATAAGTCGAGGTAGCTCCTCCTATTGCTACTATTCCAGTCTGCACTAAACTGAAGCGTTAAGTTTAAGACGCACCTCAATTTTTTTATTTTCAATCTTGCAGCATTTTCCTCTTTGTTTTAAAACCTATGAAATATTTATCCATTTATTGATTTCAATCAACTTTTAAATTCAAAAATTAGTGTATAAATCACCAGATTTTTCAATTAACAGGATCTTTTATAGGCCATCTGATTAATAAAAAAAGCCTGCATGTTTAGTTACGAAAAAATTGCCATTTAAAATAAAGGGGCGCAAAAATGAATGAAAGTATCTTTAAAAATATCGATATGACCTCTGATAGGCAGAGTTGGTCCTCAATTCTCGCTGAAGCGAAACTTGATTACTCCGCAACGCTTGGAATGTTTAGAACTCCATCACTGGATAGTCAAAAGTGTATTGCTTTTTTGAATAACCGTCCCAGCCCAGCTGATTATAGTTCGCTAACTATCACTCAAGAATTCATATCCCAATTTAATGTCAAGACGATGCTAGGTGAAAGCTGCTCCTCTGCAGCGGATATGGCCCAAGTATTAGCAGGTCGTGGTATTAATTTACCCAATAATGTATTATATT
>CAIVQX010000139.1 GCA_903908165.1 uncultured Methylococcaceae bacterium | reverse complement strand
TTAACCACATCACTACAATACTTATTAGACTTAAAATAAAAATCAACTTGTTATCTTCATCACTCAAGCTTAATAAATATAACTAATAACTTCTCTCCACAACACAACTCGCTAAAGCAAATCTAAAAATTAATAGCGTCATCATTGTTGGATACAATAAAAAATAATCCTCTAAAACCAGACTTAAAAAAACACAACTCATGATCAATGAGGGCTGCATTATATTTTTTTTATCCAAAACCCGCATAATCTTAAGACTTTCAATATCAATTCTATGCCTAGCACTAATGAAGAACAATGATGCAAAAGCAGTAATCATAAGAAAATATAAGGGAAAAATAAAAAACATAGGAGAATCATACTTAAATAAAGTCTTCCAATAAGCAAACCATACCAATAACAATCCACTGGAAAACAAATCATACAAAAAAACGTGTCTCAATCTCTGGAAAAGAGTTGCCATGAAACTGATAATAGCAATGCCTAGAGAAACATGCATCACTGTCGTTGTCTCCAATAAACTTTCTAAAGCATTACTGCTTTGTGTAAAAAAACAGAGTATAAGGTTAATACCAATAAAATTAGGCATAATAGTCACTTCAATAGAACGAGTAGATGCTCAAAATAAACGTAAGCCGTTAACCATTAAAAATCTTCAGCTTGATATTTAATCAAAAAATCGAATACTCGATGACTTAAAAACAGAAGCATTTGATATACTTCAATTTTAAGGTTATTAATAATCAATTTTAGGGTAAAATGACAAGGTAGGAAATATTATGATACTCCTATAAACGAATCTCGTATTATTAAGAAGCGTATAAAATACCTATTTATACTTTAGACATAGATACACGTTTACTAAAAATCACTAACAAACCAGGAAAAGATTAACCATGAGCATTAACAGCGACTCATTTCGAAAACCTCTATTATTCAGTAGTCTAGTTATTTCAATCTCGCTGGCGGGCTGTGCATCTACTCCACCAACACCCCCCAATCCAAGCGATCCTTGGGAAGGATGGAATCGAGGCACTCAAAAAGTTAATGATACTCTAGACAAAACAATTATAAAACCAGTCGCACAAGGCTATGAATGGTTAGTTCCAAATTTTGTTAATGAAGGTGTAACTAATTTTTTCAGCAATATGCATGAAATAAATGTAACTATCAACGACATATTACAGTTTAAGCTCAAACAAAGCGGTATGGATGCCAGTCGATTTCTTATTAATACAACAGCTGGGGTAGGTGGATTTATTGATGTAGCAAAATATATCGACTTACCAAAACATAACGAAGATTTTGGACAAACCCTAGGGTATTGGGGAGTACCATCCGGACCCTACTTGGTATTACCATTTTTTGGACCCAGCTCACCCAGAGAAACTCTAGGGCTAATTGGCGATATGGCTTTCAATCCGCTGACTTACGTTTCAATATTTGGTGGGGGCGTAGCTAATGCAGCCGCATTTGGTGCTCGTGCAATTGAAGTTACTGATCAACGGGCACATTTAATGGCGACTGAAAAAATTGTTGATGAAGGTTCTATTGATCGGTATGACTTCCTTAAGAATTCATATAAACAAAACCGTGAATACTATATTCATGATGGAAACCCATTGGAGTTTACCGACCCTGATTCAACTGAAGAAACACCAACTACAGTCGCACCAAATACGGGCAATAAGACTTCGAGTACTATTGATAAGCCCGGCACTTCAAATGCACCGGTATCTGATAAAAACCCTGCACACACACTTGAATTAACAGACCCAAAGTAAATGCTTATTAGCAACATACAGTGATTTTACTAAAAATGCTCAGGGTATAACTGGAGGGTGTCCCATATTTTGTGTAAGTGACGGTTAATTACTTCGAAGGCATCTGTCTTCAAATTGAATAGTAAACCTATTTAATGCTGGTTTCCAATCCCGCAGTGGCATCGTCCATTTTTGA
>CAIVQX010000138.1 GCA_903908165.1 uncultured Methylococcaceae bacterium | reverse complement strand
TTAATCATCAAAAACTTTCTCGCTGGACAGAATTTTGTGGTCCGCGTTCATTCATAAAGTCATCACTTACGTCTGGTCCGTTGAGGAAAAAGTTATCCCAAGTATTTTCAATAGGTGAAATAATTCGATCTCGTCCCCGAGTGCGCACAATGACTATTTTGACGTCATCTGGTAGGCGTGCTTCAGCTGGCAACGGAACTGCTTGCGTTCGGTTATGGGTAAAAACTGTTGTAGTTGCTATAGTCATTTCATTCCCCTATGTATATAGCATAATTATATAGCATGGTTTAAGTATTGGCTGGACAACTTGATAAGCTAATGCTCTACAAATTTATGTATTTATAATCAATTATTTATGTATTAACTTACGAATGTTGATCCCATTAATTTGTTCCGATCTTTGGTAAAGCGTTTCTGGATCAATATCTATATTACCAGGTCATACCAGAAGATGCTTCGTGCAAGAAAACGCTTACTTGCTTTATTGATTGAGGGTTGGTTCGCTAATTAGGTGAATACTCTCATATGTAATATTTGCATTCTTTGTATTTTTTGTATTCAGTGTGATACGCTTATTTAAGTTAACACAAAAAGGAGTTTCTAGTATGGCTGTATCAATCAGACTCGATCCTGAAATAGAACGTAGATTGGATCATTTAGCAGCACAAACTGGCCGAGCAAAATCTTACTATTTGCGCGAGCTAATTGAAGGTGGTCTTGATGATCTAGAGGATTTTTATTTGGCTGATGCGACAATGGAACGCGTCCGTAAAGGTCAGGAGAATATCGTAAGTGGTTTACAGGTGAGAAAAGAACTTGGCCTGGACCATTAATTATACTGAATCAGCGTTACGCCAACTTAAAAAGTTAGATAAGTCGATTGCACTTCGTATTGTTGACTATATGGATGAGCGCGTTGCTACGCTAGATGACCCGCCAGCGCTTGGTAAAAAATTAGTCGGCCCAAAACTAGGCGCCTATTGGCGTTATCGTGTGGTTGATATTCGCGTGATTTGCAGCATTCAAGATTGTGAAATGTGCATATTGGTCATCGAAATTGGTAACCGACGAGAAGTTTATCGCTAATGAGCGAAGTTTTCTGTGTTAGTTGATCAGATTTCTTGAGATAGTATAACCAGTCGATTCTTATTTTAAATTTTAGAATGAAGTTCGCTAATTCAGTTTCTCACTTACGTCGATAGCGAATTCCTTGGATTGATTTTAATTGATCATTGACGGTTTTTTAAAATCCCAATCATTTTTATGAAAAATACAGAAAATTCATGAAAGGGTGTATTGATGAGCGCGCCTCAGTTAAGTAAACGTTCTTCTCAGGTTAATCCTGAAGTATTGAATATTATGATTCAGATCGCAGCTTTAGAGTAGTGGAAATTTCATACGATGTTTGATGAAGCATTTCGTGACTACCTGTCAAAAAGGGTGCCGTCGCATAGTCAAAAGGTAATGTCGCATTAATTGATCATGTATGAAGTTGTCATGGTGCTGGATTAATTCCCATATTGCATTGGAAGCGTAGATTAAACATGATATCTAACTGCGAATGGCCTTAAGTCTTTGCCTTGGGT
>CAIVQX010000137.1 GCA_903908165.1 uncultured Methylococcaceae bacterium | reverse complement strand
TTCGGTTCGGCTGCCATGGATTTATGTCTAGTGGCTGATGGTCAAGTTGATGCGTTTTGGGAACAAGAATTAAATCTTTATGACGTTGCTGCTGGTGTTTTGATCGCTCGCGAAGCAGGTGCGACAGTGACTGACTTTAAAGGGAATACTGGGTTGTTTCCTAAGCAAGTGTTGGTGACTAACGGTAAAATTTTAAGTCAAATTTTACCGCTTATGTGACATTAGAATTAGCTTGCAGAAATTAGATAGTTGGCTGCAAGGGATAGCATAAAAACTAAAAATGACGCTTCATTTATAGTGTAATAAAACAAAACAGGTGTTTTCCTGTATTTCTTATAAGTTTATAGGTTAAAATAGTAGAGTTTAAAATCTGGACAAGTGAATTAAGATGGTGACAGGTTAAAGTTCCACTTCACTTGGCTTTGGGTTCCTGCATGTAACCGATAAGTTTCATCGATGCCTTGCCGCTACGGTCCTAGGTTATAATGACTGTAGTTTACAGGTGGTTCTACACAACGCCCCAGTACAAGCCCTCTGTTATTAATTCGACATTCTATGTTTTATAAAACGGAAGGTAGTCAAAATAAAAGTTTTTTATGCCCAACTTTAGAGTAAATACATGACAGATTTAGCGCATTATAGAAACATTGGTATCTTCGCACACGTTGATGCTGGTAAAACGACCACTACCGAGCGAATTTTAAAGCTTACCGGTAAAATTCATAAAATCGGTGAAGTTCACGATGGTGAAACGACGACTGATTTCATGGATCAAGAACGTGAACGTGGTATTACCATTCAATCAGCAGCAACAACTTGTTTCTGGAAAGATTATCGTTTTAATATTATTGACACCCCGGGTCACGTTGATTTTACTATTGAAGTTTATCGCTCTCTTAAAGTACTCGATGGTGGTATTGGTGTTTTTTGTGGTTCAGGTGGTGTAGAGCCGCAATCAGAAACTAACTGGCGTTATGCAAATGACTCTAAAGTTGCACGTGTTATCTATATTAATAAATTGGATCGTATCGGAGCAGATTTTTACCGTGTAGTTAAACAGGTTGAAGATGTATTGGGTGCTGTTCCTGTTGTCATGACCTTACCAATTGGTACAGAAGATGAATTCTCAGGTGTTGTGGATTTATTAACTGAAAAGGCATGGATATGGGATAACTCAGGGGATCCAATGAACTACGTCATTGAAGATATTCCAGCTGATATGGTTGAAAAAGCCAAAGAATGGCGTGAAAAAATGATTGACCAAGTCGCAGATCAATACGACGATGTCATGGAAGCCTATCTTGATGGTGAAACACCAGATGTTGAAACGATTAAACGTTGCCTCCGTAGAGGTACTATTAATCTTGATTTTTTCCCAACTTTCTGTGGCTCTTCTTTCAAAAATAAAGGTGTTCAGTTAGTGTTGGATGGTGTTATTGATTATTTACCATGCCCTACGGAAGTTAATCCTCAGCCAGAAGTTGATTTAGAAGGTAATCCAACTGGCAATTTTGCTATCGTTGATGCCGATAAACCACTTCGTGCCTTGGCCTTCAAGATTATGGATGATCGTTTTGGTGCCTTAACATTCTTACGTATTTACTCTGGAAAACTTGAAAAAGGTACTTCTGTATTGAATACGTTTACCGGTAAAACTGAGCGTATCGGTCGTATCGTTGAAATGCATGCAGATACACGTAATGAGTTAGATTCTGCACAAGCAGGTGATATTGTTGCTGTATTGGGTATGAAGAACGTACAAACCGGTCATACTTTATGTGATCCTAAATTTCCGGCAACATTAGAACCTATGGTATTCCCTGATCCCGTTATCTCTTTGGCCATTTCGCCAAAAGATAAAGGTGCTTCTGAAAAAATGGGTATTGCTTTGGGTAAAATGATTCAAGAAGATCCTTCTTTTCATGTTGAAACTGATGAAGACAGTGGTGAAACTATTCTAAAAGGAATGGGTGAGTTACATCTTGATATTAAAGTAGATATCTTAAGACGTACTCATGGGGTTGATGTGGTAGTTGGTAAACCTCAAGTGGCTTACCGAGAAACTATTACAAAATCGGTTGAAGATGAATATACGCACAAAAAACAATCAGGTGGGTCAGGTCAATACGGTAAGATCAACTATATCATTGAACCCGGTGAACCCGGTTCTGGATTCGTGTTTGAATCAGCTGTAACTGGCGGTAACGTTCCACGTGAATATTGGCCTGCAGTTGAAAAAGGTTTCAAAAGCATGTTGGATAAAGGTGTTTTGGCCGGTTTCCCTTGCTTGGACTTTAAAGTAATTTTGACAGATGGTGCTTTCCACGCAGTTGACTCGTCAGCTATTGCGTTTGAAATTGCTGCAAAAGCGGCTTTCCGCCAGTCAATTCCTAAAGCAAGTCCTCAATTGATTGAACCTATCATGGCTGTAGATACATTTACGCCATCAGATCATGTCGGTGATGTAATTGGTGACCTTAATCGTCGCCGCGGTATGATTAAATCACAAGATGCAGGTGTAACAGGTGTACGTATTAAATCTGATGTACCATTAAGCGAAATGTTTGGCTATATCGGTGACTTACGCACCATGACTTCAGGTCGTGGACAATTTTCTATGGAGTTCTCGCACTACATGCCGTGCCCGAAAAACGTAGCGGATGAAGTGATTAAGGAAGTCAACGAACGAAACGCCAAAAAGAAATAATTTAATAGGTAACCGAAAAAATTATTTCTCGGTTACCGTTAATTATTTTTGTCAATTTTGTAAGGATGTGCTTAGTCTAAGCACATCCTTATTTCAGATTATATGTTTTCTGGACCGGCAGGAAATTGCATGGTCATACAATGCAAGCTACCATATTGATGGACTAAGGGCCTGCAAGGTATAGCAATTATTTCATGTTGAGGAAAGCATTCACCCAACCTTTTTAGGGCGATGTCATCCATTGGATCACTGTAAGTCGGCACTAGTACTGCATGGTTTATAATTAAGAAGTTGGCGTAATTTGCCGGTAATTGCTGATCTTCTTCATCAAATATTGGCTTAGGTAAGGGTAGGGCAACCAAATGATAAGGTTCACCGGCAGGATTTCTAAATTCCTGTAACTGTCTTTCCATGTACTTTAGACTTGTATAATGCAGGTCATCAGGGTCTTTGCAGCTGGTATAAGCGATTGTATTTGCAGAACAAAAACGTGCTAGTGTATCAATGTGTGCATCAGTATCATCTCCGGATAAATTTTCTTGATCTAACCATAGTACTCGTTTAGCACCTAGGTTCACTAAAAGTTGTTGTTCAATTTCTTGTTGAGTCAAACCTTTGTTTCGATTTGGATTAAGGAGACATTGCTTGGTTGTTAAGATGGTTTCAATGCCGTCGCTTTCAACACTACCGCCTTCTAATATAAAGTCGATATCTTTGT
>CAIVQX010000136.1 GCA_903908165.1 uncultured Methylococcaceae bacterium | reverse complement strand
GCGAGCAATGGGGCGACTGCTTGCTGACCTTGAGAAAATTGCTGTTGTGTTGATAAGGCATTGGCTTCATTTTTAAGCTCAGTAATACTTCTCTCTAATTGCGCAATACGAGATAGAAGGTGACTTAAGTCTTCTACTTTTGGCTCAATCGTAGGTGAAGTGACTAAAGGCATTTTTTCTAGCACGCCATTGGATAAGGTGTCTATCGATGATACTGTAGAAGCTAGACCTGCCTTAACATTGATTATTGGTTTGTCATTTGATGCCTTTAGTTCTTGATTAGGATTATGAGAAACACTTAAAGAATCAGTTGCACCGATTAACTCAGGATCTGTATTATCTTCCTTCCCCTTGATTTGAGAACGAATCCTATCTGAGTTTTTAGGCTCAATTTCCAACTTTAATGCCTTAATAATATTCGTTGAAATTTTATTTCTTGAAACTTGATTACTAAGGACTATTTTGTAATGACGTATTTTTTTTTCACTTCCGGAATTAATCTCAACCAACAAATCCAAAACAGGCTTAGTAACTTTCGATTTTGAAAAGAAGATAATTGAGGTACCAACTCTTTTGAAAGCCACACTATCTAAAACGGTCTGCCTAGTTATGTTCTGTGCTTTATAGGTATCTGAGGGTGCTAATTTTATATATACGTCAGATGGTTTTTCGTTCAAACTCAGATGAAAAGGGATTTCACCATTAAGCCGTTCATTAATCACAGAATCAACTTCAATATTACTAATTGAAAATGCAGAAACAGTGCAAGGAACTAAAAATAAAAGAAATAGCCTAATAATCATTTGTCGACCTTGCATTACATAACCTTTGTGGTTTTTTAACTGTTATTTTACTTATCTTGCAAAATACAAGATTAGTAATAAAGTTAGAGTGAATTTTTACATAATTTTTCTTGTGGCAATGAAGCTAAAAGTCTTGTTAAACGATACATACTTGGTATATTACTAACAAATCAATGCGTTATCAAATAGCATTTTAACTATATCAGCTATTTTTTCTAAATTACAACTTTTTATAATTACCCTGTTAATTTAATCTATTTTTTTCACCTTTGGAAGATTGAAAATATGTCAACAACAATAGAAAGTATGCGTTCAATATTCACGGAGTCTGAAGAAGCACTAAGGAAAGCCAAAGAAGAATTGGAAAAAGACAAAGATGAAATAGATAAAGCAAATAAATTCCTATTACAAGATGTAAATTATCAGCGATTGAAATTAAGCACTATTAGCCTCTTAGATACCATGTGCATAAGCTAGGGTTTCCATATAGAAGTAAAACCAATCGACCAAATAGATAATCGCTTGTTCGCCACCAATCTCATCCTAAGGTGTGGTAAGTTTCATTGTTAATGTTAAGTAAATGTTTTGCCGTGGTTAGCATTAATTTTTACCACGGCACTGTTAGCAAACCCTTCTTACCCCTTCAAAAATCGCAATTGTTCATTATTGAGATCAACCTTTATCGTATCACCTGCTATAAAATAACCGGACAATATCAGTTGAGCCAACGGATTTTCAAGCTGTTGCTGGATAGCTCGCTTCATAGGTCTAGCTCCATAGACAGGATCAAAACCTGCTTCCCCTAACACATCCAAAGCCTGATCGGTAATTTCAAAACCGAGATCTCTATCACGTAAACGTTGGCATAAATAATCAATCTGTATCGTAGAAATCGCTCTAATCTGCTCACGTCCCAAAGGATGAAAAACAACACATTCATCAATACGATTGATAAATTCAGGTCTAAATTGCTGACTCACTCTATCCATAACAGCGGCTTTCATAACTGAATAAAGGGCTTCACCTGCAAGCTCCTGAATAATATCTGAGCCAATATTTGAAGTCATCACAATAACAGTATTTCTAAAATCAACTGTTCTGCCTTGTCCATCTGTTAAACGACCATCATCCAACACCTGTAGAAGAATATTAAAGACGTCAGGATGCGCTTTTTCTATTTCATCCATTAATATAACAGAATAGGGTTTTCTCCTAACTAGTTCAGTTAAATACCCCCCCTCTTCATAACCCACATAACCGGGAGGTGCACCGATCAATCTTGCAACAGAGTGTTTTTCCATAAACTCGGACATATCTATACGCACCATTGCATCTGCAGTATCAAACATAAATTCTGCCAAAGCCTTGCACAGCTCGGTTTTACCGACGCCGGTAGGTCCCAAAAATAAAAAAGACCCATTTGGTCGATTGGGATCTGATAACCCAGCTCTGGAGCGACGTATTGCATTACTAACGGCTTTTAATGCTTCTTCCTGACCAACAACACGTTTGCTCAAAAAATCCTCCATGCGTAATAACTTATCACGCTCACCTTCCATCATCTTTGATACGGGTATTCCTGTCCATTTGGAAACAACTTCTGCGATTTCTTCATCGGTCACTTTATTTCTCAATAAAGTCATTTTGTGCGTTTCAACAGTTGATGATTCCGCTAATTTTTTTTCCAAATCTGGAATTATTCCATATTGTAATTCTGACATGCGACCCAGATCATTTGCTCTACTCGCTACTTCCAATTCTGTTCTTGCATGCTCAAGTTTTTCTTTAATAATAGCTGAGCCTTGCAAAGAAGCTTTTTCCGATTTCCAGATTTCTTCCAAATCTGAATATTCTTTTTCAAGTTCAGCTATTTCTTCTTCCAATATCTCAAGACGTTTTTTCGAAGCTGCATCCTGTTCTTTTTTTAAAGCTACTTGTTCAATTTTCAATTGAATGAGACGCCTATATAACCTATCCATTTCTTCCGGTTTAGAATCAATTTCCATGCGGATACGACTAGCGGCTTCATCAATTAAATCAATAGCTTTGTCAGGCAATTGGCGATCAGCAATATAACGATATGATAAAGTAGCCGCAGCAACAATCGCTGGATCGGTTATATCAACGCCATGATGCACCTCATATTTTTCTTTCAATCCACGTAAAATTGCTATCGTATCTTCAACTGTAGGCTCATCTACCAATACTTTTTGAAAACGGCGCTCTAAAGCTGCGTCTTTTTCAATGTATTTACGGTACTCGTCCAAAGTTGTGGCACCTACGCAATGTAATTCACCCCTTGCCAAAGCGGGTTTTAACATATTTCCAGCATCCATTGCGCCTTCTGCCTTACCCGCACCGACCATCGTATGTAGCTCATCTATAAATAAGATAACCTGCCCTTCCTGTTTGGCAAGATCATTTAACACTGCTTTTAAGCGTTCTTCAAATTCACCTCTAAACTTTGCCCCAGCAATCAGTGCCGCCATGTCTAGTGACAAAACTTGTTTACCTTTTATACCTTCAGGTACTTCTCCATTAACAATCCGTTGAGCTAATCCTTCTACGATTGCTGTTTTACCAACGCCAGGTTCGCCAATCAAAACAGGGTTATTTTTGGTACGGCGTTGTAAGACTTGTATGGTACGACGAATTTCATCGTCTCTACCTATCACCGGATCAAGCTTACCTTGTTCAGCTCGTTCAGTTAAATTGATTGTGTATTTGTTTAAAGCTTGGCGTTGATCTTCAGCATTGGCATCTTCAACCACATCACCACCACGCATTCTTTCAATAGCAACTTCGACATTTTTCTTTAAGACACCTGCTTTTTTAAAGAGATCATTTAAAACTCCCTTTTCTTCACAAGCGGCCAATAAAAATAATTCACTTGAAATAAATTTATCATTACGCTTTTGCGCTAATTTATCTGTTAGATTCAATAATCTAGATAACTCGTTCGAGATTTGAATATCGCCGCCCGAACCACTGACTGTTGCAATACGACCCAATTCTTTAACAAGTTCAGAATGTAATAGTTGCGTATTAACAGAACTATGACTCAGTAAAGGCTTGATACTGCCACCCTCTTGATCCATAAGGGCAAGCATTAAATGTACTGGCTCAATAAATTGATGATCTTTTCCCAAAGCGAGACTTTGTGCATCTGCCAAGGCTGACTGGAACTTGCTAGTTAGTTTATCCATACGCATAGTGATTGCCTTTTATAGAAATTTTTTAAATATACAACTACTTTATGGGTTATATGACTCGTTTTCAAGTTACTCTACGACAATGATATAGATTGCTTTCTTGACTTTTGAACAACTACTTGTAAATTGTAGAATGGGTAATTACATTAAAAACGCATAAGACTGTCTTCTAGTTTAGTCTTAAAATGTAATCCCATTTATAAAAATTATCTTCTAGGGGGAATAATGAAAAATATACTTGATAATGATAAATTTGTTGTCAATCTTTTGGTTGGAATGATGGTAGTTGGTTTTTTTGTTATGTTATTATTTTAATAACTGCATGTTTGCGTAGAATTATGTGAACCTTTCTACGCAAACATTTTTTATAGACTTCTAACTAACTCTGTATCGATGTAAACTTTGTTCCAAGATATTATCTAATATTTTGATATTAAACATATTACGATAAATAAGTTGATAAGCATTTAGTTATACGGATATCAAAATTCTTTGATTTAACCGCTAAACTCAGAAAATATAGATTCTTCGTTCAGGTTTATAATCAAACTTCTTCGGTAAAATATAAAACCTATTTGGTTATATCAATAAAACCATGGGTGCCACGTTTGGATTTAAGTGCTAGCCACTCCTTCAAATGCTTCACTTCCGGTGTTTCTTCCAAATCATCAATGTTTTGTTTGTTTTTTAGCAAACGAAAGGCTGATGAAAGTACATTATATCTATCGCCAGTTATTCCAGCTCGTCTCAACCCCACGGTGTTCAATCTATAGTGTCTTGCTGGTCTTCCACCAATCAACATAAATGGAATTACATCCATATTAAGCCCTGTAGTACCTTGTACTATGGCATAGGAACCTACTCGACAAAACTGATGCACAACTACAGCTCCACCCATGAATACATTATTACCCACTTCAACATGACCACCTATCGCAACATTATTGGCAAATATCGTGTTATTACCAATAGTACAATCATGAGCGACATGACTGTTATTCATAAAATAACAACCCGAACCAATAAGGGTTTCACTATCAACTTTAGTAGCTCGGTGTGCAGTAAAGCCTTCTCGGAAAACATTATTATCACCAATCTTCAGCCAAGAAACAGTTTCGGGTTTAAATCCAGTATCTTGGGGTAATCCGCCTAATACAGCATGAGGATGTAAAATATTACCTGAGCCCAGTTTTACATGTCCATGAACAACTGCATGTGCACCAATTTGGCAACTATGTCCTAATACAGCACCACTTTCAATAACTGCAAAAGGACCAATAGTGCTGTTGTCACCTAACTCAACATTGGGCGCAATATAGGCGGTTGGGTGAATATTTTGTGCCATAGTAACTTATCCTCTAGGATGAAATTTTGAATGTATTTCTTTTAACCGTTCACGGGCTATATGGGTATAAATTTGAGTGGTTGATAAATCTGAATGGCCTAACAGCAATTGCACTACCCGCAAGTCTGCTCCATGGTTTAACAGGTGCGTAGCAAAAGCATGTCGTAAAGTATGAGGTGACAATTCTTTACTGATACCGGCTTTTTTTGCGTGGCGCTTGATAATATGCCAGAAAGCCTGTCTTGTCATGCAGTCACCCCGATTAGTAACAAATAAATAATCACATTGCCGCCCACCTAAAATGGTTTTTCTAGCTTGGTTCATGTAGGCTTCCAACCAACTCATAGCCTCTTCACCCACCGGCACTAAGCGCTCTTTATTGCCTTTACCTATTATTCTAACCACACCCTGCCTAAAACTAATTTGCTCGAATTTTAAACCAACTAGTTCGGATACTCTTAGCCCTGTTGCATAAAGCATTTCCAGCATAGTTTTATCTCGAAAACCATTTGTATTACTTACCTCTGGAGCACTCAACAACAGCTCAACATCAAGTTCTGAAAGTGAGACAGGGAGTGTTCGACCAATATGAGGAGATTCAATCAGCAAAGTAGGGTCACTAAGTATGTCGTTTTCTCTGATGTAATATCCATAAAAGCGGCGTAAGCTAGATAATATACGTGCCGTCGAGCGATTTCCAATTCCTGCCTCATATCGACTTGCCAAAAACTTAGATAAATCAGCTTTATCAACATCTAACAGGGACTTAGTAGATAACCATTTAGCGAAAATTCTTAAATCGCTATTATAAGCGGAAAGCGTATTTTTACTTAAGCCGTGTTCTACCCAAACAGCATCAAGAAACTGATCTATCAAATCAATGGATGACATTATTTACATTCTGCTTCAAATACTAACAACTTATGCTTAATTGCCATAAAATCACCTGATAAGTGACCGCAATAACCCCCCAAACCAGAAACAGAGACCACTCTATGACATGGAATAATCAAGGGATATGGGTTATCCCTGCAAGCATTCCCAACAGCACGAGCAGATGAGCCTATTTTATGAGCTAATGCTGAATAAGTAATGGTTTCACCTAACGGAATTATACACAGTTCAGCCCACACTTTGTGTCGAAAAGCACTACCTTGTTGTAACAATTTAATATCAACTATATTTTTAGTGTCAGAGCACATCCATGCAAATTGTTTTTGATTAGTAAGCACCTCACTATCAAATTTACTTGCAAAATCCCAATTTGCATTAACAATAACTTCCTGTTGAATTGATATATTTAATATCCCAGCAGGTGTTCTGAGCCTGATTGTTTCTGTAGACCCACTACAAGAGTTAACCCATTGAATTACAGATGACATTAAAAAGAGGATGTTATGCGGTTAAAATTATCGACCAAAATTTTGACTCGGTAATCCCATGCGTTATTTTGTGCATATTTTAGTATTAATGGGATATTCCAAGATTTATCTAAACCATTTGAAATTGCACTCAGTAAACGTTGTGAATCTGCAAAAGGCACAACTGTTCCCAGTTCAGAGTTAACAATCACCTCTTTATTACCACCGACATCAGTTGTAATAACGGGTAATCCACAAGCCATGGCTTCTAAAAAAACGTTTGCCCAACCTTCATTGGCAGTTGCCAACACAAATAAATCAGCTGCTGACAAAGGCACTTTAAGTTGATCCGAAGAATACGCTCCCAAAAATCTTACGTGTTTTTTTAGGTTAAGTACCTCAACTTGTCGTTCTAATTTTATTCTAATATTACCCTCTGGGCTATCTCCACCAACAATAAGATAAATCAAATTTGGATATTGGCTAACTAATTCCGGTAACAAATCAATAACCCGATGAAACCCTTTCCTGTCAACAAGTGCACCAACTGAAACCAATACCTTGGCACCTTCTGAAATAGATAGTGCTGCTCTTGCAGTTGATTTGGCTATGGGCTGAAATTTGATAACATCAATACCGTTACCAATTACTTGAATTTTATCGCCGTTAGCGCCTAATGAAACAACAAACTGCTTAAGAGAATCCGATACAGAAAACACTTGAGTGGCATAGACTAAAGCTGTCAATAATTTCTCTTTACGTCCTGGGATTTTTGCTAAAGGTACTTCTGTACCTCGGAGAGTAATGGTAACAGGTTTATTTAACCATTTACCTAGCAAGGTTGCAGCATAACCATCTGGATAAGCAAAATGTGCGTCAATAATAGTAAACTTTTTTTTTAGTTTTAAAAGTGTAGGCAAAGCACCTACTGCCATAAAAAAGCCATCACAGGACTTTAGTAAACCTGGTATTGAAAAAAAACGAGGGTAATATACCTGAACCCCTTCCTGCTCTTCATAACAAGAGGGTTGAGGTCTAAATTGCGGGCACCAATAACGTATAATTTCTTGAAAGGGAAACCATGGCACTGGTGAAACTACGATGATGGGTATGTATTTGCCAACTCTAAACATTCTTTCCCTAATAAATACTCCTGCATTGGGACGTACTTGACTTGGAAAAAGAGATGAAAAAACTAGCAACTTAGGTTCTGACATAAGGAATGTATGGTTGAGAAGAATGATTTCAGGGTTCTTTAAAATTTATTAGCGTATCGTTAACTCTTAGATTATTAAAAATTAACAATCTTCGCACCACAGATAGGTGAAACGATATTAGTTTTATTAACTGATCCCGAACTCGTTACAGCAATAGTAGCTATTAAATCTGTTGTGACTGGTGAACAAATATATGATTTGTTGGCAGCCACGGGGCATGATCTTGGTGAACTGTTAACTGACAAGATAATAATATCGCTGTTTTTATTAGCTTTACCACTCACCGTGGTGATACAGGTGTTAATTATTTCAGGTAAAACCGAGCAGGACAGATTCGCAAAACTACCTGATAGCACTCCATTATTACAACTGCGTGTTTCGCTTTCGCAGTTGCTGCCAAAAACCACGGTTGCCGCCTGATAAGCCAATATTGAACTTCCATTTGTTATTGTGCCACCCCAAGGCAATGCACATTGAGTGCTTGGTGAACAAGAACCACCCGTACAAACATTTACATTATCTGAATATACCAAGTTATCGGGGTTCGTTGCAGCGTTATAATCAATGGCAGAACTTAAGGCAGCAATACCGCTATTACTTTTTTTAATAGTGCCCGTTATGCTAATTGCGTTTGTATCATTCAGTAATGCAGCTAATTGCCCGGCAATTAAGTCATTGCCCGATCCAGGGCCGTTGTAAGGACCAACCTCGACTTTTGTTGGTTCGGTAGATAGCCAATTACTAACGGGGGCTACTTCCAATTCATAGAAGGGTAAATGCAATAAATAATCTTGTCCTGCCAATTTCTTGTTTTTAATCTTGGTCAAATGAGTTGAATCGATATAATCCAAATAAACCGCTCGTGCCGTCAATTCAGGTTTGTCACCGACAGATAGATTAATGTAATTACCGGAAGATACATGATTTATCGTTGTGGGTTTAACTGGAGCACTGTTTAACGTTTCCCCACCAACTTTGCTCTCATCCAAATGCTCATCTATAACTGCCTGCACATAAGCCGTATAAGTTGCTTTTGTTGTACTATTGATAAGGTCTGATAAAGGTAGAAGCGAAAATTTTACCAAATTCCAATCCTGAAATACCCGCCAATAACCATTAACTCGTTTGAATCGGCAGGATTCAAGATACTGACCGGTAGTAACAGGATTAGTACCGTTATAATGATTATGATCGCCTAAAGTAAAGTCATTGGCGGATCGAAAGGGATCGAATTTAAATATAGAAGAGGACACATCGTGATGATCTTTACAACAGGTATCACAAAGATTATCAGGATAAGAGGCGCAGTTACCACCACCACCTTTGACGCAACCCTTAACTTTGCCTGAAACCAAATCACCAGGCACATCAATATAGGTATCTGAAGCTGTATTCCATAGATGATGGGCTGCAGCGTAAGTTGCATCATCACTTGTATCGTTATCATCTGAGGGGTTTAAGTCATTGCCACTGACTCCATTAAAAAGACAGTCGCAAGCGACAGTCTGAAATTCTTCTTCTCGCACGAGCTGATTGCCACTGGCCAACCCACTGTATGTATACGCAATAAAATTGGTACGACTGTAGCCGTCAACTGTTTGTGTAGATGGCACCAGCGTTTCGCGCTTGGTATCTGTACCTACGCTAATCGGTGTAACATGTGTATCAGTGCTAGGCGTATAAAACACTACTGGTTTTTCTCCACTACCCCCCATATTATTTGCCAGCAATCCGGTAGACGAAGTGCTACTAAATTTATTGATAACAGTGCTAAGAGAGGTCGTCTGAGAGGTGTTATCAATATCTGTCCATCCAACTGTTACCGTAATTAGTTTTTGTATAATATTTCCGTTCGGGGTAGTTGTAAGCGTATTGTTTTTGTAATAATAATTGGTAACTGACCAACTCCGGTTAAAAGTGATATTATTTCTAGCAACACTTCCAGACGGTAAAGCTAATAGACAGACATCATTGAGAATTTGTTCGGTACAGTGCCCACCAGCATCCGTGGTAATTGAGGTAAAATCAAAAATATCGATGGCACTTGAATCTGTTACCTGAAATCCACGTAAATCTTCAATTTTTTCTTCTGCAAGACTCATTGCTATTGAACGAGCGTTTGCAGCACTACTATTCCTAAAAAAATCGCCTTGCAATTGAACCACTGCAATGATGCCAACAGCAAAAACTATTCCTGCAATTAAAACTTCTATCAGACCAATACCTTTTTGGAAAAATGTTTTCATAGTTAATACTAGGATAGTATGTTTGCTATTAGTTAAAATCTCGCCAACTTCCTGGAATATATGCGATTCCATAATTAGCGCCGTTATTATCCATAGTTAAATTATCAAGCAGGGTCGGATCATAGATTACTGAATAACTGCCTTGAAGTGCTCCGGCATTAACATCAGATATCAGTGAACCGTAAATACTTGGACTGCCACCAAAATCAGTACTAGGAAAGGACTCTGAATCAGAATCGGGATTATTAAATAGATAAGGGATACCATAAAGAACACCATTTGCGCCTTTATCTACTAATTGCTGATCATCAATCACCAAAATCACTGGATCCTCATGCGATCCTATTATTTGATTTGAGATATCACAATTCCCTACAACCCACCATAACCTGAATTTTTTACCTGAAGTGGAGTTCAGAGAACCACAATCATTAATTACTTGGCCGTTTGAATTAGCCATGGCGTAAATAGTTTGCCAATCAGCACGAGCCACACCGAACAGATATTGAAAGACATCATTGGGGAAATTAGTATCGTTTGCTAATACATCAAGACCAATATTTCCTGCCGATGAAAGTTTTTCTCCTGACGGATTACTACAGGTAGAGTTATTTCCCGTAAAATCTTGTAATTGACAAGTCGCAGATGAGCCCTGCATAGTTACATTACCATTAGGTGAT
The DNA here is from genome assembly GCA_903908165.1 of uncultured Methylococcaceae bacterium. Lineage (GTDB taxonomy): Bacteria > Pseudomonadota > Gammaproteobacteria > Methylococcales > Methylomonadaceae > Methylobacter_C. The sequence goes on along the minus strand of CAIVQX010000136.1, from coordinate 9,446 downwards.
GGACCACCTGTCCAAATAGAAATCGGTATACCATTTCCAGCACTATTTGGGTTAGCAACTATGTTAAAATCCCCTCCTGTTCCAACACTGCCAGCTGCCATGACAGAAACTTCAGGTGCTGACCCTCCTACTATTTTCTTCATGGTAATTTCACGATGCATCACTGCTGTACCAGTACCATCGGTACTCAATCCAGTTGACTGAAAATGCAATACAGATACGCCACCAATTAAAACTCCAATATCTATAACAGTAACGCCAAATGAAGCGATTCCGGCTCCATTAACTGTGCCATCCAGTTTAGTTCCATTAGTGACTTGAGAGTTGCTAATGATAGTTGCCCAAGAACCTATGCCAGAAAAATTGTTTCTAAACTGGTCTTCAAATTTTTGCACGGCAAAATCAAGCCCTCCTTCTGCTGTGGCAAAAGCTTCCTTATAACGCACCTCATTAGCAGCCATACGTAAATCAAATATACCTACTTTAGTGGCAAAAATGACCATCAAGGTAATAATAATCAAAACAGAAGTTGTTATGATAAGAGTTGCCATACCTTTTTGGTGGGCGCCATTTTTAATCAAGTCCCTCATGAGATCAGGCTTTTTTTTCCATGACGTTATTACTCATCAAATCTCATCATTACGCACCAGAACAGTTTCTGTTAGATTACGTTTTATTGTTGAATCTTTACGTAATTCCCCAGCTAATGTTGTGCTTATCTGACGACTATTGATACCAGCTTCGGTCGTTGTTGTATCTGTAAAACTCAGTACGGTGATCTTCACAAGATCTTCATCCGTAATCGTTAACCACCCATTGTCAGGACAAAAAGCCGCATTGGCACGTGCTTCTATAGTTCCATCTGTACTATTAAGGCGATAACCATAAAGTTCATTCGAACCATCGTTTGCATCATACGAAAATGTGATACATGAATTGGGATAACCTTGTTTATTTCCTAAGATTGTTAATCTGGTTACACCAGCTACAGAAAAAGGATTGGTAGGTGGTGACGTTGAAGTATTAAATGCAGCATTTCTATTAGCACCGGCACGACGAATTTCTCGCGTAATCAGAATCATAGCAGCCCTTAATTCTTGATTGAGTCGTATCGATTTAAGATTATCATTATCAGCTTTTATCATGCTGATAAAAATACCAATAACAGCTGAAAGAATAATGAGGCCAATTACAATCGAAATCATGAGTTCGATGAGCGTAAATCCTCTTACTTTATTAACAGAAAAGCTCATGGGCAAACACCACTATCTTGATAACTAGATAATGTAGAATTTGTGTCCTTACATATTCTTATCCTACCTAAACTTGAAGTAGTAACACCTAGCGACCTAGTACCAGAAAAAAATCTAATAGTTCCTGAAGTTGCTGCCCCCCTCATTGAATCAAAGTTTCTCGATTTTGAGGTATTAAAAGTAACACTGACATTTGAATAATCCGTACCTTGTACTTCGCTGCCAGTGGCGCAACTATTGGATAATGTACAATTACAGGTTGTATTATTTGTCATTCCATAGCACCAATCTAGGTGGGCATTACTGGTGTTAGAGCAAGTAGAGCCAGTACAAATGCCGCCGGACGAAGTAAAAACAATTTTTATATCATTGTTGGTTTTAATAGCTTCAGCTTTGGCATTTTGCATTGCTGCAACTAACCCCTCAGCAGCACCTTCTACACGCTGTTGTTGCATTTGCTCGATAAATGAAGGTATTGCAAGAGCCGATAAAACTCCGATAACGGCGATTATGACCATCAACTCAATCAGGGTAACACCAAAATATTTTAATCTGACGGGATTGGACCGTTTCATAGCAAGACAACTACTCAGTAGTAATACCTGTTTAGTATAGCCAAAACTTAGTAATCTGAAAGACAAAAAAGGTATTAAGCGAATCCCAAGGTATCAGCACAAATCTTTACTATTTTTCACCACTTTCTGTCATTGACAGTTTATTCATTAACTCACTAATAAACGCTAACTTTTCTTCTGTCGTTTCAAATGATTTTATAAATCGTAATTTATCAGCACCATCAAATTTATAAAACTGTGCCTGTGTTTGAATTAAATTAATTAATTGCTCAGCATTAATTTTAGGTTCTGAACCAAAAATAATTCGCCCGCCTCCTGCATTGGCCTCAATTTTTTTAATGCCTAATTTTTCGGCGTTTTGCTTTAACGCCGTCACACTGAATAGTGTTTTAACTGGCTCTGGTAATAACCCAAAACGATCTATCATTTCCACCTGTAATTCACGTAATTCGTCTTGAGTATCGGTACTTGATATTCGCTTATACAACACTAATCGTGCATGAATATCAGGTAAATAATCTTCTGGAATGAGTGCTGGAGCTTGCAGATCAACTTCTGCACCTCTATCCATTGGTGTATCAAGCTCTGGTTGCTTACCTGACTTTAAAGCGTTAACGGCACGATCTAATAATTCGGTGTATAAGGTAAAACCAATTTCCTGAATTTGTCCACTTTGATCATCACCGAGCAACTCACCTGCTCCTCGAATTTCCAAATCATGAGATGACAGCATGAAACCCGCGCCTAAATCACCAGAGGCTTCAACCGCTTGCAATCGCTTCATAGCATCCTTACTCATTAACGATTTGGGTGGAACAATAAAATAGGCATAAGCACGATGATGAGAGCGCCCCACACGACCACGTAATTGATGTAATTGCGCTAAACCTAATTTATCAGCTCGATCGATAATAATAGTATTAGCACTAGGGATATCAATGCCACTTTCGATAATGGTGGAACATAACAACAAATTAAATCGCTGATGATAAAAATCCAACATAATACGTTCCAATTCACGTTCCGGCAATTGTCCATGCGCTATTTCAATACGTGCTTCAGGAATTAATGCAGCCAGCTCCCTCGCCATTTTTTCCATAGTTTTAACTTCATTATGGAGAAAAAACACTTGACCACCACGTTTAATTTCACGTAAACAAGCTTCCTTAACTTGTGAATCTATCCATTCTGTAATAAAAGTTTTAATTGCATGACGGTTAGGCGGTGGACTGGCGATAATGGAAATATCACGCAAACCGGCCATCGCCATATTTAAAGTTCTTGGGATTGGCGTTGCCGTTAATGTTAGAAAATCCAACTCACTACGCATTTTTTTAAAATGCTCTTTTTGACGAACACCGAAGCGATGTTCTTCATCAATAACTACTAAGCCTAATTCCTTAAATTTTAATTCATTGGATAAAAGAGTATGCGTACCGATTACAATATCAACTTTACCTTCAGCTAACTCTTCGGTAATTTGTTTTTGCTGTTTAGGTGTTACAAAGCGTGACATAACTTCAACACGAAAGGGCCAGTCAGCAAAACGGTCTCTAAAATTTTGGTAATGTTGTTGTGCCAACAAGGTAGTTGGAACTAATACAGCTACTTGCTTGCCGCTTTGAACAGCTATAAACGCCGCTCGCATAGACACTTCTGTTTTACCAAAACCTACATCACCACAAATAACTCTATCCATCGGTTGTGGACTTGCCATATCTTCAAGTATTGCTTCGATGGCTGATTGTTGATCGGGCGTTTCTTCAAAGGGAAAAGCATCAGCGAAAACTTGATAATCTGCATTATCAATAACAAAAGCATGACCTTGTTTAATAGCTCGTTTAGCATGAATTTCCAATAATTCAGCAGCAACATCCCTGATACGTGCAATTGCCTTTTGCTTAAGTTTAGTCCACTGATCTCCACCCAACTTATGTAAAGGTGCATTTTCGGCACTCATCCCTGTATAACGACCAATCACATATAAGGTTGAGACTGGGACATACAATTTGTCATTATTGGCATATTCCAACATCAAAAACTCTGAAGTAATACCCCCAACCTCAAGGGTTTGCAATCCCAAATAACGGCCAATCCCATGATCTCGATGAACAACCGGTGAGCCAATGGTTAACTCGTTAAGATTATTAACGATATTTTCCAACTCGTGTGCTGCAGATTTTCGCCTTCTGCGGCGTTGTAATACTTTCTCTCCAGAAAGCTGACTTTCAGTAATAATGGCAATGGCAGGGTTATCTATATATAACCCATATTCCATTGGTGCCACCAACACACAAGGCGATACCTCTGAATTTAAGAATTCTTGCCAGCCATCCACCTGTTTAACAGATATCTTATAAGATCTTAATTTATCAATTAGGGCTTCTCTTCGGCCTGCTGATTCTGCAACAAATAAAATTTTTCCCTCGAATGTATTTATAAACTCTTGAAGTACTAGAGCTGGCTCACTTAATTTATTATCCAGTATAAGAACAGGCAACTCATTACAGTTAAAAACTATACTTTCAACTGCTTCCTTATTTTCTAAGGTAATGCTCGAGAAACTTGCAATCTTATCGAGCATTGCCTTTGCTGATAAAAATAGCTGATCAGGTTTTAGTAATGGCCGGTCAATCTCATATTTTCGTTGTTCAAATCGCTCATTCGCTTCTGCATAAAAAACTTGAGCAGTACTATTTAATGAATCTGGCAATACTAATATTGCTGATGAAGGTAAATAATCAAACAAGGTAGCCGTCTTTTCTACAAAAAGTGGCAAATAGTATTCTATGCCATTGGGAGTAACCCCCTTACTAACGTCCGTATAAAGGGTGTTCTTTAAAGATATCTCCGGAAAAGTAGTTCTAAATGTCTGACGAAAATGCTTGATGGATTCATCAGTAAACGGAAACTCTCGAGCAGGAAATAACTGAATCTGAGTTATTTTTTCTAGCGATCTTTGAGTTTCAGGATCGAAGGTACGGATAGATTCAATTTCATCATCAAATAATTCAATTCTGAATGGAACCTTACTACCCATAGGAAATAAATCAACAATAGCACCCCTAATAGCAAATTCAGCATGCTGATAAACTTGCGATACACATTGATAGCCAACACTCTCTAATTTAAGTCTATTCAATTCTAGATTAAAATTATCGCCAACTTTAATAACAAAACTATTCGCTAAAACATGTTCTCTTGGTGCTAAAAAGTGCATTAAGGTAGTTGCCGAAACAACCAAAGCACCCCGCTTAACCTGAGGTAGTAAAGCCAACGTTTTTAAACGTTCAGATATAATTTCCGGTAGCGGTGAAAAAACATCATAAGGTAATGTTTCCCAATCTGGAAAATGCAAAATTGGATGAACACCTTGTAAAAAAAAATCTAACTCATGTTCAAGTCTTAAAGCTGTTTGGTTATCTGCTGTAACAATAACAAAAAGCCTATTCTCATTCTTGATGGCAGAAGCCAAAGCCAACGAATCTCCGCATCCAGCTAAACCTTTCCAATTAAAAACTTGATCTTTTGCTTGAGGAATTTTGGGTGAAAGTATCTGGGAATTAGCCATGAGGAAGTAGCGAAGAATAATTTGTGAAGATTACTTACATATTGGATTACAAGTTTATCACTCGTTTGTTAATTTTTCATTGAATGAATGAGATGTTTACTGAAATTTACTCAACTTAAAAACATCGCATCACCGTAACTAAAAAAACGATAAGAATCATCAATCGCATGATTATAGGCATTCATAATAGAACCGTAACCTGCAAAAGCTGAGACAAGCATCAATAAAGTCGATTCGGGGAGATGAAAATTAGTCAGCATCGCATCAACTGACTTAAAATCGTATCCAGGTGTGATGAATAAATCAGTTTCGCCAAATCCAGCTTCAAGCTCACCACCTTTAGAAGCTGACTCCAAAGCCCTAACTGCAGTAGTACCAATAGCGATAACACGACCACCTCTTGCTCGAGCGAGTTTAACTGCGTCAACAGTCGCCGATGTCACAGCAAAATACTCTTTGTGCATAATATGATCATCTAGATTTTCAACTCGAACCGGTTGAAAGGTACCGCCTCCTACATGTAAAGTCACATAGACTGTTTCCGCACCTTTAGCTCTAATTTTATCTATCATTGCTAAATCAAAATGTAAACCGGCAGTTGGAGCTGCAACAGCTCCAGCCTTTTTAGCAAACACAGTTTGATAACGGGTCAAATCTGACTCATCATCAGCACGGGTAATATAAGGTGGCAAAGGAATATGGCCGATTTGTTCCAATATCGCTAATACTGTGCAATCAAAAAATTCCAATTGAAATAAATCGTCTTCCCTGCCCTGCACTTGACATTGAAAACCTTGCTCAAGCTTAAGAACAGTACCCGGCTTGGGTGATTTACTCGCTTTTACATGAGCAATAGCATGATAATCATCAAGTATTCGTTCAATCAAAATCTCTACTTTGCCTCCACTGTGTTTAATACCAAACAATCTGGCAGGAATTACCTTGGTATCATTAAAAACCAATAAATCTTGCTCATTAATTAAATCAATAAAATCAGAAAACTGCCTATCAATAATTTCACCCGTATTTCGATTCATACACAAAAGGCGACTTGCATCACGCTCAGCTAAGGGTTTTTGAGCAATTAATGCATTCGGTAACAGGTAATTAAAATCACTTTTTTTCATAGCTGGAAATATTATCAGGTTACGACAATTAACACACCTTTAAAAATAAACTGGCTTTTAGTCATAAGTATTCTTATAATATGAATTCTTTGCCGGGGTGGCGGAACTGGTAGACGCGCCGGATTCAAAATCCGGTGAGGGTGACTTCGTGCCGGTTCGATTCCGGCCCTCGGTACCAAACATAGGTTCCGAGTTGTGCAAAGAAACCAATGGCTTAGAGAGTTTTTATGATTCTCTAGGCCATTTTTTATTGTGCTGAAGAGTCATGTAAACACTTTTTGTCCCAATTCTGTCCCATTTCAAAATAAATCACCCCAAGAACCCACAACATTTAAGTTAATAAAAGCTTGTTACCACTACTCTTTTATCGCCATCTAATTATTTATTTTTGTTAAAAGCAAAATAATATTTGTTCATCCAAAACCCAACCAGAAATTGTTTTCTTCATAACGGAGAAATATCCAACAATGCAATTTTAGTGTCATGAACTTCGCAGTTCAAAGTACACCTCTCATAATTTCCAATGAAGATAATGAATATTTTCAACTACTAGAAAAATGGTATGCCTTTCTAACTTAGAGAAGCACTATCATGTAACCATCAGAAATGGCTATTAGGTTTAGTACTTCAGATTTCAGTAGTTAACGATCTGCTTTATACCCAAATTCTCACCTCTAACAACCTGAGGAGCCACCTTTCCGTTGAATAACTGTTCGGCGTCAATTATCTTATTGATCATTTTCTAGTATTATCCGACTGTATGCCAAAGTTGTTACTTTATTCATCCAGTGATCAATTAAAACCAGCACTAAAAATAATAAATCCACCTTTACATAGGCATTAATAAGATGACTAGCAATACAAATCATAACCAACTTTACATGCCCGACTCAGAAACAATCGTTAAAAGCCTAAATTTTGCTCGTGATGAATTGTTAAAATTGATTATGACTCACAAAGGAGATGTTCAATCTGCCTTAGCTTCGAAATTCAATAAACGGCAATATGATTTCAGATGGTTTCCGAATATGCGCATTCACATTGGTCGCTCAAAGCCGGATATCAACTTTTGCAACTGGTATGATATGCTTACATTACTTGAATATGCATACATTGATTGGGCTGCATCTGATTATTCGACAAGAAGAGGAGTCGAGCTAGAACTAAGAGATTGTCTATTCCGTTACTTACTTATCCGCTTTGGCAAAGAATCCAATTTTTGTACGAGTAAAAAAATACTGACTGTTGTGAGCATTGAATTGCATCGAGAATTTCGTAACCAAGGAATTGGCACTTACATACTAAATTGTTTGAGCATTGTTGCAATACAACTTCAAACACCGTTAATGGTAGAGTCCGCCAATCGACGACTCAGCGCTTATTTAGCGAGAGTAGGATGGATTCCCATACAAGAGGGAGCCAATAGTTGGATTGACCCACGGACAATACAGCCAAATACAATTATCGTAAAACAATGATTTTGCAGTTGGACTGGTTCTGCTGAAGTCTCCGAAGACTTCTAGGGTGAACTAAGTTGAGCTGTATAAATATCTTTAAAGTGATCAGACAAACTAGTATTTCTGCTGGACATTAAAAGTCACAGGCTATATGTTCCCCTACAAAGTTTTGAGATAAGAATCAGCTCAAGCTTTTTAACCGAAATTACGACACTATCATTTTATAAATCTGTTAGATATTGCTCGTCAATAATCTTAAAATCATTTTTAGAATCTTGATCAAACACCATTTACAATCATGGACGTACTCAAGATGAAGCGCTAAAAATAAGTAAGGGAACACAGCGACCTGCACAAACCAAAGAACAAACAAAACTGATCGCACAAGGCATCCAAAAAGGAATTGATTTATAAAAAAGGCAACAAAAAGAAAAATCCAGAGAATTAAGCAAAAAACTCAAGAAAACAGCACGTCAAAAAGAGCTATCTATTGAATCAGATAATAATGAAGTACAAGAATATATTATCTATCGACAGCATTGGCTACCCTGTCTGTTATTTGTTATGACATGGGCGAGCAATGGCGTCTATTTTTTTCGATTGAAATGAACGGAACTATCTTGTGGAAATCAAGATTGATTTTTTCAATCATACTGGTATTAATTAGATTTTGATTCCAAACGATGCATGCCCTTAATTCGTAGCTTAATGCTGCCTGTTCTGTTGGCTGTCTGAATAAAAAAATTACACCATTAATGTAGTCACGTGGATGTGGAGTTCCTGCAAGTTTAGCGTCAACAAGGCTTACCCAATGAGTATGCTCAGGCTTTGAATTAAGTTCAAACAATCCAAGAACATGACTTCTGGCACAAGGCTCGCCACAGTAAATGCTGGCATCTTCTGATCCCAATGTAGCCAATAAACAATCTCCAAGGTCTACGGTGCAAACCTGAAGCTCTGATACATCGATTGCGATCAGATTAATATTATTTTTAGCTGGTGGGTATTCAAATTTCTTGAGTGTGGCTTTTTCAATAATCGTGTATTGAAGTCTCTTTACATCCTTTGTGTCGTCAGTTATTCGACTTATACTGAAACCATGGTCTTGTAGCTGCTTATCCTCATTTTGCTTAGTGTCAATATCTTGCCCTAATAGCTTAACTTCAATGTAGACATTTAAACCATTCGTGCTCCATAGCAAATCAATATCACCCGTCACTCCATTCTGCTTTACTTCATAGCTCAGCGGAACATTTTTTAGGGCAAAATAATTAACAAGATTGATTTCTAATAAACGCCCACGAAAATCGCCAACATCTTTACTGCGTATTCTTACGATCATGAACCCCCATTCTTATCATCGTGAACACCTACTTTATTCACGCATTGGGTTGGGTGTATTTTTACGCTAAGTGTTCACCATCCGTCAATTCTGATTGCATTTTTCGCATGGATTCACCTTT
>CAIVQX010000135.1 GCA_903908165.1 uncultured Methylococcaceae bacterium | reverse complement strand
GTGACTGCATTTTCTGAAGCAATGGATTCTCAGCTTGCTACAAAAACCGACGTTAATCGATTAGCGCGTGAATTAATCGTTATCAAATGGGTGGTTGGTTTGGTACTGGGAGTAACTCTTGCATTAATTCTTAAGGCGTTTTTCCAGTCTAAATCGTCAGCCGAATAATAAGGGGCAGACGTTCGTTTATATTATTACATTTTATATTATTACATAATGTTGGATGTGGCATTAGCTTTAAAGCCAATAGGATCAGACACGATTGTAATCTTTCTTGTGATGAGGGTTATGTTAAATTGCTTAACATGTCTGAACATGATGTTTTGCTATCTTAGACTATTCAGAATTGAAAGTGGGGGAGGAGATATGACTGACGATGAATTAAAAGCACTGGTGGCAAGTTTGGCGGTATCACAACAAGAGACTATACGTAAGCTCGATAAACTTGGCGAGTTATACGGTAATATAGGACAAAACCAAGGTGATGTAGCCGAAGAGTTTTTCTTTAATAGTTTGGCTAATGATACGCATTTGGGTAGCATTCATTTTGATGATATTGAAAAGAATGGTCATAAAAGACGTGGCAAAACCGAAGAGGAATACGACATCATTATGACTAACGGTGATGCTGTCGGCATTGTTGAAGTTAAATATAAAGCCCATGAAAATGATTTGGATAAGTTAGATCGTAAGATGCAAAACTTTAAAAAACTGTTTCCTATATATCAAAACTACAAACAATACGGTGCTATTGCTTCATTTCAAATTAATGATTCTGCTAAAAGAGAGGCCTTAAAGCGAGGTTATTTTGTATTACAACGTAGTGGTGATTTGGTACAGACTGAAAGTAGTGATCATTTGACTGTGTTATAAAGATTAACTAAGCAAACCTAGTCCACGATTAATTAACGGGGAACAATAGTTGGGTGTAACCTCGCAGTAACAACATTTAGTTAGTGGGTTAAAAAACTGTCTAAGAAGTTTTAGCTATTCAATAGATTACTCATGAAATGGGTTGGATCTCAAAGGCTGAGTAGATTAACTCGTCGCAACTTTTATAAAAAAAATTAATATACGCAATACTTACTGCGCTGCAATGACATTTTGGCCGCTTTCAGATAGTTAATAAATTAATTACATACAAATGAAGTTTATAAGAACAGTTATTCCTGATGTTGTGATCATAGAGCCTGCAGTATGGGGTGATGAACGCGGTTATTTTGTAGAGACATTTCGTCAAGATAAGCTCAATGATTTTTTGGGGTTTAATATCAATTTTGTTCAAGATAATGAGTCCAAGTCGGGTTATGGTGTCTTAAGAGGCTTGCATTATCAGTTAGCCCCTGCAGCTCAAACTAAATTAGTACGGGTGATTAAAGGTAAGGTTTTAGATGTGGCGGTAGACATAAGAACTGGCAGTCCTACCTTTGGCCTGCATGTAAGTGTTGAGTTATCAGAACAAAACAAACGTCAATTACTGGTGCCACGTGGTTTTGCCCATGGTTTTGTGGTGTTAGAAGATGAAACTATCTTTGCCTATAAAGTGGATAACTATTATTCGCCAGAAAATGATCGGGGCATTGCCTTTGATGATCCTGCGCTAGGTATTAATTGGCTAGTGGATAAAGACCGTTTAAAGCTTTCGGCTAAAGACACCCAGCAGTCCACATTGGCAAATGCAGAGGTGTTTACTAGTGGGCAAAGTTTATATGCCTAAAGCAAAGATTAAATCTGTAGTAGTCACTGGAGCGAATGGTCAACTAGGTTCTGAATTACAACAACTCGCACCCAATCATCCGGAGCTTAATTTTACCTTTGTAACCCGTCAAGAAGTTGATTTAAACGACAGCAACGCTATCAAGTCGTGGTTTGCTGATAAACAGTTTGACGTGATTATTAATTGCGCTGCTTACACCGCAGTGGATAAGGCTGAAACAGAGCCTGATTTAGCTCAGGCTATTAATGCGACTGCTGTTGCAACTTTAGCTAGGATAGCTAAGGATCAGCAGTGTAGTTTGATTCATATCTCTACGGATTATGTTTTTGCTGGCGAAAACTATCGACCTTATCAAGAATCTGACTCGACTGCTCCACAAGGCATTTATGGGGCTAGCAAGTTAGCGGGTGAGCAAGCTCTATTAAAGATTAATCCACCCAAATCTATCATTATTCGTTCGGCTTGGGTGTATTCTCAATTCGGTAATAACTTTGTTAAGACCATGCTGCGCTTAGGAAAAGAACGATCTGAGTTGGGTATTATATACGACCAAATTGGCTCACCCACTTCAGCACGGGATTTAGCCTCAGTCATACTTAGCATTGTTCATCATCCTAAGTTAGAAACTTTAACGGGTACAGAAATTTATCATTACAGTAATGAGGGCGTTTGCAGTTGGTATGATTTTGCTAAAGCTATTTTTAATTATTCTGGTATAGGTTGTTTGCTTAAGCCTATTCTAACTAAAGACTACCCAACACCTGCAAAGCGCCCGCATTACAGCGTGTTGAATAAAGCAAAAATTAAACACGATTTTGATATCACCATTCCTTATTGGCAAGACAGTTTAAAAGAGTGTCTTAACAGCTTAAACGGTAAATAACCATGCGTTCTATTTTAGTCACCGGTTGTGCCGGTTTTATTGGCAGTAATTTTGTCCCCTTTTTTCTTGAGAAGTACCCTGAGTATCACCTTATTAATCTTGATTTACTGACCTATGCAGGTAACTTAGAAAATCTAGCAGAAGTAGCAGGTCATGAGCGCTACACGTTTGTAGAAGGTGATATCTGTGATCGGATTTTATTAGAACGCTTATTTGACTTGCATGATATCCGCGGCGTGATCCATTTTGCCGCAGAGAGCCATGTTGATAACTCGATTAAAAACCCCGGTGTGTTTGTCCAAACCAATGTAAACGGTACCTTTACCCTGATTGATGTCGCTTATAAATACTGGATGGAAAAGCCGTTTGTTTTTAAGTCTGGTTATGAAGCGTGTCGTTTTCATCATATATCAACCGATGAAGTCTATGGTACCTTAGGTGAAACGGGGTTGTTTACAGAAGAAACCCCTTACGCACCTAATTCACCTTATTCGGCTAGTAAAGCGGGCAGTGATATGATTGTTCGCAGTTATTATCATACTTATGGCATGAATACCTTGATCACCAATTGCTCAAATAATTATGGCCCAAAGCAACACAATGAAAAGCTGATTCCTACGATTATTCGTAAAGCTATTAGCGGTGAAAATATCCCCATCTATGGTGATGGCAAAAATATACGAGACTGG
>CAIVQX010000134.1 GCA_903908165.1 uncultured Methylococcaceae bacterium | reverse complement strand
TGGTACTGCTCCGGCATTTTTTTGTACCTGCAATAGTTCAGCATTGTATCAACAAGTACATCGAATTTTTGTTACAAAAGACAAAACGGATCTTTATTTCGCCTGTCAGATTAATCACGAAGGGTTATTTGAATTCTTGGCTTCTGAGTTTTTGAGCGAACTCTAATTACAGTTTTTGTGCTATGTTATTTCCCAAAGTAATCCAGCGTTCTTCCAATTCAGGATGCTCATGGTCAGGCATCGATAATCGTAAAGGATCAAGAAATACTTCCGTCGACTCCTCAAAACTCACACCATGTAATATGCAAAAGAAAGAACTAGTTGATTCAATTTCGATTGAAACTGAAGACTTAAATAAGAATTCTGAATCGTTAAATGCAATCAACGATCGCAGGAAGGCATTAGCAAAAATTGGTAGGTTTTCAGCTTATGTAGTTCCAGCAACATTAGCAATTATCAACAGCAAACCAGCTCACGCAAGCTAATTTGGCGAATATTCCCGCATTACAATTAATCTTCAGGTCGCCGTCGCTCAGAGCGTGGATACTTGAAGGCCATCTGGTGGTTACAAAATTTCCCGAGCCAGAGATTCATATCTGGAATCCTACTGCAACAGTTCTTTGGCTCTTATTGGTTGAAAGCAAAAAAACAATCGATGAACTTGTTTTTCAAGTAAACACTGTATTTGACAATTGCTCCTCCAACATTCATGCCGACCTAGCTGCATGCCTCAAGGATTGGTGCGAAAAAAAATGGCTAAAATTGGATGAAGAAAACAACTACTTCATATCTCCGGAAAATTTACAAAACATCCCTAGCACAATAGAAACAAACCCTCCAAATACCTCAAGAGTTGTGGTTGATAAATCGTATTGCATCAATGGGCATGTATTTCGCCTTATTATTCGCACAGGTGAAGAATCAAATGACCATCTTTTTTTAAGTCGATTAAGCGCAATTACAAAAGGCTTTTTGGATGCGAGATCTAACTCACGCTTGCAATTAGAGGTTGTTATTGATTCTGACGTTATATACCTTAACGAGAATACTGAAGGCTTTAGAAAATGGCAAGACCAAGCAGAGGCATTAAGTCATTGCATCCAATATTTTTTAAAGGTTTCTGCAGGTGAGTCCCATCACTTTCTCACATTACATGCTGCTGCTATTGGGCAAGAGAACTGCATCCTCCTATCAGGGGTCTCTGGGGCTGGCAAGAGCACTTTATGTGCACTACTTACTCTACAAGGTTGGGATTCATTTTGCAATACCCCTATATACTACTATTATAAACGATGTATATTATTTAAAGCCATTTTAGAAGGTGTAGTAAATATTTTAAAATTGTGTAAATAGATTCGTATTTTCTATATTTTTCAATTTGAAATTACAGTCTAAATTTGAACTATCTAGCGTCTTATATTACCAGAAAAGCAATATCGCATCAAAATCTAGCAATCACGAGGTAGCGCGTTCGATCTGACCTTAGTTTCTATGAATAACAAAGGCGTACCACGAGAATTAAAAATGGGAACACCCTTTGATTTCTTTGATCCGAAACTAGGTCTGAGTATGCTGACTTGACTGTCACGCAACGAGCGAACGACTGTATTAAAAACAGTAATGGTGAAACAGGGCCTTAAGCCTTATTCGAAGGAATGTTGGCATTTCACCTTGAAAGAAGAACCCTACCCCAAACCCTATTTTATTTTTTTCATCAACTATTTATTACTAAATCATGAGTAATGATGAAGTTTAAAAACTAAAGTTAGTGGTTACGGATACAAAAATTAAATGAACTATACCTTTGCTTAACTCAGCTAAAAACAATAACCTTCATCCTAATGATATGCTATCTTTTAGCTAGATTAACAATAATGTTATTTGACATAAACGTAATATTCTAACTAGATCAATAAAAGTGGCAATCAATACCAAAATTAACTATACCCACTCGATTATATTTATGTGGCTTTATTATCATTTAAGAGAATAAATATGTACGAGTCTTTAGAAACTGCAAAAAATACAGAAGGGCTTACACGTGTAGTGGTTGATCCCGTTTCGCGTGTCGAAGGGCACGGTAAAGTTACTTTACTATTGGATGCCGATAATAAGATACAGCAAGCTAGGCTTCATATAGTCGAGTTTCGGGGCTTTGAACGTTTCATCCAAGGCCGTCCCTATTGGGAACTGCCAGTATTAGTTCAACGCTTATGTGGTATCTGTCCAGTTAGTCATCATTTGGCTGCTGCAAAAGCCATTGATCAATTAGTCGGTATAGATCCAGAGAATCTCCCAATAACTGCTGATAAATTGAGACGCTTGTTGCATTTTGGACAGGTACTTCAGTCTCATGCCTTACATTTTTTTCATTTATCTAGCCCTGACTTACTTTTTGGATTCGAAAGTGAAATCAGTAAACGATCTATTATTGCGGTTATAGAAGCTTATCCAGAGCTCGCTTTACAAGGTGTAAAGTTGCGTAAATACGGGCAGGAAATTATACGCATGGTTTCTGGAAAACGTATCCACGGTACTTGTGCGATACCAGGAGGCATGAATAAATCATTAAGCAAAACTGAACGTGATTATTTATTAGAAGATATCGATCCTATTATTGAATGGGCGCTAGCTTCGGTGGCACTTATCAAAAAAGTGCATTGCACCAACCTACCCTATAATGATGAGTTTGCGACAATTCGATCTAATTATCTCTGCCTTACAAAACCTGACGGGGGCTTAGAGCTATACCATGGCGGCATTCGTGCAAAAAACCCTCATGGTGAGATTATTATGGACCATGTCGATTATTGTCATTATAACGATTACATACACGAGGAAGTTCGTTCATGGACCTACATGAAGTTTCCTTATCTCTTGGCAATGGGTAAAGAAGATGGCTGGTATCGTGTTGGCCCGCTGGCCAGAGTCAACAATTGCGATTATATCAATACACCCCTAGCTGAAACTGCCCGTGTGGATTTCAAAGCACACACTAATGAAGCCATGGTTCATAGCACCCTAGCCTTCCATTGGGCACGTTTAATCGAAGCTTTGCATTGTGCCGAAAGTATTAAGTTATTACTTAACGACTCGGATATCATGGGTAATAATCTTGTAGCACAGGGTGAAAAACGTTATGAAGGTGTCGGTGTGATCGAAGCACCGCGAGGTACTCTATTTCATCACTATCAAGTTGATGAAAATGATATTGTTATCAAAGCCAATTTAATTGTTTCTACCACCAGCAATAATATGGCGATGAATGAATCTGTTAGACAAGTCGCTGTAGAATATTTATCAGGCAAAGAATTAACCGAACCTTTATTAAATAATCTTGAAGTAGCGATTCGTGCTTATGATCCTTGCTTGTCTTGTGCAACCCACGCAATGGGGAAAATGCCATTACAAATTGAATTGATTAATGCCGAAGGCGATCTTATCGACAAGTTAATCAAACATAGTAATGGGAAAATTGATAGAAATAAATCATGACTATTAAACCAGTTCTCTTGTTTGGTTATGGTAATCCTAGTCGAGGCGATGATGCCTTAGGCCCAAAGCTCCTAGATTATGTAGAACAACACTGTAACCATGATTATGTTGAATTACTGTGTGATTTTCAGTTACAAATTGAACATGCGTTGGATATTAAGAACCGATCACTTGTTTTATTCATAGATGCTTCTGTTGCTGATATCGATGCCTATAATTTTATAAAATTACAAGCAAGCAGAGACATCAGTTACAGCACCCATGCAATGAGCCCATCCGCTATTTTGAATGTCTATCAAACAATCATAAAACAAACACCACCTCCTTGTTTTTTATTAACTATAAAAGCACAAAAAATTGCACTTGGCGAAGATTTAAGCATACAAGCACAACTAAATCTGGAGCAAGCCTGTCTGTTCACCAAACATTTATTAGAGAATGCAACTTTAAAATATTGGTTATCACAATTGAATAACTCTCAGGGGCAAACACTTAAGCCATTTTGTCTTACATACACACCTTTACTAACTTGATAATGACAACTGCATCTCAATATAGACCCTTAATTGCACATGTCTTATTTCGTTTGGGCACTGGGGGGTTAGAAAATGGCGTTGTAAATTTAATCAACTCAATGCCAACAGAAAAATATCGGCATGCTGTCATTTGCATGACTGACTATACACATTTTCGCTCCAGAATTACAAATGTTGATGTAGAGATTTACTGTTTACATAAAAAGCCTGGGCAAGATTTGGCTGTATATATTCGTTTATGGAAATTATTGCGAAACATAAAGCCAGACATAATACACACGCGAAACTTATCTGCCTTAGAAGCCCAACTTCCAGCGTTTTTTGCGGGTATAAAACATAGGATACATGGTGAACACGGCAGGGATATTGATGATGTTGAGGGCACAAATCCACGTTATGTTTTATTGCGCCAATTGTACCGACCACTCATTAAGCGTTATATACCAATGTCCAAAGATCTTGAAAGTTGGTTGATAACACAAATAAAGGTACCTGAAAGAAAAATATCTCAACTCTATAATGGTGTTGATCTCAAGCAATTTAAGTGCAGAACTATCAAACCAGTAGAGCTATTACCGGAGAACTTTCGTTCACCCGATTTACTGTTAATTGGTACTGTTGGCAGACTAGATCCAATAAAAGACCAAACAACACTGGTTAATGCCTTTATCCATCTAATTAAGCACAAGCCCATAGTTAGAAATAAAGCTAGGCTCGTCGTAGTTGGCGCTGGTGTTTTAGAAAAAATGCTAAAAAAAATAAGTTACGATGCCGGCGTAAATGATCTAATATGGTTCGCTGGTGAAAGAAATGATATAGCTGATTTAATGCAAACTCTGGATTTATTCGTATTGCCATCTATTAACGAAGGCATTTCAAATACTATTCTTGAAGCCATGGCAACTCAATTGCCGATTGTCGCTTCAAATGTAGGAGGAAACCCAGAATTGGTTATTGATAACCATACAGGATATTTGGTCCCCAAAGAAAACCCTATATCAATGGCAACTGTATTTGAACACTATTTATACCACCCTGACTTATTGATAGCACACGGAAGAGCTGGTAGAGCTAGGTGTGAATCAATATTTAGTCTTGATAGGATGGTTCATGATTATCTGACTGTCTATAACAAAACATTGGAAGATTAAGTTTCAGGTAAATAAAATATAGCCATCATAAAAAGGGACTTACTAAATCTCTACAGGTTATTTGCTGTTATCTGTTATTAAGTATTGAGTTTACAGCGCTTGGTAATGATGTTTAGTAAATAATCTATTTGTTACCAGCAATAATAGCTGTAAAAAAGCGGCTCCTGCTATTGCAAATAGTGAAGCAAATACAATCATTGATTTGATAATTTTCATTTTATTTCCAATTAAGTTATTTAAAAGCGTGGCTAATAATCAATGATTTAAATAACGAAAACAAGTAAATATTTGTTGGTTATAAGCAATATTATGTGGTAAAAATGGATCGTTGTAATTTTACAACAAACCTGGAAGCCCCTTAATTTTAAGGTTCTAATGGACTAATTATATGCATCCCTTATTTCAAAAAATTGAATTAAAACTCATACAGTTAATAAGTTGATTTTGTAAGTAAGCAACAAATTTTTACATGTAATTTATTTTAAATATCAAAAAAAAAATATATATTTTAGTAAAAACAACTGCAATGATTGCCAAGTATTTTAATTCAATCTTGATCTTAATTTAATAAAGCTTATCAGGATTCATTCCTATGAAACTGGCTCAATTAACAATTTTTTACAAATTTGACATATGATCCATGCACAGCGTCAATATAAGCACAGAAATCACCCAACTTTTTATGTAGTGATAGCCATATTAATGGGTATTCTTGTTGGGGAGTTACTCAATTTGACACTAGCCAATTCAGATTTATCATCATCAAATTCTACACTAATCAAAATCATTGATTGTTTTTCTGCTTTAACTGATATTTTCCTACGATTAATTAAAATGATCATTGCCCCTCTTGTGTTTTCAACTTTAGTAGTTGGTATGGGAAAAATGGGAGATATAAAAACAGTGGGGCGAATTGGCATAAAAGCTTTATTGTGGTTTTTTACAGCTTCATTATTCAGTTTGTTATTAGGAATGATCTTAGTCAATGTTTTTGAACCAGGAAGTTCATTACATATGACTTTACCAGCAATAGGAACTGATACTGGAATAGCTCATGTCGATCCAACAATAAGTAATTTTGTAGCTCATATATTTCCTAAAAGCATCATTCAAGCAATGGCCAGTAATGATATTTTACAAATTGTAGTATTTGCCATGTTCTTCGGACTAGCTTGTGCTTCAATTGGTGATTTAGCAAAACCTACTGTAAATTTGCTAGATTCTCTATCCCACATCATGCTAAAAGTGACCAGTTATGTAATGCACTATGCACCCCTGGCCATATTTGCAGCAATCGCTTCAATTATTGCACAACAGGGAATAGGTATTTTGATTTCGTATGGAAAGTTTATTGGAGAATTTTATCTTGGCTTATTGCTTCTTTGTTGTTCACTAGGGTTTGCTGGCTATATATTTATAGGTCAACGTGTAACGTCTTTGCTACATCACATACGAGAACCAATGCTACTGGCTTTTGGTACCGCAAGTAGCGAAAGTGCCTATCCCAAACTGTTACAACAACTTGAAAGATTTGGTTGTGATGAAAAAGTGTGTGGATTGGTTTTACCGTTAGGTTATTCCTTCAATCTTGATGGCAGTATGATGTATATGACCTTCGCAGTTTTGTTCATTGCGCAGGCTTATGGTATTGATATGACGTTAAGCGATCAACTTATTATGTTACTTGTTCTATTATTTACCAGTAAAGGCGTAGCGGGTGTGCCAAAAGCTTCACTAATAGTAATCGCCTCAACTCTATCTATGTTTGATATTCCTGAGGCCGGATTATTACTATTACTGGGTATTGACCAAGTGCTTGATATGGGTCGCAGTGCCACTAATGTGTTTGGCAACAGTATTGCTTCTGCACTGGTTAGTAAATGGGAAAATTCTTTACGTTAATCAGTCGTTCAAGCATATCAATAACCAAAAATAACAGGTCTAATTAGAGTTCACTCATAAACAATAACCTATTGAAAGCATTAATTAATAGCTAAAAAATGTTAAAATAAGTGCATGTAAATTAAGCTTCACCTCACAAAACCCGTGCACTTATGATACGAATACATAG
>CAIVQX010000133.1 GCA_903908165.1 uncultured Methylococcaceae bacterium | reverse complement strand
GTTCCTGCAATGGTTCGCTGGCCAGGTCATATCAAACCAAATACGGTATCCAATGACATCGTTTCACATTTGGATTGGGCACCGACCTTGTTAGCCGCTGCTGGTGTAACTGATGTAAAAGAAAAATTACTAAAAGGCTACAAAGCAGGTAAAAAGACCTACAAAGTGCATCTGGATGGTTACAATCAACTTCCCTATTTGACAGGACAGGTACCTAAAAGTCCCCGCGAAGAGTTCTTCTATTTCTCTGATGACGGTGATTTGACAGGGTTGCGATACGATAACTGGAAAGTGGTATTTGCTCAACAACGAGAACCAGGTACGCTAGCATTATGGGGCGAACCGTTCGTAAAAACACGCATTCCATGGCTTTATAATCTGCGTACCGACCCTTACGAGAAAGCGAGCATTACATCCAATACCTATTGGGACTGGTATATAAATCATGTCTTTCTACTAACGCCAGCTCAGAAGCATGTAGGTGCTTACTTATCTACTTTCAAAGAGTTCCCTCCGCGTCAAAAGGCAGCAAGTTTCAGCATCGATCAGGTGTTGGAACAATTGCAGACACCGCCAACCAAGTAATTATTGTTTGATTCACTAACCGTCCCCGCCGCTTGAAATCGGCGGAGGCAGTTTTTTCATTTTTAAGAAACTGACTATTTTTTAAACGCTGAAAGGACAACACCATGAAAATCAGCCCCACAAAAATCTACGCCATCAACCAACGCTACGTCAGAACGGTTGATCTCGACAAAGTTTACGCAGCTGCCGGCAATGTTTTCTGGTTTGGCGTTTATAACGCCGCTCTCGCTCTGTTACTATTGTTTCCTCCGCTTTATCGGGGGGTGGGCATGAACATCTGTGATCCTGTTTGGGGTTGGTTAATCGCTGGATTTCTTGGCTTTACCAGTGCGGTATTGATTTTATCTTCGCATGACTTACACCGCCGCGCTAAGTTTGTCTATTGGGAAGCTCTGCTGCGCTTCATTGCCGCGTTGGTGCTTGTTTCTGCGGGACTATTTGGTAATGTAGGCTTGATTGCTGTTCCGTTAGGTTTATGTGATCTTGCCATCGGGTTGGCGTATATGTTCGGTTTGCCTAAAGAATTGGGTGTATCTCACGCGGACTTATTGCGCGATAGGCTCGGTTAACTCATGAAAACGGTACTCGTCTTGGGTGCAACCGGACAAGTTGGACAAGCGTTGCTCGAACTCGCTTTGCAACACCCAGAAATATCCCGCGTGGTCGCGCCCACGCGCCGACCACTGCCGCCACACGCCAAGCTTGTCAATCCGTTCGTCGATTTTGAAGCACTGCCCGAGGATGCTGCTTGGTGGAAGACCGATCTGACACTTTGCGCACTGGGAACGACCTTGCGCCAGACAAAATCTAAAGCGGGTTTCTACCGAGTCGATCATGACTATGTTCTCGCTACCGCCAAATTAGTCCGGCGTACCGGAACGTCAACTTTTGGTTTCGTCTCTTCGCTGGGTGCGGATGCGTCCTCTCGCCTTTTTTATCTAAAGGTTAAAGGCGAGACCGAACAAGCCCTCGGCACTATGGGTTTTGTGTCGTTGGTAATAGCGAGGCCCTCACTGTTAATCGGTGGCACACGCGCCAGTGCCAGACCCCTAGAAGCTTTCGGACTGTTTTTTGGTAAGCATTTGGCATCCTTATTACCCCACCGCTATCAAACAATAACTGTTCAACAAGTGGCAAAATCATTACTTGAAGCCTGTCTATCTGCATCCGCAGGACTGCATGTCATCGAGTCAGAACAATTGCAAGGTGCGAGATGAATTTTTCAACCGTTTAACACCCATAAACTCAAGATCGTTAGATTAACCCATAGAGAACACTATGAATCAACTATGCCTTTATAAATCATCAAGCTATCGCAATATTTTATGTTTGTTATTTTTAGGTTTTGCAAGCGTTGCCAATGCCAGTTATCCATTACCCTACTGGAACAATCAGGGCAAGCAAATCCGCCATTGTGCAGTTTTCAAAAGCAAGCGATACGCGATGGAGGCTTGCAAGTTCATATTGAGAGTTGATTATCAAGACGAAGAAAGTAACCTAACTAATTCTGCAGGTCGAGTTAGGCAATAGCCGTAACCCGACGTTTATGCTTCGATGTGTCGGGTCGCAATTAACTTTTAACAACAAAAGGAAACTATTCATGAAATCAAAACCGCTCGTTGTTTTAACCGCGACTACTTTGTGCTGTATGGCTACGCTAACACACGCCACGCCAAAACCACCATCAACCGCGCTTGTTTCACTTGACCGCTCAAAGCTACCCATTAAAGAACCTACTTATCCTGCAATTAATATACTTGATGCCCGCAACGCAAAAGCACCACCTCGGTTTCAGGTGAAAGCACCAGAGGGTGCGCCCAATGTATTGGTGATTTTAATTGATGACCAAGGCTTCGGAGTAGCTAGTGCGTTTGGTGGCCCCGTTAAAGAACCGGTACTCGATCGTTTGGCAAGTGAAGGCTTGCGCTTTAATAATTTTAATACCACAGCCTTGTGTTCACCAACACGCACAGCCTTACTCACTGGTTATAACCATCACAGTAATAATATGGGCGGTATCGCTGAAATTGCCACTGCCTTTCCAGGTAATACGGGTATGCGTCCGCAAACTATTACCCCGATGGCAGAAGTGTTGCGTCAAAATGGTTACAGCACCGCTGCGTTTGGTAAGTATCATGAAACACCACCGTGGGAGGTATCGGTATCGGGCGGTTATGATCGTTGGCCTACGCATTCGGGCTTTGATAAATTCTACGGCTTCATTGGTGGCGAAACTAATCAGTGGGCTCCAACAATTTATGACGGGGTAACGCGAATTGAAACGCCTAGAACGCCTAATTATCACTTCACCACCGATATGACGAATCAGGCAATTAGCTGGATTAAGGCACAGCAAGCCTTAACGCCGGATAAGCCGTTCTTTACCTATTTTGCCACAGGTGCAACGCATGCTCCGCATCATGCGCCCAAAGAATGGATAGAAAAGTACAAAGGCAAGTTCGATATGGGCTGGGATAAGCTGCGTGAACAAACGCTGGCAAAGCAAATTGAATTGGGCATTGTACCCCAAGGCACCAAGCTCGCGCCAAAACCCGAAGCCATCAAAGACTGGGAGTCTTTATCGGCGAAAGAAAAAGAATTGTTTGCACATGAATTTGAGGTATTTGCTGGCTTTGCTGAATTTACCGATCATGAAGTGGGCAGGTTGCTGGATTCCTTGAAAGCCATGGGTGTACTTGACAACACGCTGGTTTTTTATATTGTTGGCGACAATGGGTCGAGTGCCGAAGGTAATATGACGGGACTGTTTAATGAAACAGCGGCGTTAAATGGTATCCGTGAAAACTTTGATGATGTTTATAAAAACATGGATAAATTAGGTGGCCCGTTCACCTATCCACATTATGCCGCTGGTTGGGCAGTGGCAGGCGACGCACCGTTCAGCTATACCAAACAAGTTGCTTCTGATTTTGGTGGTACGCGCAATGGTGTGGTGGTGCATTGGCCTAAGGGTATTCAAGCAAAAAATGAAATACGCACACAGTTTAGCCATGCGATAGACATTGCTCCTACAGTTTATGAGGCCGTTAAAATACCGGCGCCTAAAGTCGTTAATGGCATAGTCCAAAGACCGATTGAAGGCACGAGTATGTTGTACTCATTTAATGATGCAAAAGCACCAAACAAACATACCACCCAATATTTTGAAATGACGGGCAATCGTGCTATTTATAAAGATGACTGGGTAGCGCGTACTATTCATAGAGCGGCATGGGAATTTCAACCGCGCACTACATTGGATAAAGATGTCTGGCAATTATTTAATGTCAACGAAGACTTTAGTGAAGCCAATGATTTAGCGGCAACGAATCCAAAAAAGCTACAAGAATTACAGAAAGTGTTTTTGAAAGAAGCCGTCAAATACAACGTATTGCCAATTGATGATCGCTCGCTTGAGCGTCTTAACCCAGAAATAGCAGGTAGACCTGATTTGATGGGAACACGCACCTCTTTAACGCTGTATGATGGTATGAACGTCAACGAAGGCGCGGCACTTAATACCAAAAATCACTCTTACACTGTCACCGCCGATGTCGATTTAGCCGATGCTTCTAGCAATGGCGTGATTATTTCTCAGGGTGGGCGTTTTGGTGGTTGGTCATTATATATGAAAGATGGCATCGCTCATCATCAGTATAACTATTTAGGCTTAGAGCGCAGCAATGTCGCCGCTACCAAAGCGTTGACAGCGGGTCATCATGTCATTAAATACGAATTTTCTATCGATGAAGCCAAAGCAGGTGCAGGTGGCACAGCCGTATTGTCTGTGGATGGTGAACAAGTAGCCGAGGGTAAAATTCCAAAAACCCATCCCTATTTGCAATCAATGGATGAAGGTATTAACGTCGGTGCTGACCACGAAACCCCTGTATCGGAAGATTACAAAGAAGGCGATAATAAATTTACCGGCAAGATTCAGAAAGTAACGATTGAGAATTTGCCTGCGAAAAAATAGTCAAGTTAACTGGTCAGGTTAGGTAATAGCCATAACCCGACATTTTAGGTTCGATGTGTCGGGTTATCTCTATTGCTAACCCGACTACGACACCTATTAACAGTGGATCATAGCCGATAAAGATAGGGTCACTGAGGGCAATAGGTTTTCTCACTAATCGAAACTGATATCCTCGATCAAACATCAATATATAAATTCAAGGATAAGATATGGTCAATTAAATCAGTTACCAAGCCTTTATTAATATATTGATTCATGTACCCAAATTCTGTTCTGTACATTTTATCAAACCTATAACCCGCTCCAACGAACACTCGGTTCTGGTCAAATCCAGCAGTAGGCCCCCAACTAACAGTATTCATATTGGCAAAAAACTCATCAAAAGTAACAAATGACCAGTTGGAGCTGACTGGATATACCCATTTTGATTGCTGTCGTCATCGAAGGGCCGTTCCCGATAGTGCTGATATAATGGTTCTTTGTTCAAATCGTGAGCGATTCTCGAAAGTACCCCATGATTGGGTTTTGTATACAATTAAATATTGTTGTTCGATTTTCATAGGTATCAGTACGTGCATAAGGTGTTTCGGAAACTTGGAAGGCGTACCCAACTAACACGGAGTTCATTTTATCAAATTGGTAACCAATCGCATCATGTGTAACTGCAGTTGCAAAGACATAACCTTGTCCACCATTTGAATTCTGGTGCGTTTGACTGCTTCTTATCGACACATCCATGTAATAAATCCAATTAGAATCCTTTGCGAATTGTCCTTTAATAAAGACATTACCCCAAGTCCCAAAGAGCTGTTCAGAGCCGGCATAGACTACATTAAAAATGTTAGAAAAAACCACTATACATACAATGGCTATAGGTCTAAACAACCTATACATAAGAAAGATAAGCGCGTTCCTTTTTATTACAGCCATTGAGACGGTCAGTAGCTGTCGGACCAAACAAACGCTACATCACACCATATTTTTAAAATCTCACAGGAAATCCATACTGCTTTGTTATATAGATTTATCTTTCGAATACTTTTGATAACTTCAGTTTGTCATTTATAACTATCTATTTTTTCAGTATTCTATGTAAATTCTTCAACAACTTAGTTATTTCACTTTTCGCTTGTTTTTGTCCAATAGAATGCTTTAAGCCACTCCCAAACCCAGCAACTTGATCTGTAAAAGTTCGATTAGCGTAGAAAACCAGTGAGCCATCAAGATAAGGCAAACAAGCGATAACCAGTTGATTAGAGTTATAAGAATGGCCAGCATAAAATTGTCGAGACAAAACTAATTCACCAGTTTGCGCACTATAAATAACGCGATGCAATAAAATTGCCGTTGGCCGGCTTTCGACTTGACGATTACGCCAAATAAATGACTCCGCTGTCCCATTGGGTAACGCTACAGGATAATTAAGCCAAGCTTTATAAAGTTCTGGAAAATAAGCAGACAAAATCTTACTATCTTGCGTAGCAAATTGAAGCTCGCCTCCAGGGTTAGCTTCGGTGCCATTCCCACGATCATAGGGAGCAATACCTTTCAGTCCATTTTTTTGATAGGCTTGCCAACGTTGTAATAATATATTTCTGTAGGCTTGTGTTGCTGAATCCGCCCCTGCTGAGGTAATAGAATGGAGAGTTCGAAACTCTTCTGTCGATAAATTAAATTCACTACCTGGTTGTGCTGCCAAAAATTTAGCGCCTTCTTCATTACCTGATTTGAATGCGAATCCTTTAAAAGCGTCTGCCGTTGCCTGTGATGGAATAGTTCCTTCTGAAGTAATCTCGCCATCTATTGATAATAAGTTTTTATTCTTAATAACGTCCATTACTTTAGCTGGCGCTGCCGGCAAATACATTGCTACTCCTGCTGCTAATTCTTTCTCATCGCTTTCCGCCACATCAAAAGAAACAATTTCGCCTTTGTTCAAGTTTGAAATGTTTTGTTCCGAAATTCCGAGTCGCTGACTCAATTCTTCAGCACTGGGTAAATTATCAGCCCATACAGAACCACTATAATTCAATGCCAACAATAAAATTAACCAAGAGTTAGTCTTATTTTTTTTGTTCATCAACTTACTAACTGAAGCATATTTCTTTACCATCGGATAATCTCTCGCATAAAAATAAAATTCTAAGCAGAACTTATATATCC
>CAIVQX010000132.1 GCA_903908165.1 uncultured Methylococcaceae bacterium | reverse complement strand
TTCTTGATTGAGAATTGTTAGTGCTGAATTTTTCTTTAAAGCCTCATTTAATATGGCAGGACTCAGATCTGTCGATCCATCATCAACAATAATCAGTTCAATATGAGGATAGGTTTGACGGAAAACGCCTTTGATGGTTTCTTCCAAAAAGGCTTCGGAATTATAACAAGGCATAATGATGGAGATAAGGGGATATCTTTGAGAGTTGTTCATGTTTTTAAAATGTCAGTAGATAGATTATTTCTAAGCATCTAATTCATATGATGTAGTTATATCTACAAAAATAATTACATTTAATAAGTTGGGGCTACTAGTTTTTTTGATCAAATTGACGCGAAAATTTGAGCTTAAGCCCATCCTAGATGACTAGACAAACTTATCCGAGAGCCTCCTTCGGGATGTGTAAAGGTATAAATTTTTATTTTAGCGTTCTCAAATATCAATTTTTCTACTTCAAATAAAAGAAAATTGTCAGGTTGTTCACATTCCACCAATTCTAATAGTTCTGGAAAGTCGAAGTATTGTAATACCTCGTAATCTATTTTCAATGAATTGAAATAGGATTTATCTCTTTCGTTGGTAAGTATATAAACTTTGGAGTTAGGAGATATAACTTCAGAAATAATGCTCTTAATTTTGTCTGGCTGCGTTTCTTGATTTAGGTTGGGATATGCATTGACCATATTCAACATATCCCCACGTCTTACGTGTATAGCACAATAATTTTGTATCTTATTACTTACTTTTTTGTAGGTATCAAAAACTCGATTAGAAGTTTTAAAAGAAACTGAATAATTCGGGATCCCCCTAATTCCCGTATGAATAGAATCAATTTTTAGGCCAGTTCGATTATGTCTTACAATTAGGTCAAATTTTTCATTTTCTTTATCGGTTACAACATGATCTCGTTCTATACAAAGCATCGATAAATCATCGAAACCGACAATATTATGTTGCATGACGGCCTGAATGGTTGTATCAGTTTCTAGCGATAACTCACTGATTTTAAAATTATTTAAATCAATGTACTTGTCCCAAGTAGCATTAACTTCGATATTAAAATTATGGTAGCTATCGAAATGAGGTATAAAAACAAGAGGCGTTCTATTTAAGGAAATTGACTCTCTAACCAACCATTCCAGTGCTTCACGTAAATGATTTATTCCCGCTCTGGCATCTACTTGAACAGAGAAGTATTTATTTTTACGGATTAATATAGCGCCGTGATTAGTATTAAATGCAGCTGCACTAATCCTATTTTGTTTAGCAAGACGCGTAGCTATCTTTTTAGAGTTCTGTTTTTTTATTTTGACTATTTTATAGCCAAATGAATGTATTATTTCTTTTATGTTTTTCCAAAAAAAATTATAAACTTCACTAGTATTTTTCATAGCCAATAAGATGTTGTGGGTAAATATTATTCCATTATAAAAGAATCATAAACATCACTGGCAACGACCATCAAAAATTCAATGATTAACTTGGTATCATTTGAATTGGTTTTTCGAATATAGCCACAAATACAAGGATTGTTAGAGGATAATTTCGGTTATTAACATAATTTTCCATTAGGCATAGCTGATTTTCTGAGAAATTGCTTAAATGAAGAATTAAGAAAAATGAACATAGCCTCTAGAAGAGTAGTTGGTAGTAGAGTTTTTTCAACTCAAGTTAAGATATCTAAGTCTTAAGTATAAACTTAAGACTTAGATGGTAGGGATTTGAAATTTATTTTTAGTAATGTTGAGACCTTTGCGCGATGGACCTTTATTAGCCCAACAATTGATCAAAGGTGATTTTTAATTCATTTTACAAAAATAATAGCTAAATACTGTCTTGAGAGTTTGGGGGTATAGTAGAGAGCTGTTTAAGTTACACAAGTTATTGTTCGTACTATAGCCTAATATCCCTTTTAAGTTTTTCGGTAACATGATTTAAGACCTTGTCAACAGAAATGTCTTCCATACAACGGATAGAGTATGGGCAGAAACATTGGGATTTATCTTCACGCCAAACACCGGATTTAGTATTTTCCTGGCAAGGTTGGCAATCAAAATTTTCTGAAATAATACTAACATTTTTAAGAAACCCCGGGAATACTTTACGGCGACTGGTTGGTCCCAAGATAGGAAACACCGGTTTACCTAAAGCTACGGCCATATGGGTTACCCCACAATCATTGCCTATGACATAGCCTGCCTGCTTTATCAATGCGGCGGTATCTTCCAGTGATAGCTTGCCAATATAATTTTTAACGTGACCAGGAAAAGTCATTTCATCATCATGCCGCTCCGCAAAATACCGGGCAAAATGCCAGGCTTTTCCTTGATAGTTAAGTGTATTGCCAAATATTTTCTTGCACCAGTCAGGAAAAATAATACGGTTTGAATGATCCAAATCAGCAGGTAACCCAACAACTGCAACATTTTTTATTTGTTGGGCAAGTTCTCCGTATTTAGCCCATTTTCGAATAATCATCTGCATTCCTCCACCGGGGATTAAAACACAGGTATCTTCAGTAATATCATCGAAAATTCTTTCAGATGCTACACAGCTTGTTTGTGTGACGACGCCTACTTCAGGAACAATAAACTTTGCGAGGTTAGAATAAAGCTCTATTTCTGAATGTAAACCACAACCTTTGCTGTAATCCCACATAGGATGCAGAACTATGGCATTATCAAAGTTTTTAAAGTGGATGGGTTCACCGGTAACTTCAAAACCATAGATATATATATTGTATTGCTGATTTAAAAATGGAGTTTGTTCTGCTGCGACAGTGCGTATATGTGGACAACGCTTGAATAAGGAATCAACTTTTGGCGTTTCACCTTGCAGACATAAGTCAACTTTATAGCCACCTTGAGATAACATCTCCATCATAGGTGTTGCCATGAGCATGTTACCCATGCCACTGCCTAAATGAACTAATACAGTCTTTTGATTAGGCATTATCAATTCCTCAGATCCAATCGTGTTAATTAATATACGTTAAGTTAGCTTTGTATTTGTCAGTTTATGCTGTTCTAAGCTAATTCGACCTAAGAACTATGTCCATGTTTTGTCATCTCCCCGGATTGAAACGCAAAAAAAACGGTATCCTAGATAAAATTTGACTCAACAAAAATCTTCCCTTGCGTTTAAGCTCTATCCAGTTACGCCATATTTTCATTTTTTGACCTATTGGTTCATTAAAAGGAAAATCTAACAATTCCGGCCATTTCAACGCGATAATTTTTTCCGATAATGCTTGTCCAAATCGGAAGTCCGCAGGCAAAGCCATCATTAACTCAAAAATTCTTCTTTGTGAAAATGGATGTACGCTCTTGAGCGGAACGTCTGCATAGCTTCCCACCCCACCCCAACACCCCAGTCTTTGCTCAAGATAAGCATAATCAAGTACTTGCATTATATTGCCTTTTGGGAGGCCGCTTAACCACTTTTCTCCTTCTCGTACTACTTTATCGATTGCTGGAAGCCCCATTCTTTTCAATAGTTCTTGTATTTCTATGATCGGACTTTCCAAGTCTCCTTCTTTTCAATAAAAACAACGCCCCACTTCCGCAGCTGTACCGCACAGATAGACGCCTGGCATCTGATCAAGCAGGCCAATTGGGGTGCTTTTCCAGGAAGGAGGGATTTCGAAGTTGGACTCACCGATTATAAATTGCCCTTCCAGGTCTTCCCATAGGGTGGTCACGTCAGCCAGATTAAGTTTTGGTATTTTTCTCATTTAAGAGCTGGCCCCAATTGTTTAAACAGAGATTATCAATTTATAAGTGAATATCTGTCATTGTATTAAGCTGCTTTTTTTAATGGTGACAACAAACCATAATAGGCTTCATCGGGAGTCAGTCTATCCAGATTTGAATGAGG
>CAIVQX010000131.1 GCA_903908165.1 uncultured Methylococcaceae bacterium | reverse complement strand
TAATAGGGCATCAATTAAATCGTTAGGTAATAATGATTGTGTAGTCATTTTTATTCCATTTCTGAAAATTACAGTTTCCTGCAAAATGTCTATTTACACAAAATTTCTTACACCCTCGAATCAAATAAATGAAAAAAATTATTTCAGTAATATCTTTAACACTCATCGGCTTTACAAGTTATTCCATGGCCGCAGACACAGAGAAAGGTGAAAAAATATTCACGGCAAATTGCGCAGGCTGTCATGCTAATGGAATGAATCTTATCGCTCCGACCAAATCCTTGAGTAAAGAGGATTTAACTACCAATAATAGAAACTCGTCTGCAGCTATCATTTCGTTAGTAACCAACGGCAAGTCCCCTATGCCAGCTTTTGGCAAATTGGGTGTTATTAGTGCATCTGACATCGAAAATGTAGCTGCTTATGTCTTGAAAAAAGCCGACTCAGGTTGGAAATAATTAGAGAGTAGGCCTTTTTCTGATAATGATAGATGGCGTTCAAAATATTTTATTAATACCTTTAAGTCAGCCACAATTATTCAAAAAAATAGTAACGCTTATGTGGGGCTTGAACTAGTATGTTCTATTCGAAGGTAGTCCTTGAATTGTGGCAACGATACTTCTATACCCACCTTGGTTGCGATGCTCACATAAGTAAATGCCTTGCCAAATACCTAAATTAAGGGCGCCATTCGTAATTGGTATACTAACACTGCAACCGAGTAGACAGTTCTTTATGTGAGCAGGCATGTCGTCGTCACCTTCATAATCATGTCTGTAATAAGGAGCTTTTTCAGGTACAAATTTATTGAAGTAACTTTCCAAGTCTTGGCGTACGGTCGGGTCAGCATTTTCATTGATCGTCAACGATGCTGATGTATGTTTGATGAAGATGTGCAATAAACCACAATCGATTGAATTTACTTCTGGAATAGCCCTTAATATTTCATCTGTAATTAGATGAAATCCTCGGTTTTTTGCTGATAATATAAATTCTTTTTGCACCCACATTAAAAAAGCCCGCTGCATTATGTTAATTAATCCACACCAATTCCTTTTGTGCGTGGTTCATTGAGTGGTTATGGTACAAGATTCAATCAATAATTCTCAACAACATTAATGTTAGAGAGTACTAGAGTGATAAGTTTTACAGACCTGCGAATTCATTATCTCAGTTATAGACAAAAGAAAATGGCTGCCCTTTATACAAGCATCATCATTCAATTCTAGTAACTCCGGGCCAAGTGGGTTTATTTGAACGCCGATGAGCTTGCCTATAGCCTAGGCTCACTAATCCTTTAGTTATTTGGGTTTTCTATAAAATGGAGGCCTATTGATTAATGCGAAACCGCCAGGCTATTTATTAGCTCTATGCGAGGTTACTCGACAACGGTTTGAACAGAATTTGGCATCACTTCTAGTCTTTACGAAAGTATTGCCACAGCAAAAACATATCCCTTTTTGTCGTTCTTTTTTACTACGCTTTGCGTTTGCTCTAGCAAACCTTTCGCTTTTCACTTGGCTGGCGCATTTAGGACTACAGTAGCGATAGCGATTATTCCTAACAAGCATAGGAGTACTACAGATACTACAGTTGGTAAGCTTGCCGGATAAGTATGTATATTCTAACCCTCCAGTAACAGGATTAGATGTCAGTAAGCCTTCGGTCGATGTGCTTATTGTTCTTGATGTTGGGGATATATAACCATTATCTGCTCTAAGTCTTAAGACAGTTTTGGCATATGTGGCTCCTGCAGCAGCGGCATCAATGAGTTTCCACTCTTCATCTAAACATAGTTGTTGATATGTATTGTAGCGTTCTCGTTTAAGTTCAAGTGAGTGCGCCCATGCTTCAGGGGTTAAGTAATAGAAGAGGCTATTTTTCCCATCGGCGTCAGTTTTCAGTTGAGTGCTTATTAAATTAATACCATCAAGTTTAAGCGGTGTGGCATTGGGGTAATTGGTCAATTCAAAATAGTCAATCATGGTTATGTAATGGATAATTGATATAGTTAGTTTATTATAATTAAATCAATTATATGTTTCAATAAATAGATGTGTTTGTTGTGCTGAAATAGATTGTTTACGCTTAGAAATATTTATAACTATCTGATATTATAAAAATAATAAATCTATTTCGTGGATTTATTTTTAATAATACTGAATATGATTTATCAGAGTTATATTTCGATGATGCCGCACTGGATTGCGTTAATATTTTAAGTTAAAAATTATTTTTCTATATTCTATTAGTGTTATTAATTTATTCTATCTAAATTGATGAGCTGCAGAGATAGAAATAACATCTTTTATCGCAAATTTGGAAGGTGCTGAGTCCTGCTTATTTAGTTAACTAGCGTAATTAATTATATATTTGTAATGGATAATTGATGTATTATAAAAATTATAATTAATTCAATTATACGTTTCATTGGATATGTATATTCGCATTTAGATAGGTCGTATGTATCTATTTTTCAATTTAACTGATTGATAAAATTTATGAAAAATATTTATAATTTATTTTAGGTTAAAGTTTGTAAGCTACTTCTACTTAAAGATAAGAAAGTAGAGCAGTAAAATAACTACAACCATAAGCATGCAGAAAATCGTATGATTTCAACTACTATCCAATACGACTTTTTTGATGTTGAATTTAATGATAAGAATCAGAGCTAAATAGCTCCGTGAGATTAAGACAGATTTTAAAATCTTTCTAAGATGAAATTACAAGATAGCAAATCTATGTAAAAAATGTATAACTCCAACTTAACCTGACAGATACATCTAAAAAATCAGTAACTATCAGATTAGGTTTGAACCTCTATAAATAATAGGTTAATCAAATTCAACCTTACCACCGTTCAAATAGTACATTGCACTGACTATTTTAATTTTTCCATCTTTTTCCATAGACGTTAACAAATCACTTCCTTTACGTATTTCACTTATTGTTTGTTGTATATTTGTTTTAGATACGGCATTGACGAAATCATCATTTTTACTGCTTCTCTCCCCAGAAAAGTTTGTAGCGGTTATAGCTGGCTTTATTTTACTCAAAAGGCCTGTTAGGTTTCCCATTTCAACATTATCAATTGCACCTTTAATGGCTCCACATCCAGTATGCCCCATCACAACAATGACTTTTGTGCCTGCTGCTGCACAGGCATATTCAAGACTGCCAATTAAGTCTTGATTTGCTACATTTCCTGCAACTCTGGCATTAAATGTTTCACCAATACCGACATCAAGAATAATTTCAGCAGGAGCGCGGGAATCCATGCAGCTTAGAATAACTGTAGAAGGATATTGTCCATTTGCACTGGCTTTTTTTTGAGCTAGATAGTTATGTTTTTGCATTTTTCCGGAACGAAAACGAGCATTTCCTTTTTTTAATCCTTCAATAATCTGGTCAGGAGTTAATCGATCACGCTCCTCCTTTGTTAGCGCATCTGCATAAGCAATATTAGGCGTACCAACACCAAAACCAACTAACATTCCTGACAGGGTTACGCCAATTGTACTTTTTAAGACTGATCGTCGACCTTGGTCAGTTTGTTCAGTC
>CAIVQX010000130.1 GCA_903908165.1 uncultured Methylococcaceae bacterium | reverse complement strand
GGCTCAGACACAGCATTATTAATCTGTTGATGTCCTGCTGAAATATTAGCTTGCTTAGCAAAGATAACAGGTGGGTTCTTGATGGCTGATAGCGTTTCTAGTGTTGCTCTACATTGAGATTGTGCTTTGAGAGCCAATCGGAAATAAGTTTCTGCCGCCGACATGTGTTCACCCATATTTAACGCGGCTCGCCGTGCCAATGTATTAAACAATTCATCCAAAGTATGCGCCTGACTCATTAACATGGCTTCGGGTCGAGACATATTCCCTTTAGCTATTTCATCAGTTTGTTGGGCTAATATCTTGGTTAAGGCATTTACATCGTGTAACGGTGATAATTGCTGGATCGTTATTGCTGCTTGTGTTTCTGGACTGGATAGCGTCTTACTAATCGCTTCATCCTGATCTTCATCTTTTCCTGCATTAACATGAACACGAGTTCTGTCTTTAACCAGAGGTTTCTTTTTAACTCTCATTTCTTGGCCCTGCTTGTTTTAGTATTAAATCATAACCTAACATTACCTCTTACCCTAAGGGTTCACCCTTTCTAACCATAAAGCATGTTCTGGATCTCCGGCTTCAACTTCAATAGATTGCCAATTGGGCGTGTAGCAATTGACTGTTAAAGCACCTTCCTTAATGACATAATCTTGAATCTCGACTCTGGCATCAAACTTTGTACAATGGTGCTGTGTCTCACTCCATAAACCATAATCACCGCCAACAAGACAATAACCCCCGCCCTTGCCATGTGAGTTATTGCATTTGAAGTGAAGACAGTCAGCGCAACTAACAAAATTATCAACTTCTGTTTGTATTGCTATTGTTTCAGCTTGCAACTCGTTAATGATTTCGGCTTTATGCAGTTTTAAAAATTCTCTTTGGCGTGTGCTTAAAAAACTGGCGGGCGTTATCCTAAAATTATCTCCATTAAGTGAAACATCAAAACCTGCATTTTTAATTTTCATCAATGCCGACATTAATAGTTCTCACTATCATCAATAGCCACTGATCCTAAGGGTGTAACAATATACCTTCTGGCGTGAATATCTTTAAAACCATATTCACCATATTCACCATATTCACCTTTTGTTTTAAGTATGCTTACGTGGATACCATCTTTCTTCGGTTTACTGATATCAATATTTATCCCTAGCGAAGCTAAGGCTAGCTGTTGCCTCCGAAGTACATCACCTAATCCACGGGGACTTTTAGGCCATGTGTGAGATTCTTGTTTATATTTATCTAACTTATCAAGCAGTGCTTTCATAGTTCCAGTGAATACCGTTAATGATGCGCCGCTATGCTCTTCAACAAGATCACGAACTGCCACGGCAACAGGGGATGATTCCAATGCGCGACCAATACCTTCTGATCGGTTTGATTTGTAAAGTTTGTCAAATGTATTTGCCTTATGACCTAAAGCTTGCGCCATTGCTTCGCCTAATCGAGTAAAATCTGCCATTCTTGGTGGACTTACCAAGGTGACTTTAGGCATCATTACTAGCGTCTTAACGAATAAATCCATCAAGCCTCCAAAAATAACTGGCTTGGCTTTTTCCCATGCTGTATTTATTTCAGATTCTTCACGGTAAGCAATACTCGGCAATTCTAGAGTTATTGTCCTATCTGTTACATCTTGAGCTGTTAAAACGCTAGGTATTGAGTTACAAATAATGGGACGCTTCACATCAATAATATTTTCTTCGTTGTTGGTGTAAAGTTTGCGTGCTGCAAAACCTCCGCCTGTTGCTAAAGTACAAAAAGCATCTTGCATAGCCTGTGATACATGAGATAAATTCTCATAACTGACTAACCACCCACAACCAGCCGACACAAAAACATCTTCAACCGTTTTCGGTGCGCATCGAAGATTTACTGAATTGTTATCAATTAATTGCCTAATCTTATCTTGTGTCGAAGATTTTGCGCTGCCTTGTGTACCATTTAACGCCAAAATAGGAAATGGCGTATTAGCTCTAAACGATTCTAATATCCATGCAAGGACGAGTAATTGATCTTGTTCCGGTATATTTACATAATCCCATAGCAAATTTAAATCACCGCCTTGTATTGGAATTGGTAAAGCCTGCATTGCGCTCGGCATCCAAAATTTAATAGGTGATTCATTAATAACGCGCCAGCCTGTTGGTAGTACCTCTATCACCTGCCTGTCATCATCACCAATGAAAATATAATGACCATTGTTTTTATCAGCTACTCTTAAATATATTTGATCTTGTGTTCCATCAAACTTAGCAACGCCAGATAAGGCAAAATTAGCCTGCTTTATTGCCGATTCGCTTGGAGACTTACCCGTGTCACTATAATAAGAAAAGCTTAGCCAATCTGTAAAAGACTTACTGCCTATTGATAATGTGTTCATCACACCATTAACCAAAACGGATACAAAAGCTTTATCCGCTTTACTATCAAAACTTAAAGTTCCTTTGATAGTAACCATCTCTATCAACTCTGCTGCTGTTGAGTCTTGTTTTTCAACATCCCCTGATTGATTACCCGCCATACTGTCAATATCACTCATTAAAACGCCTGCGGGCTTTGCGGCTTTTATTTTCGTACGGTATTCAAACCACAATGCTTTGTTATTCGATATAGCTTTAATAGCCAACTCAAATGCAGGGCTACCCAGAACACCAGCATTATCAATGCAATCACATAATGCTTGATCGATCACCTGCTTGGCTGTTTCAAATACATCTGCATTGGCATCAATCGCACCATCAATATTGAATGGGTGAACATGCTGAACTTGGTGAACATCATTTATAACTTTTTCGTCACCTGAGGGTATATCAGGCGTATCAACTTTCACTAATTCAGCAATCATAATATCACCGCCGTTAATGCATCATTCCAATCATGGCCCATCGTTTCAGGTATTAAATACTTGCCCCCAATAGCTAAGGCAGCATCAATCGCTTTTGTCTGCCCTACACCACTGGCATCGTTATCTCCGCAAATAATTATTTCACTTTCTGGTGACAAGGTTTTGACGGCAATAGCCACATCCTTTAGGTTTCCAGCATCAAAAGCAATGACGGTTAGTAGGTTGCTATCATTATGCAGGCTTGCACCTGTAGCAAAACCCTCACAAATTAAAATAACTGACGTCTCTTCCTCACCCAGCCAATAGAAACACCCTTTCTTTTTACCGCCAGATAGAAAGCGTTTCCCGCCTGTTTCGGATATGAACTGTAGATTTACAAGCTGTCGTTCAGGATTGTATAAAGGAATGATTAGCGTATTTTCTCTACCTATCCTTAAGCCTTTAGCACCAATATGCTTAGCAATTAAATAAGGGTGGCTGTCTGTAGCATCTAAGGCAGTATTCCAGATTTGAAAAGCTTTTCGTGCTGACTCTGCTTGCTTTGCTAATTCATTCTTTTGGCGTTGCTCTGCCTCTTGGTGATACTTTGCTTTTGCAATGGCTTGTTGCATAGCTGACAACGGTATAAAGTTACCTGCCATTTTCCACGTCTGCTTGATGCCTTTTTTATGACACTGAAAATAACCAGCGGGCTTGCCGTCTAAATGTAGGACATACGCGCCGTTTAGCTTACCATTATCATCTTTGATGCGGTGCAAAACACCATCACCAATAATATGATTGGGTGCGTAACCGATACTATCAAGCATGGCATCACGGAATTGTTCTATAGCTTCATGATTATTCATAAAACACACCCAAAACATCTTAACCACTCACTAACTTTAATCAGCATGGCGGTAAACTTGGTGGTAAAATTACGATGATTTCTTGGAATACTGCCCGTATTGGCTGTGCGGGTGGTGGCTAATCTGTCCATAATTAAGCACCTCGCAAAACAGTTTTCACCGCATCAGACTCTATCGCCTTGTTAGTCTTTACTCTGCCCGTCTTAAGCCATAACTCTAGCTCTGTCCTATCAAAGTAAATCTTTTTACCTCGAGGCTTGTAGTGGGGTATTTCCTGCGCACTGGTTAGCTTATAAAGGTAACTCTCTGCTAGGCCGGTAAACGCTGACGCTTCTTTAAGGTTAAGGGTTTGCTTATTGGCGAGAATGGCATCAGTAAGGATTTGAATGCGATCTGCTAGAGTTTCGAGTGTAATGGTAGTCATCAGATTGACTCCATGCTGGCTATCAGGTCTCTGATATCTTCGACACGCCATGCGACACACCTTGCGCTTAGTCTTACGGGCTTGGGATATCTGCCAGACTTAATACCATTACGCCAAGTATTTGCACACACTGGGATTAACGCTGGTACGGGTGGAGTGGCTTTCTTATCGCCAATTATTTGAGGTTGTCTTAAGAAGCCTTTTTCGGGTAATTTTGAGGTCATGCTTGCGTACCTTATTCGTATTTATTACAAATAAAGCCAGTGCCACAAAATAAGTCTAGCTTGGTTTATATTGGTTTACATTATGGCAATAAGGTTTATTTAGTTGCATATAGCTTGACGAAGCAAACCTTTGTGTATCAGAATGTTAACTGTTATAGACAGCTAATATGTTT
Source organism: uncultured Methylococcaceae bacterium (assembly GCA_903908165.1). Classification (GTDB taxonomy): domain Bacteria; phylum Pseudomonadota; class Gammaproteobacteria; order Methylococcales; family Methylomonadaceae; genus Methylobacter_C. The sequence continues at coordinate 778 of CAIVQX010000130.1, read as the reverse complement.
ATGGCAATGCTTTAAATGTAAGATTAGGATTGCCCCCTCCTAATCAATGTGTCCTGCGAAGATTATTTTGATTAGTGGGGGTTCTTTAGTGCGCGGTAAATAGCAACACTGAGCATTAGTCTACTATGAAAAATATTTTGGTTGTATTTACTGCAGAGTGTTTTTGCTATATATACCAAGATTATTACATTAAGCTATTGAATTTATTACGAATAATTATTTTAAATTATTTTTCAATACACCACATTTAGTGTCATTGTTACACGTGAAACACTATATATAGTGTTTCTATAACCCAATATCGGGTATCTTAAACATGGCATCTTTTCTGACACTGTCGATTACATCGGCATAAATCTGTGTTGTTTTCACCTCGGTATGTCCCATTAGCTTTGATATGGTGTAAATATCTACGCCTTGCGTTATAAGACTGACAGCGAATGTATGGCGGGCTGAATGAAAGGTTACATGCTTGGTTATCCCTGCCGACATCGCCCACCGCAATAACTCGACATTCATATAAGCGGAATATTTTAGTGTAGCGAATACCCGTCCTTTGTTTTCACCACCACTATGGATAAGGCTGTATGCCTGTGGTGGTATGTCTAAATATTGCAGGTTGCCCGTTTTCTGCTGATTGCATATTCGCACCCATCATGAACACCTATTCTTAAGCATCGTGAACACTGATTCTTATCGAACGTGAACACCTAACCGCATCTGATCGTGAACACTTTTTGTGTTTCATGCGCATGGGTGTTCACGATCAATAATTGCC
>CAIVQX010000129.1 GCA_903908165.1 uncultured Methylococcaceae bacterium | reverse complement strand
TTTAGCTAGTTGTTGCATGTAGCGACTATATTTTGCAAGTAACAGTTTACCTGGAACTTGATCGCCTACTTTATAACCATCGGCAATCATTTCAGGACGTTTATGGAGCATTTCACCAGTGATAGTAAATTGTTGTAACATAATAGGCGCAGGGCCTTTCTCTTGAGCGAGCGATAAAGCGGCTTTCCAGCCTTCGACGGCTAAAACTTTGGTGACTTCTTCGGTAAAATCTACTGAAGATGAATCACCGTATTTCATGCCCAGCATAGTAACGGTTGATCCTAGACCTAAATAACCCATGCCATGACGACGTTTGCTTATAATTTCATCACGTTGTTGAGGAAGTGGTAATCCATTGATTTCTACAACGTTATCAAGCATACGAGTAAATATGTTGATGGTTTTGCGGTAAGCATCCCAGTCAAAATAGGCGTCATTGGTAAAGGGTTTTTTGACAAAACGAGTTAAATTAATTGAGCCTAACAAGCAGCTACCATAAGGCGGTAAAGGTTGTTCTCCACAAGGGTTGGTTGCACGAATTTTCTCGCAAAACCAGTTATTATTCATTTCATTGACTTTATCAATAAGGATAAAGCCTGGTTCGGCATAATCATAAGTAGAACTCATGATGATGTCCCATAACCTGCGTGCAGGGATTGTTTTGCTAACTTTACAAGCAATCAGTCCGTCATTGTTAACAACGTAGCCTTCTTTACTGGGCAATTCGCGCCAGATGATTTCGCTATTGTTTTGTAAATCCAGTTTGTCTAGTTTGACTTCTTTTTCGGTGACTGGAAAAGATAACGGCCATGGTTGGTCATTTTTTACCGCTTGCATAAACTCGGTGGTAATTAAGAGCGATAAGTTAAATTGTCTTAAACGACCATCTTCACGTTTAGCGCGAATAAAATCAACAACATCAGGATGACCAATATCAAAAGTAGCCATTTGTGCGCCTCGTCGCCCACCCGCAGAAGACACGGTAAAACACATCTTGTCATAGATATCCATAAATGACAGTGGGCCTGAAGTATAAGCACCAGCACCTGACACATAAGCATCTTTGGGGCGCAGTGTTGAAAATTCATAACCAATCCCACAGCCTGCTTTAAGTGTTAGTCCTGCTTCGTGTACTTTACCTAGTATGTCATCCATAGAATCGGCAATAGTACCTGACACCGTACAGTTAATAGTTGATGTGGCTGGTTTGTGGGCTAAAGCACCAGCATTGGAAATAATTCGCCCTGCTGGAATAACGCCTTGGCGCAAAGCCCAAAGAAACTCTGCATAATACTGTTCTTGCTTTTTACTGCCTTTTTCAACTTCAGAGAGTGCTTTAGCAACACGTTGATATGTTTCATCAATAGTCCCATCAAGTGCTATGCCATCTTTGCTTTTTAAGCGATATTTGGTATCCCAGATATCCATTGAAGCATCTTGAAATGGGATTTCTGTCACGGTATTTGGGATAACATGAAGTTGTGCTGGCATGAGGTATGTCCCTGAATGTCAAAGTAAATAAGTGAAAGTAACAAAAAATCAACACTTTATGAATTCGTATGATTTTAGGTAAAATATCTATATATAGTGTTTTTTATAATTACAGGCACAATATATAGTGTTCAATAAAAAAAACAATAGATATTTTAGGTTAAGCCACTATTTTTTAAAAAAAACTTTCGAGGGGTTAGTTTTTAAGGGCTGTTTTTTTTTGTAATTAACTTTTGTTACAAATAGGGGGCACTATTTGCCATTTATTTATTGTTTAGGGAATCAACAAAAAGCTATAGAAGCTGTTTTTAGATTGTGGGAATGGGATCTCGAATTAATTACTCAACCAAAAAACTACCACTTTGATGTTGCCACATAGCATAGTATTTGCCTTTATTTGTTAATAGTTGGTGATGAGAACCTTGTTCAATAATACGACCTTTTTCTAAGACGATAATTCTATCCATGCTCAAGATGGTAGACAGGCGATGTGCGATGACAATAGCTGTCTTATCTTTTATAAGTTCAAAGATAGCAAGTTGTAGTTGTTTTTCAGTTAGTGAATCAAGGGCGCTAGTTGCTTCATCTAATATTACGATGGGCGCATCTTCAAGAAAAGCTCGGGCAATGGCAATGCGTTGTCTTTCTCCACCAGATAGCTTGACACCCCGTTCACCTACCATCGTGTTAAATTGCTCAGGTAAACAATTGATAAATTCAAGACTGTGCGATTTTTCGGCAACTTTAATAAGGGTTGCTTCAGAAATGTCAGCACCCAAGGTAATGTTATCCCTTATGGAGCGGTGAAATAAATCAGGTTGTTGCGGTACCATGGATATTTGTTTACGTAAAGATTCTAAGGTAAACGCTTTTGCATTAATACCATCAAAGCTAATTGAGCCTTGTTCAGGGTCAAGGAAGCGAAAGAGTAGTTTGGTTAAGGTTGATTTACCTGAGCCGGATTGTCCGACCAAAGCGATTTTTTCACCGGCTTCAATTGTCAGGTTAAAATCTTTAAATAAAGAAGCTTGTCTGGTGTTTTCTTGGTTATAGCTAAAACCGAGTTGGTTAAAATTTATGGCACCTTTGTTTATGGTTAAGGGGAGTGCGTCAACGGTATCCTGTTCAAGATCAGCTTTTCTAAAAACTTCTGCCATTTCTGAAGCATCTGCCAAAGCGGTAAACAAAGTTCTTATGTTGCGGCCGAACTCCCATAGACGTTGAATTAGTATGATCATAATCGACTGAAATAATACAAATTCACCCACTTGAAAATGACCGAGAGTCCATTTTTGGATCATCATATAAACCAATAATAATTCAATGCCAAAGGTCATGATGCCTTGGACGGCGAAGGATAAGAAGGTGAAAAACCAGGCTATTTTTTTCTTTTGATAAACAACATCGGATGCTTTATTGACATGTGCCTGTTCCCGGGTTTCCATGGCAAAGCTTTTAACAATAAAAATATTGCTAATGGCATCTGAATAAACGCCACCCACTATTGAATCCGCTTCAGCAACTGCCCGATCAAAGCGCATTTTCCAAAGAGAGAAGGAAATATTCCAAGTTATAAAAAGACTAACCCAGAGTAGGAAGTAATAGGCAAATTCTGGTTGTTGTTGGTAAAAGATCGTAAAGGAAATAATCACTGCCACAATATTCATGAAAAACTGGAATAAAAACCAGTCCATAATGGTTTCAAATGAACGTGAGAAGCGATTGGCCTGTTTGATTAAACTACCTGAAAAACTATTCTCAAAAAAAGCATATTTTTGTTTTTTGAGAATATCAAAGCAGCGCTTTTCCAATAAATTAATGCCGCCACCATCGAGGGGAATGATCGCTATTTCAAGTAAACGCCAAGAAAACCAAACGCCGGTGTAGATAAAAGCAATCGTCTTTAAATTATCTAATAGCGAATAAAGGGTGGCTTCTGAGAAAGGCGAGGCTAATTCGTTGGCAATATTTTTATAATAAACGGGAGCTGATAAATCCAGGGTCATGGAACAGCCCAAGGCAAATAAGGCTATAAAAAAATACCATTTTTTTTGCCAAATCACTTTGCAGTATTCTTTGAAGATAATGTCCATGAGGTTTTTTGTCAGATCTTTTTTAATATATCCATTATGCAGGATAAAACCTCTGCTGAGGTTCTTGAATTCGAGTGTGTAGTTTAAGGTAATATTTCTAAGTAAGTTTAATGATTATTATTTTAATATTTCAATAATTGTTGTATAGTTGCTCTATGGAAAAACAATTTGCAACAACATTATTTGAGTCGCTGGCTTCAGGTGTTAGGCTGGATATCTTTCGTCTATTGGTGAAAAATGCGCCTAATGGTTTAGTCGCTGGTGAAATAGCAACTCTATTGGCCTTGCCACCCACCAATTTATCTTTCCATCTTAAAGCATTAACACAGGCTGGTTTGCTGAGTGTTATTCAAGAGGGACGATATCAACGTTATCGGGCCAATCTTGCGGTCATGCAGGAACTGATTGCTTATCTGACGGCTGAATGTTGTACAGGCAATCCTGAGCAATGTTTTGAAAATGATTTGGCAGCAGATTGCTGTAAAAGCTAATGTCAGTTTATAAACTATCATTGAGTTATTAACTATGAATGTATTATTTCTTTGTACTGGAAACTCCTGTCGCTCCGTCCTCGGTGAAGCGACTTTTAATCATCTTGCTCCAGAAGGTTGGCGTGCTCTTAGCGCAGGAAGTAAGCCTACTGGTAAGATTCATCCACGTTCTTTGGCTTTGTTGGAGCGGGAAGGTATCTCCACAGAAGGTTACTTTAGCAAATCATGGAATGATTTACCGGTAACACCTGATATTGTCCTAAGTGTCTGTGGCAATGCGGCTAATGAAACTTGTCCTGCATACCTAGGTCCGGTTCTTCGGAGCCATTGGGGTGTTGAAGATCCGGCGCATGTACAAGGGTCAGAAGCAGAAATCGATGCTGCATTTATGACTGCTTATGGCATCCTGCGTTATCGTATTGAGCAATTCTTAGCTCTGCCCCTAGAAGAGTTAAAAAACAACCGCGAACAATTAAAGATTGAATTGGATCGTATAAGTACTTTGTTACCCTAACTATGGAGAGAGCGTATGGCCCGTATTCAAGTATTTGATCCTGCTTTATGTTGCAGTACCGGCATTTGTGGTGTGGATGTTGATCAGCATTAGTCGGCTTTTCTGCTGATGTTGATTGGGCCAAGCAAAACGGCGCTAACATTGAGCGCTTTAATTTGGCACAGCAACCTATGGAGTTTGCAGAAAATACACTTGTAAAAGCTTTTCTTGAGCGCTCCGGTGCAGATGCTTTACCTTTGATTCTGGTTGATGGTGAGGTTGCTTTGGCAGGGCGTTATCCAAGTCGTGCCGAACTATCCCATTGGACAGGCATTGCTCTGGTAGAAGAAAAACCAAAATCAGGCTGTTGTGGTGCAAATAGTAGTTGCAGTTAATCAGCAATAAACGCATTAGGTACTAACATGACTGA
>CAIVQX010000128.1 GCA_903908165.1 uncultured Methylococcaceae bacterium | reverse complement strand
TAGATCATTCGTTGGTTCATCAAGTAACAATACATTGCCACCGGTTTTAAGTAATTTGGCTAAATGGACACGATTACGTTCACCACCCGATAAATCGCCAATGCGTTTGCCTTGGTCGGCACCCTTAAAGTTAAAACGACCGACATAAGCGCGCGATGGTGTTTCGTATTTGCCGACCGTGATCATATCCAACCCATCCGAAATTTCTTCAAAAACGGTTTTCTTGGGGTCCAAGTCATCCCGTAATTGATCGACATAAGCCAGTTGAACGGTTTGCCCTAAGGTTAAACTGCCTGAGTCAGGTTGTTCTGCACCTGCCATCATTCTGAACAGGGTTGTTTTACCGGCACCGTTAGGCCCGATAATACCGACAATGCCACCGGGTGGAAGTTTAAAGCTCAAGCCGTTTACTAACAGTTTGTCGCCAAAGGCTTTGTTAATGTTGTCGGCTTCAATGACGACATCGCCCAAACGGGGGCCAGGTGGTATGTAAATTTCTTGGGTTTCATTACGTTTTTGCACATCAGTTGATGATAATTCCTCAAAACGTGCCAAACGGGCTTTGCTTTTCGCATGGCGACCTTTGGGATTGGTGCGGACCCATTCCAATTCGTCTTTCATGGCTTTTTGGCGAGAAGACTCTTGTTTTTCTTCTTGCAACAAGCGATTGCTCTTTTGTTCTAACCAGCTGGAGTAATTGCCTTCCCATGGAATACCGGAGCCTCTGTCCAGTTCCAATATCCAGCCCGCGACGTTGTCCAGAAAGTAACGGTCATGGGTTACTGCTACCACTGTGCCGGGGTAATCATGCAGGAAGCGTTCTAGCCAAGCGACTGATTCAGCGTCCAAATGGTTGGTCGGCTCATCCAGTAATAGCATGTCTGGATTGGATAATAATAAGCGACATAAGGCGACACGACGTTTTTCACCGCCTGACAGTTTAGTGACATCGGCATCCCAATCAGGTAAACGCAAAGCATCAGCAGCAACTTCTAAGCGTCGATCCAGATTATGGCCATCACAGGCATTGATGATATCTTCGAGTTTTGCTTGATCAGCGGCCAGTTTGTCAAAATCGGCATCTGGGTCAGCATAAGCAGCATAGACGGCATCGAGTTGCGCTAAGGCATTTTTAATCTCGGCAACGGCTTCTTCAACATTGCCCCGTACGGTTTTAGTGGGATCTAATTGAGGCTCTTGGGGTAAGTAGCCAATATTGATACCTTTTTGCGGTATCGCTTCACCTTCAATTTCCTTGTCAATACCTGCCATGATACGCAAAAGCGTTGATTTACCTGAGCCATTTAAACCCAGTACGCCAATTTTAGCACCCGGGAAAAAGGACAAAGAGATGTCTTTAAGGATGTATTTTTTGGGTGGGACAATTTTGCCGACCCGATTCATTGAATAAATATATTGCGCCATAATATTTAGTGAAATAGTTTAAGATTTATAAAAAGTTGACGTGCTGTTGGTTATTATTCCATGTTATTGAATAATTATTAAGTCTTGATAGCGTGCAGTTTTAAATACAGTTGTTGTTTGTAATTGCAGTAATTGAATTAATTGCCGTTCAGAGTAATGACAATTTAATTGATGGTCTATTACTTTGTTCATTACAATAGGCTCAATGTTGACATAATTTAGTCTTTTCATTTTACAGTAAGGTTGTTTATCTCTATGCAAAAGCTAGTTATCTATAATCATGGTAAAGACAGTATTCCGTGGGGTGAAAAAGCCTACGCCTTAGCAGAAGTGGCTAAGCGGCATGGCTATCATTTCATCAGTCCTGATTACCAAGCCAGTAATGATCCGGATCTGCGTGTTAAACAACTGTTGGCGATGAACTTAACAGCCTATGACGCTATTATTTTAGTCGGTTCTAGCATGGGTGCTTATGTTGTAACTGTAGCTGCAGAGATTATTCAGCCAAAAGGCTTGTTTTTAATCGCACCGGCTTTTTATCTGCCGGGGTATCAGCGCACAGAATTTTCACCTCATTGTCAGCGTATTGAGGTGTTTCACGGTTGGCAAGACGAGGTGGTGCCACCGGAAAATAGTTGGCGCTTTTGTCAGCAACATCAAGCAACCTTGCATATGTTGGATTCGGATCATCGGTTACTCAGTGTTTTACCTGTTATGGCTGATGCTTTTGATCGTTTTTTAGACGATTGCTGATATGACCACGCTCGTGGTTATGGCTTTACTTAAATGTCCAATAAACGTTTTTTTAAACCTGCAAGCGTTGCCGTGATGCTTCGTTTAATGCTGATTTTTATGTGGGCGTTAGCTGCCTGCACAGCAGTCACTCCCAAAAATGGTGACAATATCTGTGCTACATTCAAAGAAAAAGACGATTGGTATGATGAGGCAAAAGATTCTTCTGATAAATGGGGGGTGCCTGTTCACGTTCAGATGGCAATCATGCATCAAGAGTCTCATTTTGTCGCTGATGCAAAACCGCCTCGTGATACCTTATTAGGCTTTATCCCTTGGTTTAGACCGACTACTGCTTATGGCTATGCGCAAGCAGTCGATGGAACGTGGGAAGACTATCTCGATGATGCGGGAGGGTGGTTTGCAGATCGCGATGATTTCTCGGATGCCATTGATTTTATTGGTTGGTATAGCAATACCAGTCATCAGAAATTGGGTATTTCTAAATGGGATGCGAGAAACTTATATTTGGCTTATCACGAAGGCCATGACGGTTATAAGCGTAAAACGCATCAAAAAAATGCCACCTTAAAGCGAGTCGCTGATAAGGTGGCTAATCGGGCTAAAATTTTTCAACGGCAATTAGGAAGCTGTAAAATGAATTAAAAAAGAAACCATTTTTTTGCTAAACTATGCGCTTTCATGACACAAAAAAGGCAAATCCGTGAAAAAGATTCAAACTCAAGTTTTTTTAACTATTACTGTTATTCTTATAGGAATTACTATGTTTTCAATGGCCAACGCCATCTCACCTGAGGAAAATAAAGCTGCTGGTGTCGCTTTCCTCGCAGAAAATGCTAAAAAACCAAACGTTGTGACTACAGCAAGTGGTTTGCAATATGAAGTTATAAAAAAAGGCACAGGTACAAAATCGCCTGCTGCAACTGATACCGTAACGGTTCATTATAAAGGCACAACCATTGATGGTGCCGAGTTTGATAGCTCATATAGTCGCGGTTCACCAACATCATTCCCTTTAAACAGGGTTATTTCTGGTTGGACAGAAGGCGTACAACTTATGAAAGTAGGCGATACCTATCGCTTTTACATCCCTTCAGATCTTGCTTATGGTGAGCAGGGTGCTGGTGGCTCAATTGCTCCAAATTCAACGTTGATATTTGATGTTGAACTGATCGAAATTCAATAATTTCTTTCTAAAAAGGCGTAAGGTATCAGGCAATCAGCCTGTGCCTTACGCCTTTTTTATTTGCCAATTTATGTCATTATTAAAAGGGTTGGATTAGCCGGTATGATGTGTTGAAACACTTTGCTACCGTTTGTTGCTAGCCATTTTTATCTTACGCTATTCGTTGTTATTTTATGTCCACTTTTCAGTTATTTGCCACCACGCCAAAGGCTATGGAAACCATTCTTACCGATGAGCTTAGATCACTCGGTATTCACTCTATCAAGGCGACAATGGCAGGTGTTGCATTTGAGGGTGATTTGGAAACTGCTTATCGGGTCTGTTTGTGGTCCCGAACAGCGAATAGAGTTTTATTGGTATTGAGTTCTTTTGAGGTAAAAACTCAAGAAGATCTTTATAAAGGCATACAACAAATAAATTGGTTTGAACATATCAACCCTGAAGATACCTTTGCCGTATCGTTTAGCGCAAAAAATTCTCAAGCGATCAATAATACACATTTTGGGGCTTTGAAAGTAAAGGATGCTATTGTTGATCAGATGCGGGATAAATTTCAAAAACGTCCCAGTATTGATACGGAACGTCCTAATATTCGAATTAATGTGTATTTACAAGGTGAGCAAGCGCAACTGAGTTTGGATTTGTCAGGTGAAAGTTTACATCGCAGAGGTTACCGTGATGTCAATATCCGAGCACCGATGAAAGAGAATTTGGCTGCTGCCATGTTGCTGCGTTGTGGTTGGGTGGACATTGCCAAACAACAGGGTTCATTGATTGATCCGATGTGTGGTTCTGGCACTTTGTTGCTGGAGGCTGCCATGATTGCTGCAGATTATGCACCGGGTTTGTTACGTGATTATTTTGGTTTTATCGGTTGGAAGAAACATGATGCCGAGTGTTGGAAAAAATTACGAATGGACGCATTGCAGCGAAGAAAAATAGGGCTGGAAAAGCTCCCGATTATTGTTGGTTTTGATCAAAATAAACAGACGGTTAATACAGCCTTAGTGCATGTCGCCAATGCTGGATTGCAAAATAAAATTCATGTCGAGCGTCGTGATATTGCCGATGCCAGACCGGCAGAAAGCTGGAAAATAGGTTTGTTAATTTGTAATCCTCCTTATGGCGAACGTTTGGGTGATGAGCAGGAAACGGCAGAGCTGTACAAAAAATTTGGCGAAGTCTTAAAAGCGCACTTTATCGGTTGGAAAGTCGCCATGATAATCAGTAATCCAGAATTAGGGTTTCGATTAGGCATACGCTCGCAAAAACCGATTACGCTTTTTAATGGCGCGTTGGAGTGTAAGTTATTACGCTTGAATATTGAAGACAGTAGCTTTTTTATTCCGAAAGCGAGAAATCAGGAGGAACGGGTTGCTAATGTACTTGCCATTAATACAAGCAAGCAGGCAGAGGAGGGGATTAATGCAAAGCTTGAGGTAGGGGGTGCAGAAGTATCGCTTGAGCCATCTGGAACCAAAGAGAATGTAAATGTAGGTGCAGTTGATTTTGCTAATCGGTTGAAAAAGAATTTTAAGAAAATGTCTAAATGGGCTAAGCAAAACGCCATTACCTGCTACCGTATTTATGATGCCGATTTGCCCGAATATGCTGTAGCAGTTGATGTTTATGAAGGCGAGCAAACGTGGATTAATGTTCAAGAGTACGAGCCACCTAAAACCATTGATCAACATAAAGCCGATCAGCGTTTAGCAGGTTTACTGGCTGAAATACCGCAGGTGTTGAATGTTAATAGTGCGCAGATTTCTCTAAAAATACGTAAGAAACAACGCAGCACGGATCAATATGAGAAACATGATGAGCAGGGGCGTTTTCATTGTGTTGAAGAAGGCGGTTGTCAGTTATTGGTTAATTTTGAAGATTATTTAGATACCGGTTTGTTTCTAGACCATAGGCCCATCAGATTAGAGATTCAACGACTCGCTAAAGGTAAACGTTTTTTAAATTTGTTTGCCTATACGGGCAGTGCTACGGTGCATGCTGCAATGGGTGGTGCAAGTTCGACCACCACTGTAGATATGTCTAATACCTATATTGAATGGGCTAAAAAGAACATGGCATTGAATAAAAATGCCGGTGAACATGAGTTTATTCAGGCTGATTGTTTGGAATGGTTAAGCAATGAAGCTAATGAAATAAAGAAGAGGCAGTATGATTTAATCTTTCTTGATCCGCCTACTTTTTCAAATTCAAAAAGAATGGATGATGTGTTTGATATTCAGAATGATCACGTGCAGTTGATTAAAAATGCGACTGCACTATTAGCAAATCAGGGTATTTTATTTTTCTCTACCAATTTTAGGCGCTTTAAGCTGAATTTGTTGGAATTATCCGAGTTATCTATAGAAGATATTAGCGCCAGCACCATTCCAGAAGACTTTTCCCGCAATCCTAAAATTCATTACTGTTGGAAGATTAGCAAATGATACGTGGTGTTAAATTATTGATTTCAGGTCGTGTGCAAGGTGTTTATTTTAGGTTGTTTGCACAAAAAAAAGCTAAGCAGTTGGGTATTAAAGGCTATGCCAAGAATCTTGTTGATGGTCGAGTTGAAATAATGGCACAAGCTGATAACAGTAGCATTGAGTCATTCATTGAATGGAGTAACAAAGGGCCGATCACTGCACGAGTTGATGAGGTTGAAGTGTCTGAATGGCCAATTGAAGAGCAATTTACAACGTTTGAAAT
>CAIVQX010000127.1 GCA_903908165.1 uncultured Methylococcaceae bacterium | reverse complement strand
TTTAAAATTTTCTCTTTTTTGTATAGGTTTGCCGCCAAGATGCCTAAATGTATTGAGTACATTTTCTTTAAGGCTGGTGATATGGCCCAGTTGGTATTCTTTGGTTAAGTGGCGGACTTCTATAATGGGCATGGCTGACTTATTTTATGAATATGATTAATTTTAGAGAGTGCTTGACTGTTTTAATGCATACAAAAGGCTTGTTAAATTACATCTGCAAACCAGTTTTCTGCGCGTTTAAAGAAGAGGTAGCTAAAGGGAAGTATAGCTAATGTTAGGATAATGCCAGGATAAAGCGAATTAAAATCAGGCGGTAAATCTTTTAACATTACTCGTTGAAAGCTATCGATAATTCCGGCTAATGGGTTGAGCATGTAAAGAGTATAAAACTCATTTGACCATTTTCCGGCAGCTTGTTCTACAATCAATTTTTGATGTACTAGGCTAAGCGGGTACATAACCGGTGAACCATACATTAACAACGATAAAGCTATTGGTAGTGCTTGAGAAATATCGCGATAATAAACATTGATAGCCGCACCAAAAAAACTAATGGTTAGGGCAACGATCATGGTATAGAAAATAATGACTGGAACCCAGAATACATAAAGTGAGGGTATCATTTTGTAGTAAAACATCATCCCTGCCAGAATAAAAAAACTGATGATTAGTTCAACTATTTTTGTGACCATGGCGGTGATGGGGAACACTTCGCGAGGGAAATATATTTTTTTGATTAAGTTAGCATTGGAGGTAACACTACTAACACCTTCCGAAGCTGATTCCTGAAAGAATACCCAAGGCAGTAGTGCCGCAAAAGTAAGAATAGGGTAGGGAATATTGCCGGTTTCAATCCCTACAAAACTTCTGACCAAGGTAAATATTAACATCAGCATAATGGGTTTTAAAACAGCCCATAAAATACCTAAATAAGCTTGTTTGTAGCGAAGTACGATATTTTTCCAAGCGAGTGCGGTAATGAGTTCACGGTATTGATAGAGATTTTTAAAAACAGTTATCATATGGTTTTATACCTAAGTGCTAAGAAGAATATCTAGTATTTTTTATGAGTGGGCTATCGGTAATATTTTAGATTAACCAAATTATTGGATAGTTTTGAATCCTCAAAATAACAAGCTGTGTTTCAATTACTACAGCTTAGTTATTAAAAAAAATCATTCAAGTCTAGATGTCAGACTTAATTATGATTAATTTGGAGTTACATTAATGTTTATTAAATAATGGATATAACAGGATCAAACTAACAAAGAGAAAATTTTTTGACTATGAGGTTCTCAAATTAAGGACAAACGCTCACTAAGCCAATTTCGGGGAGGGTTAGCTAAAAGAAGGTCTGTATGAGTAGGTAAGAAGGGTTTTGATTATAAGGAAAAGTCCCTGGGTGCTAATAATGCATCTGGGACTTTTCACTAGAAAAAGATAATTATGTGATTATTTCGGCGCCACTTTAGAAATCAGATTTTTAGAAGCTACGGGCTCATTGGCGCTATAAATCGAATACGCATTCAAAACCATTTGGTGTGCACGCCCTAATTTTTCTTTGGTGAAGTCTATCGAAAACTGTTCTTTCAATTGTTTTCCGTCCCAATTATAGGCTTTTAGGAATTGCTCATTATCAACCCCCTTTTTATCCCAGTTGGCTAACAGTGATGATGTGTAATATAAACGTTTACCGTCCCAACTTGATGAAACCATGTTGACTTGTGCACCAATTTTTTGTTCAAAGACTTGCTTGGGTTTGAAGGGGTCAGATATGTCAAATGCACGAGTTTTGCCGTCCATAAAGGTGTTTACCCAGAGCATTTTATCATCACTTTGTATGGATATATCGACAGGTAAAGGAATTTTGCTGGGCTCGCCCACATCAGCAACTTCTTTAGCTTGCCATTCTCCACCTTTGTCTTCGTAGAGTAGCCATATTTTTGAAGTGAGTGCAGTGCTGGTAAAGCAGTAATTATGATTCTCGCCCCAAGCACAGCGAATTTCTAATGGTGCTCCTGGCACATCAAGTACTTTTTTAGGTTGTTTGGTATGGAGATTCCATTGCACAACGGTGTTGCCAAAGTGTTTCATGGCTTCAGGGTCGCTAAGCATCTTGCCAAAGTCCATCATATAATTGGACCAACCAGTAAATGATGACGTTAACATTAGGTTACGCCTAGGTAAAACTCTTAAATCATAACCGTAACCGTCAGCGTACTTTCCGCTCTTAATTGCACCTTCCAGATTGCTATCTGTGGGTGTCCAGTGAGTTGCTATGTAATCACCTTCGTTAGTATATTCAACGACAGCGGTACGACCCCCATGATCTTTATTATTAGATAAGCCAGTTATAATCATACGGCCTGGCAATGCATAAGTAGTGTGTGGACCAACTATGCCACCACTTTTTGATACAAAATCAGTTATGGTTTTGGTCAGCTTAGGTTTTGCAGGATCAGTATGAACATCAAAAATAAACAATTTACTGGTATCCAGTGATCCTGCCCATAGATACTGGCGATCATCAGTATAGCCGGAGTGATGCGCTTCATTGCGGCCGCCTACTGAGAGACTGTTTATAACCTTACCATATTTTGGTGATTTGGGATTTACGTCGACAGTGACCAGTTTATCTTGTTCATCACCTATACCTTCGGCACCTAACGTCCAAATATAAACAAAATCTTCTTGCCCAACAATTTTAGCCATGTAAGGTGACTGGCAGGTTTCATCAGCCTTTACTGTGGCTATATTAATGCCACCGAGCGAAAGTGTTAAGGCTGTAAAAGCACAAGCGGTCAATAAATGGCTAAATGGTGTATTTTTTTTTTGAGCTTTTTTCATCCTCATTTCCTCTATTAATTATAATTATAATTATACAAATACCAGGATTCATAATGCCGATATTTGGGATTGATACGCTCAGCTTTCGGCAGTAGTTGGATCAATCATGGTTTTAATTTGGGAAATACGATTGGCAGGAAATCCACCTTGTTCAGCATGCGCTTTTACTGTGGCTTCATTAGGTGCGATATAGATACAGTAGACCTTATCATCGGTCACATAGCTTTCTACCCATTGAATCTTTGGTCCCATTTCATTCAGGATGCCGCAGGATTTTTGTGATATGCCTTGCAGATCCTGATCAGTTAATGAGCCAGCACCGGGGATTTCACGTTCGATAATATATTTTGGCATGGTAATACCTCTAGGGTTAGGTTAAAAGTTATTGATTTTCTTAAAATATTATATTCTCATTTGGGTGTAAAAAATCACCCAATAAATTATCACAACACTGCTTAATAGGTTTGGATGATTGTTCAATCTTCATCCTTGTTGATTGTTTTTTGGGATATTTTTTATTTCAAGATAATATGATTGGTTGTCTTGTTTTGTCAAAGAGAATTTAATTTTAGCATCGAGTATCAAGCTTATTAGATAGTTGGATGGGTGATTACTCTCTTAGCTGTATTGGATGTCGATTTGATACAATGTAAAGGCTATTTATTGGTAGGTTAAGTATTTTGATTTGATATCAATACTGGAGTCTCAGTCAGTATGTTGGGTCTATTAGAGAAATAATGAGCTAGATCAAAGACGCCTTTTCGTAGCCTATTAGTGACATATATTTTTTCAATGGCTTAAAAGATGTTGTTTAAATTTTGATAAAGGATCATCCCAAGTTATGAATATGAGTCAAGTTGAATTACTACGGATACTTCAGGAAACGGAATTGAATCTTTCAAAAGCTGCAGAAAAGATGCACATTGTTCAATCGGCTGTGAGTCGACAATTACATCTTTTTGAGGCCGAGCTGGGCTCACCTTTATTTGAACGGCAGGGTAAAAAGCTGGTAGGTATGACGTCTCTTGGAGTGCGTATAATGGATGAAGTTGCCGTTATTACGAGGGCTAAAACTAATATTCAAAATATTGCCGCTGACTTTCTTGATAGTAATAAGGGTACTCTTCACATTGCGACTACCCATGCGCAGGCCAAATATTTTTTACCGACACCTATTAGTCGGTTTAGAGAGAAATACCCTGGTGTTAGCATCTATATAGTGCAAGCTTCACCAGAACAACTGATAGATCAGTTGCATGCAAGAAAAGCTGATATAGCTATTTGTACAGAAAAGGTTGATGAGGTCGCTGATCTTGTTATTGAAAATTGTTACACTTGGGATCATGTGCTTGTAGCTCCCCTGCAACATCCACTTAGTCAAGGTGACATTTCTCTTGAGCGACTTGCTCAATTCCCCATTCTAACTTATAACTTTGGCTATACAGGTAGATCTAATATTGAAAGCGCTTTTAAAAATAAGGAGTTCGAGCTTGATATTGTTTTAGCTGCGGCAGATTCTGATGTGATAAAAACCTATGTTCGATTAGGTTTAGGTGTGGGCCTTATTACTGGAATGGCATACGATCCATTAACTGATATGGATTTAGTATCAAGAAATTTGTCTCACCTCATTTCTAGCTCAAGAACTAAAATAGCTTATTTAAGACATAATTATTTACCATTATACAGTCAGCATTTTATCGAGGAATTACAATTGGCAGCCAAACAAATAAAATTTAATTTAAGATAGTCTTTTTTCAAAAATTAAGAATATAAATTAATTTAGTGGGCTAAGTTAAATTCAAATCATCTTTGATCCCATTGGAAAATTGGAGTTGGTATGCTGAATACAGTATACTAATCCTTGAGAGAGTTGGCTGAGCAGTCGCTGTTTTATCGTAACTGATAAAGCGGAGGAAAGTCCGGGCTCCACTGGGCAGGGTGCCAGGTAACACCTGGGAGGCGTGAGCCTACGGAAAGTGCCGCAGAAAATAAACCGCCTGTTATTATGACAGGTAAGGGTGAAAAGGTGCGGTAAGAGCGCACCGCGCAACTGGTAACAGAAGTGGCATGGTAAACCCCACCCGGAGCAAGATCAAATAGAGGGACAGACGCGTGGCCCGCGCGGTTCCTGGGTAGATTGCTTGAGCTGCAGGGTGACTTGTAGCCTAGATGAATGACTGTTCTCGACAGAACCCGGCTTACAGGCTAACTCTTTCTTTAATTTATCGCTTATATTCTTACTGATTAATGATCACCAGCATCATTTAGTTTGTCCACCTGTCACAAGATAACTAGTGCGACAAATATTTTCTTTGTTACTCTATTTTCCTTTTTTAGAATCAATGCAATACCACCCTTCATAGTTAATTAACTTTCTTAGATATGTTAATTAACCATATGATAAAACATGTAATTTATATTGCCATGTTTTCCAATGTATTAGCCCCCTTAAAAAGTGACGTAAGTCATTGTCAAAAAAGAAAGAGTTTATATAAATTCGTCCTTGACTCAGAGGAAATTGGAATCTATAGTGCCATCTAAGTGGTAAAAAGTGGTGTAAAGTGGTTTTTTTTGATGTTATTTGGAGTCAGCCTTGTTCCGAGGAATCAGTTCAATAAATTTAGACGATAAAGGGCGTCTTGCTATTCCAACTCGATATCGAGAAGAATTGCAAGATTGTTGCGAGCGTCAAATGATTGTAACTGTTGCCGTGGACGAGAGATGTATTGGTGAAAATGGTTGCTTATGGCTTTATCCATTGCCTGAATGGGAAAAGCTCGAGCAAACGATCAGTAAATTGCCTACTTTAAATAAAATGGCAGGCAAGTTAAGGCGGTTTGTAATAGGAAATGCCTCTGAATGTGAAATGGATGCACAAGGTCGGTTGTTATTGCCAGAAAAACTCAGAAAATTTGCCACTATGGATAAGAAAATTGTTCTAGTTGGGCAGCTTAATAAGTTCGAAATATGGAATGAAGATGCTTGGACAGCCAAAGAAAAAGAATGGTTGGATGGAGATGATAGTGAAGGTCTTGAAGAATTAGGTATTTTATCCTTCTAATACGGGAGTTTTGGTAGTGGAGCACTTGCCCGTTATGTATGCAGAAGCGCTGCAATACTTAGCCATTAAAGAAGATGGTGTTTATATAGATTGCACCTTTGGAAGAGGTGGGCATAGTCAGGGTATTTTAGATTTGTTAGGCCCAAATGGCCGATTGATATCTTTAGATCGGGATGCTGAGGCATTTAAATCTGAATGTGCAAAAGCCATGTTGATAGATTCACGTGTCGCTTTGAAACATAGTTGTTTTTCACAAATAGAAGCTATTGTTGAAAATGCAAATATGGTAGGAAAAATTGATGGAATTTTGATGGATTTAGGCGTTTCTTCGCCTCAGCTTGACAATCCAGAGCGAGGCTTCAGTTTTTTAAGGGATGGTCCTCTGGATATGAGAATGGATGCAAGTTCTGATGTTTCAGCAGCACATTGGCTGGCGAGTGTTGACGAGGCACATCTGGTTAAGATCTTGTTTGAATACGGTGAAGAGAGATATGCGCGTCGAATAGCTGGTGCAATTTTAGAAAAAAGAGACGCATCACCGATTATAACAACTAAGCAGCTTGCAGATCTGATTACAGAAGTGATTCCATTTAAAGAGAGGCACAAGCACCCTGCAACTCGAACGTTTCAAGCAATACGCATTGAAATCAATAGGGAGTTAGACGAATTGAAAGATGCTCTACAGCGGTCCTCTCAGGTTTTGAAATCAGGTGGACGATTGGTTGTTATTTCTTTCCATTCTTTGGAAGATAGGATCGTAAAGCGTTTTATTAGGGATGAGTCAGGCGCCAAGCATAATCCTGGGAAATTGCCTATAAAGGAAGTTGATATTCAAAAGGGTATTTTACAGAAAATAAATAAGGCCATAAAAGCGGATGCGCAAGAAATTAAGCAAAACCCAAGGGCCAGGAGTGCTGTTATGCGAGTAGCCGAGAAAATTTAAGTGATCACAAATCGGCTTTTAAGTCTCGCAGGCATAGTTCTTTTATTAACTGCTTTAGCCGTTATTTATAGTAAATACTATTCACGATTAATGTTTATTGAGATACAGAAACAAGAAAGGGCGCTGGATCAGTATGAAATCCAATGGGGGCAGATGCAATTGGAATTAATGATGTTGGCAGAACAGAATCGAGTGGAATTAAAGGCTCAGGAGGAATTAAAGCTAATAATGCCATTACGAGAAAAAATAATTTATATAAAGCCGTAAATGTTAGATTTTCGAGCAAGACAAACGGCAAAGCGATTAACAACTAATTTTTCTGAAAGGAGAAAGTTTTTGCTAATTTTTATGTTGTTTTGCATGCTGCTATTAGTGGGGAGAGCTATTGATCTTCAAGTTATAAGCAAAAAATTCCTTAAGCATCAAGGGGATTTGAGGCAGGTAGATGATGTCTCTGTATCTGCATATAGGGGCATGATCATTGACAGAAATGGTGATCCTCTTGCAATCAGTACCCCAGTTGAATCTATTTGGATAAATCCAAGAGAACTTAAACATGCAAAAGAAGACCAAATTAGAGTTGTAGAAAAACTATTGAATTTACCTGTCGGTAAGCTGACTGAGCTTATAAAAGAAGATTTACATAGACAATTTCTGTACATCGCTCGTCGGGTTAATCCCCAGCTTGGCGATAAAATTAAAGAATTAAAACTTCAAGGCGTCTATTTTGAGCGTGAGTTTAAACGCTTTTATCCTACCGGTGGTGTCTCTGCTCATATAGTTGGATTTACAAATGTTGATGACATCGGCCAAGCAGGGATGGAGTCTGGATATGAAAACCTGTTAAAGGGTACTACAGGAAGTAAGCGAGTCATTAGAGACGGGCAGCGACGAATTATTGAAGATATAGAGAATATAAAAGAACCTGTTTCAGGAAGAAATCTTGAGTTAAGTATTGATCAGCGTATTCAATATTTAGCTTATCGAGAGCTTAAGTTAGCTGTGGATTTGAATAAAGCAAAGTCAGGTGCATTAGTGGTATTGGATGCTAAAAATGGAGAGGTTTTGGCTGCTGTAAACCAGCCTTCTTTTAACCCAAATACCAGAAGTAACTTAAAAGAAAGTTTATACAGGAACAGAGCGCTTACAGATGTATTTGAGCCGGGCTCGACGGTTAAGCCTTTTGTGGTTGCTGCTGCGTTAGATGGCGGTTATGTCACACCTAGCTCAATGTTTGTTACGTCAGGGACTTACCAGATCGGACGTAATACGGTTAAAGATGTACATAATTACGGTACTTTGGATTTAACACATGTCATAAAAAAATCCAGTAATGTTGCTGTAAGTATGATGGCATTAAAAATGCCGCCCAAATATCTTTGGGGTATTTATCACCGTCTTGGTTTTGGGGTTTCAGCGGGCGCAGGTTTTCCAGGGGAAGCGACTGGATCAATGCTGGATTATAAAAGGTGGCGTGAATTTGATCGAGCGACACTATCGTTTGGTTATGGCCTGAGCGGTTCAGCTCTGCAACTTGCAAGAGCATATACTGCGCTCGCAGATGATGGGGTTTTACATTCAGTAAGCTTACTAAAACGTGAGGAAGATGATGATGCGGTTCGAGTATTTTCAGCAAAAAATGCTAAAAGCGTCAGAAAAATGATGGAAACCGTTCTCACGAAAGAGGGTACCGCTTATGAAGCCAGAGTAGATGGCTATAGTGCAGCAGGTAAAACGGGAACTGTTAAAAAGGCGGGTTCCGGAGGCTACACAGAGAAAAGTTATTTTGCTGTGTTTGCGGGAATGGCACCTGCTAATGATCCACGTTTAATTATTGTTGTTATGATTGATGAGCCTTCGGCAGGGCAGTATTACGGTGGTTTGGTATCAGCCCCAGTATTTTCTAAAGTGATGGCGGGAGCACTGAGAATATTAGAGGTTGCTCCTGATCAGAAAGAAACAATGCCTGTTTTATTAACACAGAATAACCCTTAATACGCAGCTAATGAAACTTAATGATTTATTAGATGGATTTATAAGTTTATCACATTCAAGTTTGGAGGCGCTCGCCAATCAGTCGGTAACGGGGCTAGCTCTAAATAGTCAAGAAGTAGTACCCGGTAATTTATTTATCGCTTTGGCAGGCTCTATACAGCATGGGTTGTCCCATATAGATCAAGCGCTTACTCGGGGGGCTGTTGCAGTTATTTTTGATCCAGCGGGTGGTGGTAAGAAGATGGCTGAACAGACCAATTATCTGCCAATAATTGAAATAGATAATTTAAATTTGAAATTGGGCGAAATAGCTGCCCGCTATTATGGAGACCCCTCAAGATTTTTAACTGTAATTGGTATCACTGGAACTAATGGTAAAACGTCTTGCAGCCAGTTTTTAAGTCAAATGTTAGTCGATTGCGGAATAATCGGTACATTAGGTTGGGGAGAATGGGGAAAACTGAATAAAACTTTTAATACCACACCTGATGCTCTGGAAAATCAAAGGATATTAGCTGAGTTATTAACCGAGAAGAAAAATATAGTAGCGATGGAAGTTTCATCTCATGGGTTAGCACAGAACAGAGTTAATGGCGTTATTTTTAAGGGTGCCGTTTTTACAAATATTAGTCGAGATCATTTGGATTATCACGGAACTATGGAAGCTTATCTGCAGGCCAAATTGACACTATTAAATAAGCCGGGTCTGACTTTTGTAGTAGTCAATCTGGATGATATGTACAGTGAACAGATTATTGCAGCCATACCAAAAGGAGTTGCTATTTGGGGTGTCAGCATTCAAGGTAAAACTAAAGATTTCTGTGAATGTATAAATGCAAAAAATATTCTACATACAGTGAATGGTATTGAATTTGATATGCACTGGCAAAATACCATTCAGCATATAAAAGTACCTATTTTTGGTGACTTTAATAGCGAAAACATATTGGCAGTTCTCGCAGTCCAGTTGGCGATGGGTGTGTCAATAACAGATGTAATTAATAAATTGCAGTTGATAAAGCCCGTTCAGGGTCGTATGGAGCGTTTTGGCGGTAATGGTCAACCATTGATTTTTGTCGATTATGCACATACACCTGATGCGTTAAATAGAGTTTTATCCAGCTTAAAAAAACATTGCCAACAGAATTTATGGCTGGTATTTGGCTGTGGGGGCAACAGGGACAAAGGTAAACGTTCTCAAATGGGGGCATTTGCAGAACACTGGGCTGATCACATTATAGTTACCGATGACAATCCACGCTTTGAAAATGGTCAGGATATAGTAAAGGATATTTTATCTGGATTTGGTGTTTCAAACGAATGTAATTATAAAAATAACGTGGAAGTGATTCAAAACAGGGCATTGGCAATTCAAAATGCAATAGCGAGAGCTTCTAATGATGACTGCATCCTAGTTGCAGGAAAAGGACATGAAAGTTATCAAGAAATTAATGGAGAACAACTGGCATTCAGTGACAGTCAGGTTGTAATCGATGCATTAAAAATGAGAGTAGGTTAAGCATGAAGATGATGCTAAGTGATTGCGCTAAATCTGTACGAGGAAAACTCATCGGGAAAGATGTGTCTTTCACATCTGTCAGTATAGACACACGAGCAATCAAACCGGATCAACTTTATATTGCGATCAAAGGGCATAATTTTGACGGTAACGAGTTTGTTGATGATGCTCAAAAAGCGGGAGCAATCGCAGCTGTTGTACATGAAGGGGTTAAAACAGAACTGGCGCATATTATCGTAAAGGATTCTCGAATAGCCCTGGCTGAAATAGCTGGCGAGTGGCGCCATTTACTGTCAAGATCCGGTAGCGAAGTTTTATCTGTTGTAGGTATTACAGGTAGTAATGGTAAAACTACGACCAAAGAAATGGTAGCGGCAATACTGGGCACAAATGCGCCTGTCTTATTTACGCAAGGGAATTTAAATAATGATATTGGCGTGCCTTTAACCTTATTGAAACTTAATGAACAGCATCGATATGCAGTCATTGAAATGGGTGCGAATCATGCGGGTGAAATTGCTTATACAAGTCAATATGTAGATGCTGATGTGGTAATTATTACTAATGCAGGTGCTGCTCATTTAGAGGGTTTTATTAGTCTCCAGGGTGTTGCCAAAGCAAAAGGTGAAATTATTGAGACCCTTAGAGTTGATGGTGTTGCTGTTATTAACCATGATGACGACTATTTTGACTATTGGAAATTAGTTGCTGGAAAAAAACAGATTCTCTCATTTGGCTTAAAAAATACGGCTGACATAACAGCAATATCAGTTAAGACAACTCTCAGTGATAACTCATTTTTTACTAAATTCACCTTAGTAACGCCCCTAGGTTCAACAGATATTAATTTACAGTTGGCAGGACAGCATAATGTTCTTAATGCTTTGGCTTCAGCAGCGGCATGTATAGCGCTAAATATAGACTTGCAAACAATTAAACAAGGTCTTGAAAGTATCAAGCCCGTAACAGGTAGATTACAGCCCTTAGTTAGTAGATTGGGTAATATTGTCATTGATGATACCTATAACGGTAACTCAACTTCATTAAAAGCAGGTCTTGATGTGCTTGCTAACATTGGTGGTAAACCTTGGTTGGTTTTAGGGGCGTTTGGAGAGCTAGGTGCTGAAAGCTTGAAGATTCATGAAGAAATCGCAGGGCTAATTAAAATGAGTGGCGTTATAAGACTCATGGCCGTTGGGGCTGACAGTAAAAGAACTGTGCAAGCTTTTGGGGAGGGTGGAACATTTTTTGAGACACAGCAAGATTTAATTGCCGCATTACAACAAGAATTACAAGGCGATGAGACCATTCTAATTAAAGGATCGAGAGCGCAGCATATGGAAAATGTAGCTGCAGCTTTGGTTGAAAATTTCAGGAACTGAAGAAATGTTACTTTATTTTGCAGATTATTTAATGACTTTTGATGGTGGCTTTAGGGTATTTCAATATCTGACATTTCGAGCCATTCTAGGGGCGCTAACCTCCTTAGTGATTTCATTTATCATCGGTCCGATCATGATTAGGAGATTAAGTTCTAACAAAATTGGACAAAGTATCCGTGAATTAGGTCCAAAATCACATTATGAAAAGTCAGGGACGCCTACGATGGGGGGGGCTTTAATATTGATTGCAATTGCAATAAGTACTTTGTTATGGGCAGATCTTACTAATCGATATATATGGGTAATTCTATTGGTCACAATGGGTTACGGCATCATAGGATTTATTGATGATTATAGAAAAGTGATTAAAGGAAATAGTGATGGCTTATCCGCCAAAGCAAAATATTTAGCTCAATCGGTTATAGGCCTAACAGCAGCTATTTTTTTATATAAAACGGCGATTCTTCCCGCAGAAACACAATTCATAATTCCATTTTTCAAGGATTTTATGTTGGATATGGGTTGGATGTATGTGGTTCTGACTTATTTTGTCATTGTTGGAACCAGTAATGCAGTTAACTTAACAGATGGTTTGGATGGCTTAGCTATCATGCCAACAGTCATGGTCGCAGGAGGTCTAGGGATTTTTGCTTACTTGTCAGGACACGTAACCTTTTCTGATTATTTGGCTATTCCTTATCTACCTAACGCGGGTGAGCTTATAGTATTTTGTGCGGCTTTAGTAGGCGCTGGTCTTGGTTTTTTATGGTTTAACGCATACCCTGCCATGGTATTTATGGGTGATGTTGGAGCTTTGGCACTGGGAGCAGCCTTAGGCGTTTTGGCAGTATTGGTCAGACAGGAAATCGTACTAATGATAATGGGTGGCGTGTTTGTTATGGAAACAATTTCAGTAATGATACAAGTCGCTTCATTTAAGTTAACTGGGAAGCGCGTGTTTCGCATGGCCCCTATCCATCATCATTTTGAATTGAAAGGTTGGCCGGAACCAAGAGTAATAGTTCGGTTTTGGATTATTACAGTGATATTAGTGTTAATTGGATTAGCGACATTAAAATTAAGATGAAGCAAATGCACAAAAATAATACTTATTTCTATCAAGTTAGATCTTGCAAAGTGAGTTTCAGATGAATCTGAACAATCTTGAGATTCTTGATGTGCTAGAAAAGAACTTTGGACTTGACCCTAAAAGTTCAAAGGTATTAATAGTCGGTCTTGGAAATACGGGTATTTCTGTCGCACATTACTTGAATAAGCTTGGCTTTAAATTTGCAGTTACCGATAGTCGTGAAAAACCACCATTAAAAGATGTCCTTTATAATGAAATGCCAGATATACCGGTATTTACCAATGGCTTTGATGATGCCGCTTTTAAAGTTGCAACACATCTCATTGTTAGTCCAGGTGTTTCAATGGACGAAAAAACAATCCATAAAGCGATTGTTAATGGATCAAAGACACTAAGTGATATTGATTTATTTATTTGTTCAGTCAAAGCACCCATTATCGCTATTACTGGTTCCAATGGTAAAAGTACAGTGACTACGATGGTTGGCGACATGGCAACATGTGCCGGTAGAAAAGTTGCAGTGGGTGGCAACCTGGGTACTCCTGTATTGGATTTACTTGAAGAAGAGGCGGAGTTATTTGTACTAGAACTTTCAAGTTTTCAGTTAGAAAGAGCCATGGGTCTAAATGCAGTTGCAGCGACAATACTTAATATTTCAGCAGATCACTTGGATAGACATGTAAATATGGCAAATTATGCCAAGGAAAAACAGAGAATATTTAATGGTGATGGGGTTATGGTCATTAATATCGATGATCCAATTGTCAATGCCATGCAAGAAACCAATAGATGTGTTTTTACATTTTCAATTAAGAGAAGCGCAGACTTTCACATAGATCGAAAAAATAATGTGGAGTATCTGATGCATAACAATGAGTCTCTAATGCCACTGAGTGAGTTGCCGTTAGAAGGTAGGCATAATGCGGCAAATGCATTAGCTGCACTAGCTTTGGGAACATCCATTGGGCTGGATAAAAAAGCTATGTGTGAAGCTTTAAAAAAATTTAAAGGATTGGATCACAGAATGCAGCGAGTGGCAGAAATACAAGGAGTCACTTGGGTAAATGACTCAAAGGCAACGAATATTGGCGCTTGTATAGCTGCTCTTGAAGGTTATGATCGTAAGATTATCTTAATTGCGGGTGGTGATGCAAAAGGTGCTGATATGAGTGAATTGAAGCCCGTTATTGAAGAAAAAGCTAAAAGTGTAGTGTTAATGGGGAAAGATGCTGGATTAATAAAGCAGGCTATCAGTAATTGTGTGCCCGTACATCTTGCCAAAAATATGGTTGAAGCAGTACAAATTTGTGCGGATATTGCGGAAACAGGTGATAGTGTTTTGTTGTCTCCAGCTTGTGCGAGCTTGGATCAATATAAAAATTATGAAGATAGAGGTAATCAATTTTCTAAAGCAGTATTAAGGTTGATTGTATGAAAAAGCAAGTGAAGCGTTCATTACTTGGATGCTTTCATTTTGACCCCTTACTTGTGGTTGTATCTTTTAGTCTATTGGTTATGGGATATGTCATGGTGGCATCATCATCATTGCATTTAGGCATAAAAATAACAGGAAATAGTTTTTACTATCCCATCAGACAGTCATTACATATTGCTCTTGGAGTAATTTTAGGTATTTGTGTTGCGCTCACCCCCATCCGAGTTTGGGAAAAGGCAGGTCAGTGGTTATTCCTAAGTGGAATATTATTATTGATTGTTGTTTTGGTGCCTGGATTGGGGGTAAAAGTTAACGGAAGCACCCGATGGTTGTCAATTTTTGGGATACGATTGCAAGTATCAGAGCTAGTGAAGTTTTTTTCTGTTATCTATATGGCCGGTTATGTCAATCGACATCAAGAATCGATACGTAAATCAGTATTTGCATTATTTAAACCGATAATGTTATTTTCGGGGGCTAGCTTATTGTTGTTAATGGAACCCGATTTTGGCTCTGCTGTTGTGATAATGATCATTGCCATGGGTGTTATGTTTTTGGCTGGAGCACGATTATCGCCATTTATAATCTTATTATCATCAGGTGCTGTACTTGCTTCATTGTTAGTATATTTTGAGCCTTACCGTATGAAACGAGTAACTAGTTTCTTAAACCCATGGGCTGATGCAAAAGATACCGGTTATCAATTAGTTCACGCACTTATTTCATTTGGTCGCGGAGAATGGGTAGGCGTGGGTTTAGGTAGTGGAATTCAAAAATTATTTTATTTACCAGAAGCTCATACTGATTTCCTATTCTCAGTGATTGCAGAAGAGCTTGGATTATTGGGTGTACTAACAATTATTGGTTTATTTGCTTTATTAGTATGGCGTACTTTTGAAATAGCAGCCGCAGCGGAAAAAGCAGGAGAACGTTTTGCGGCATTTATTGCTTATGGGTTAGGTATTTGGTTTGGTTTTCAATCGTTTGTCAATATGGGTGTCAACATGGGGATTTTGCCAACCAAAGGATTGACATTGCCGCTGATGAGTTATGGTGGCGGCAGCATGATGATTATGTGTTGTGCAGTTGCATTAATATTTCGGATACAAAGTGAAGTTGCCGAGATAAATGCAAGTATGCCAAAGGAGAGGTCAAGATGGCAAAGCGCATAGTTATTATGGCTGGAGGAACCGGCGGACATGTTTTTCCTGCTTTGGCAGTGGCAGAGCTGTTAATCGAAAAAGGATGGCAGGTAAGTTGGTTGGGAACACAAAGAGGTTTGGAGAGTCGAGTGATTCCAGAGCAGGGTATTGAGATTGACTGGTTATCGGTTGCAGGAGTTAGGGGTAAAGGGATAGTATCAAAAATAACAGCTGGAGTGATGTTAATTAAGGCCTGTTTTCAAGCTAATAAAATATTACGTGAGCGTAAACCTAATGTTGTTATAGGCATGGGAGGTTTTGTCGCCGGCCCAGGTGGATTGATGGCGAAACTCTTGGGTATTCCATTAATTATCCATGAACAAAATCGAATTCCTGGTACTACAAATCGATTACTAACATATCTTGCTAATCAAACATTAGAAGCTTTTCCTCTTAGTTTCAAAAAGACAGTCAATGCAAAATGCACTGGGAATCCATTAAGAAAGGAATTTCTTGCTGCCACAACACTTAGCCACCAACAGTCTCTCGATAAAATCAGGCTGCTGATAGTCGGGGGTAGTCAGGGTGCAAAGATATTAAATGAAATCGTACCTGAAGCTGTTATGAAGCTCCAAGAAACAACTTTAGCAACACCTACCATAGAAATAAGACATCAAACAGGTGAAGCAATGCTGCAAAAGGTTGAAAATGGATATAAAAATTTGGGCATCAAGGCTGAAACAAGTGCTTTTATAGACGATATGGTTGCCGCTTATCTTTGGGCCGATTTAATAATTTGTCGTGCTGGAGCTATGACCATAAGTGAAGTTGCGGCAATCGGGGTGCCTGCTATTTTAATACCTTTACCCAGTGCGATCGATGATCACCAAACTGCCAACGCGCATTATTTAACAGATGCTGGCGCTGGCTTATTGCTAAGGCAAAATGATTTAAATGCTGAAACACTTGCAAAGTTTATAACAGAAGCGCTGACTAACTTAGAGAACATGAGAGCTGCTGCAAAACAATGTGCCAGTCTTGATGCGACAGCTACCGTTGCGAATTTTTGTGTTTCTGAGGCACGGCCATGAAGATGCCAACAAGTGCGCATATTGCATCCACATTGGGCAATATAAAACGTATTCATTTTGTCGGTGTTGGCGGTACTGGAATGAGTGGAATAGCGGAAGTTTTATTAAATCTTGGCTATGTGGTTTCAGGTTCTGATATTAAGGAAAGTGCCGTTACTGAAAGGCTTGAAGCATTAGGGGTAAAAATTAACATTGGTCACAATCGGGATAATGTCACAAATGTTGATGTTGTAGTTGCATCAACAGCTATAGATCGCAGTAATGAAGAAATCGATCAAGCTTATATTATCAGGATACCAGTCATTCCCCGTGCAGAAATGCTTGCGGAATTGATGCGTTTTAGGTTCGGTATAGCAGTTGCAGGAACACATGGTAAAACCACTACTACGAGTTTAATAGCTAGTATGCTTGCAGAAGGTGGGCTTGACCCAACGTTTGTTATTGGTGGTCGTTTAAATAGCTCAGGTAGTAATGCCAAATTAGGGTTGGGGAGTTATTTGGTTGCTGAAGCTGATGAAAGTGATGCTTCATTCTTATATCTCCAACCCATGATAGCGATAGTGACCAATATTGATCAAGATCATATGGAAACATATCAGAATAGTTATCAGCGTTTAAAAGATACATTCATAGAGTTTTTACACCATCTCCCTTTTTATGGTTTAGCGGTAATGTGTCTTGATGATGAAGGTATTAGAGAGATATTGCCAGATATATCTAAACCAGTAATTACATATGGTGTTCATGAAGATGCAGACGTTCGAGCCATAGATATATCACAAAAAGGGATGTTCACGACTTATAGCGTTTGTCGTAAGGGTAATTATCCAATTTTGCAGGTAACGTTAAATATGCCGGGTTGGCATAATATGCTTAATTCATTAGCCGCCATTGCCGTAGCCACAAAACTGGCAGTATCTGATGACGCAATAATTAGTAGTCTTGGTGCATTTAAGGGGGTAGGCAGAAGATTTCAGTTAAATGGCGATTTGGCTCTCGATGGAGGTACATTAACATTGGTAGATGACTATGGACATCATCCAAAAGAAATTGCAGCAACTTTAGAGGCTCTCCATCAGGCCTGGCCTGAAAGACGTTCGGTAATTATTTTCCAACCACATAGATATACGAGAACGCGTGATTTATTTGAGGATTTTGTGCAGATATTATCCACTGTAGATGTATTGATTTTGATGGATGTATATTCTGCAGGTGAAACGGCAATTAATGGTGCAGATAGCAGAGCATTAAGTCGAGCAATTCGCATGCGTGCTCAAGTTGATCCAATATTTGTTGATGGTTGGCAAGAATTGCCAAAAATATTGGCAGGTATTGTGAAAGCAGAAGATGTGATTTTAACATTGGGTGCAGGTAATGTTGGACAGTTTGCTACACAACTACCTGAATTATTAACTGAGGCACTAGAAAATAGGGCTTCACTTTCATCCGCCTCATTCATATGAAGGGTAAGTTATTACACAATGAAATTCTAGCCAAATATACCAGTTGGCGTGTAGGTGGTCCTGCTGAGCGCCTATATATTCCATTTGATAAACAAGATTTATGTGAGTTTGTGAAAACTTTGCCTCCATCTGAACCCTTATTTTGGATGGGCTTGGGTAGTAATTTATTAATTAGAGATGGTGGCATACGAGGCACCGTTATTAATACTAAAGGGCGCTTAAAAGAAATAAAACGTACTGAAGATGGTTTGGTTTATGTAGAAGCGGGTATTCCTTGTGCACATGTGGCTCGTTTTTGTGCTGAACAAGGCTTAATAGGTGCAGAGTTTTTGGCAGGAATTCCCGGAACAATTGGAGGCGCCTTAAAAATGAACGCTGGTGCATTCGGCGGAGAAATGTGGAGCATTGTTAAGCAAGTAGAATTAATTGATGTATCAGGAAATATATCAATACGACCTCATGCAGATTTCAATGTCAGTTACCGTAGCGTGAAAAACATAGAAAACCAATGGTTTTTAAGCTGTCAATTAGAATTGCCCGAAGGTAATGCAGAAGATAGCTTTCAAAAAATAAAATTATTTTTAGATAAACGAGCGAAAACACAGCCCACCAATCAGCCTAGTTGTGGATCGGTATTTAAAAATCCAGAAGGTGATTATGCGGCACGGTTAATAGAAGAAACAAGATTAAAAGGATATGCAATTGGGGGAGCAAGCGTTTCTGAAAAGCATGCCAATTTTATCGTAAATACTGGTAATTCTAGTGCATCTGATATCGAACAGTTAATTCATTATGTTCAACATAAAGTGAAGGAACATCAGGGCGTGGAGTTACAGACTGAGGTGTGTATGGTGGGTGAATTTAAACAAACTGAAGCTAATCCAGAAAAATTTGGATGTGTTGCCGTTTTAATGGGTGGTTCAGCGGCTGAAAGGGCTGTTTCTCTTAGAAGTGGCGCAGCAGTTTATGAGGCATTAATTCGTCAAGGTGTTGATGCTATTGCCATAGATGTAACGGGCAACCCAATTGAGGCATTAAGTGGAATAAAAGTTGATCGTGTATTCAATATTATTCATGGCCGCGGTGGTGAAGATGGTGTCCTTCAAGGCGTTTTGGAATCTATGGGCATTCCTTATACTGGCAGTGGAGTCATGGCGTCTGGGTTAACGATGGATAAACTTAGAACGAAATTATGTTGGCAAGGATATGGTTTAGTAACACCAAAATGGTTTTTGTTGAAAAATGAAAGTGATCTTGATGCCTGTATCGAAAGTCTGGGTTTTCCCGTTATTGTGAAACCTGCGCAAGAAGGGTCAAGCCTAGGCATGAGCAAAGCAAATAATCGAGAAGAGTTACTTAAAGCGCTACAAATTGCATTAGAGTTTCGTTGTGATGTTTATGCTGAAAGCTGGGTCACGGGCAAAGAATATACTGTTGCAGTATTGAATAATGAGGCATTACCAGTCATACGACTTGAAACTCCAAATGTTTTTTATGATTATGAAGCAAAATATAACGCGACAACCACACAATACCATTGTCCATCTGGTTTAAGTCAAGACCAAGAGCAATTTATCAAAAACTTGGCTGTCACTGCTAATAAAGTTGTTGGAGCAAAAGGTTGGGCAAGGGTCGATGTGTTTATAGATGATTGTGGGCAATATCAACTAATTGAAATTAATACCGTACCAGGGATGACTGATCATAGTCTTGTGCCAATGGCTGCTAAACAGGCGGGCATAGGTTTTGAGGAATTGGTCTGGCGTGTATTGGAAACAAGTTTAACGTAATGGGCAATTTAGCTACTAAACACTTGGCAATTGGACTGACTGTATTGAGTTTGGTTGGTTTAGCTGGTTATGAAGAGGCAACGAGAGGACGACTCAGATCATTAACGATTAAAAATACATCGTTAGCTATTAAATACGTGAGGACTGAAGGTGTCTTTCAATATCTTAGCAAGAATGAAATACAGACTGTTTTACAGCCATTGGTAATGGCCAGTTTTTTTGATTTAGATATGCAAACGATACACGCTGTTGTTGCAACACTACCTTGGGTAGACACAGTAACGGTAAAGCGTATTTGGCCTGATGCTATTGACATAAAAATATACGAAAAAAAACCTTATGCGAGATGGGGGGTAAATAGTTTGATTACTGAACAAGGTCATATATTCACTCCGAAAGATATTGAGAAGTTTACGAATATGACTTTGGTAAACGGCCCGGAATCACAAGAATTAAAAGTTCTAGAAATAATGAAGGGTATTAAAACAGCATTATTGGATCAATCCATGTCATTAACTGAATTTAATATTAATGATCGTGGGGCTTGGCAAATTAAATTAAGTACTGGCCTAGAAATCCAGTTGGGCCGTAATGAACAATTAAAAAAATTACAGCGTTTTTTAGAAACATTAGCCGTACTAAAACAAGAGCAAGTTGAGCAAATGGCAGTAGTTGATTTGAGATACCCCAATGGCTATGCGGTCTCGTGGAAGCCGGGGATAACAGAAATCGATTGGAATGCAATTGCCAACCCAGATAATCAACTAAAAGTCCACGATAGAGCGATGTAGAGTAAATTAAATGGCAAAAAAATTAGAACGTAACTTAATTGTTGGTTTAGATATTGGTACATCAAAGGTCGCGGCCATTGTTGGAGAAATAACTAATGACGGCAATATAGAAATAATAGGTTTTGGAATGACACCATCAAGAGGTCTTAAAAAAGGTGTAGTGGTAAATCTGGAGTCTACTGTTCAGTCTATACAAAAAGCAATTGAAGAAGCTGAGTTAATGGCTGGTTGTCAGATTAGATCAGTTTTTGCAGGGATAGCAGGTAGCCATATCAGAAGTCTTAATTCTCATGGAATCGTGGCAATTAAAGATAAAGAAGTCACCCAATATGATATTGACAGAGTCATAGATTCAGCCCGTGCAGTTGCAATTTCTGCTGATCAGAAAATATTACATATTTTGCCACAGGAATTTGTCATTGATCTGCAGGATGGTATTAAAGAGCCGATTGGAATGTCAGGTATTCGCCTAGAAGCTAAAGTACATATGGTTACCGGAAGTGTCAGTGCATCACAGAACATCATTAAATGTATACGGCGCTGTGGTTTGGAAGTTGAAGATATAGTGCTTGAACAATTAGCATCGTGTAACGCTGTACTAACAGAAGATGAAAAAGAATTAGGTGTCTGCCTTATTGATATTGGTGGTGGAACAACCGATATTGCAATTTTTGTTGAAGGTGCCATTAAACACACAGCGGTGATTCCTATAGCGGGTGATCAAGTAACTAACGATATTGCAGTTGCATTAAGGACACCAACAATAAATGCTGAAGAGATTAAACGTAAATATGCCTGTGCCTTAACCCAACTAGCTAATGTTGATGACACTATTGAAGTCCCAAGCATTGGTGAGCGAGCGCCACGCAAAATATCAATGCAAAATTTAGCTGAAATTATAGAGCCTCGATATGAAGAGTTGATGTTACTAGTTCAGTCTGAACTGAGACGGAGTGGTAACGAGGAATTAATAGCTGCAGGCATTGTTTTGACTGGTGGTAGTTCAAAAGTGATGGGGTTAATCGAGTTGGCAGAGGAAATTTTTCACATGCCAGTAAGAATGGGTGGTCCACAAAATGTTTCAGGCTTAACTGAGGTTGTAAAAAATCCAATTCATTCAACAGGGGTTGGGTTATTAATGTATGGACGAGAGCATCAAAGTTTAGGTAGAAGTATTGATTCAGAGGGTTTGGGTTGGCTTTCAAAAATGAAAAATTGGTTTCAGGGTAATTTCTAATAATGTTTGTTTTTATAGTTAAGGGGTGATGATATGAAATATGAATTGGTTGATACATATAGTGAAACTGCAGTCATTAAAGTAATTGGTGTAGGTGGTGGCGGTGGTAACGCAGTTAATCACATGGTTGGCTGCCATATTGATGGCGTTGAATTTATTTGTGCAAATACCGATGCGCAAGCATTACGAAAAGTTACCGTTGATACCGTAATTCAATTGGGTGTTGACTTAACCAAAGGGCTGGGTGCTGGTACAAATCCTGAAGTGGGGAAATTTGCCGCTGAAGAAAACAAAGAACGCATTAAAGAAGTTTTACAAGGTTCAGATATGGTTTTTTTAACTGCAGGGATGGGTGGTGGTACAGGAACAGGAGCTATTCCTGTTATTGCGCAAATCGCAAGAGAAATGGGGATCTTAACTGTAGCAGTTGTAACTAAGCCTTTCATGTTTGAAGGTAAAAAGAAACAAGTTGTTGCAGAGCAAGGCATCATTGAACTTGAAAAATATGTAGATTCATTAATCACAATTCCTAATCAGAAATTATTGCCAGTATTGGGTAACAATGTCAGCTTAATGGACGCTTTTAAAGCTGCTAATGAAGTTTTATTAGATGCAGTACAGGGTATTACAGAGCTTATTGTTCATCCTGGCATGATTAACGTCGATTTTGCAGATGTAAGAACTGTAATGTCTGGAATGGGAGCAGCTATTATGGGTATGGGAACAGCATCAGGTGAACATCGTGCACGTGAAGCTGCTGAAAAAGCAATTGCTTGTCCATTACTTGAGGATATCAATCTACAAGGTGCACGTGGAATATTGGTTAATATTTCTGCGGCCGATATGGGCGTTGCTGAGTTTAATGAAGTCGGTAATATAGTTCATGAGTTTGCTTCAGAAGATGCAGTTATTAAAATCGGTATGGCAATTGATCCTAGCTTAGGTGATGAAATTAAAGTAACTGTTGTAGCAACTGGTATGGGTTTGCCGCCACTAGCTGTTAAAGCACCTGTTAAAATGATACATAAGCCTGTTTTAAATAGAGCTAATTATGATGAATTAGATAAACCAACTATCATTCGGCAGAATGGTAGGGATGAAAATAGAGAAACACGTTTTGGCGCTCAAAACAAAAAAGATGTGGATTTAGATTATCTCGATATTCCTGCTTTTTTAAGACGTCAAGCAGACTGATTATAAGCCTCACCTCCAAGACCATGCGGGACGTGGATAATTACCTCGTCCTGCACTTTTTGAAATCTATCACGATCCTGAATCTATTAGCCTGTCTTCGTAAGTCTAGTTTTATATTATATTTCTATACCATGCTCTAAAAATGAATAGGGTTCTCCATCACCAATAATGAAATGATCTAATACTCTTATATCGAATAAGGCTAGTGCTTGCCTAAGTTTCTCAGTGATTTGTTTGTCAGCTTGGCTAGGTTGGGTGATACCTGAGGGATGATTATGGGCAAATATGACTGCTGCCGCATTATAATACAACGCTTGTTTGACGACTTCTCGTGGATAAACACTAGTACCATCTATTGTGCCTTTAAATAATTCATCTAGCTGGATGACTCTGTGTTGGTTATCCAGAAATAAACAAGCAAATACTTCGTAAGTATAGCCGCGCAAATGTGCGCTCAGATAGGCTTTAGTAATTTCCGGGCTGGTTAGCGCATTGCCACGTTGGAGAATTTCTTTAAAATGACGTTTGGCCATTTCCAGTACTGCTTGAAGTTGAGCATATTTTGCGGCGCCCAAACCATGCCCTGAGCAAAAATGTTGTTGATCAGCATTGAGTAGGGCTTTTAAAGAACCAAATTCTTCAAGTAGTTCTCGCGCTAATGTTACGGCAGACTTACCAGCAGTGCCTGTTCTTAAAAAAATAGCTAATAGTTCAGCATCAGTTAAGGCGGCTGAACCCCGATGTAATAGTTTTTCTCTAGGCCGATCTTCCGCCGGCCAATCTTTAATAGCCACTGAACATGTATTTATGGGAGATAAAAGCCAAGTATAGAAGAATAAGATATTGCTTGTTATAAAAGTGCTTATATTTAAATGCTAAAGTAGCAAGTCTTTTAAACCTGGATAATCGTTAGGGCGCACACCATTTGGCCAGTGAAATTTTCTATCATATTCATTAATCGATAAGTCATTGATACTTGCATAGCGGCATCGCATTAGGCCGTTATTGTCGAACTCCCAATTCTCATTGCCATATGAACGAAACCATTCTAATTTATCGTTATGCCATTCGTAAGCAAAGCGAACGGCGATTCGATTGCTATTATGGCACCACAGTTCTTTTATTAAGCGATATTCGTGCTCTTTTGACCATTTGTTAGTTAGAAATTTTATGATTTCTTCGTGACCTTTATAAAATTCGTTACGGTTCCGCCACTGACTATCTGCGGTATAGGCTAAGGCAATACTTTTAGGGTCTTGATTGTTCCATGCATCTTCTGCCATGCGTACTTTTAAGAGGGCACTTTCTTGAGTAAAGGGTGGAAATGGACGGCGACCATTATATTGACTGTTCATTGCATGCTTTTATTATTTTGAGGTGAAGGCGGACTTTATCTTCAAGCATTTAAGTACTTAGTTTAAGGGCTTAACAATCCTATTTGATCATTACTTTTCATAATTGGTTGCTCTAGTAGGTTGGATATCCAAGCTTCTGCAGCGACCTGATTCGTAGCTAGTAAGACATTTGGGAAAAAACCAAAGGCTAAAATTAATAACGCTGGTATGCAGAGAATAGTCAGTTCGCGCGGACGTAAATCTTGGACCTTATTAATGGCATGTTGAGTAATAGGTCCAAAAAATGCTTTGCGAGTGAACGAGAGCATATAAGCTGCACCAAGTATTGCTCCAGCAAGTGCGGTGAAACCCAAGCTATGATGAGCTGTTAAGGCACCAAAAATCAATAATAACTCAGCAGGAAAACTACTAGTGCCGGGAAGTCCTATACTGGCTAATACAAAGAAAAAATAAAAGGTGATTAAACGGGGCATTACTTTTGCTAACCCACCTAAGTGTATTGTCTCGGTGCTACCTAATCGATGCTGAATAAATCCGGCAATTAGCATTAGAGAGCTTGAAATTAGAGTAAAGTTAACTAGTTGAAAAATCGCACCTTGTATCCCCTGTGTTGTTAAGGATGAAATGCCAATTATTATTAAGCCAACGTGACTAATGCTGGCATAAGCCAGTAAGCGTCTGAAGTTGGTTTGTTGTAATGCAATTAATCCAGAATAGATAAGGGTAATTGCACCTAGAATCCCCAAGGCCCAGCTATATTCAACAGCAGCAGATGGAGCTAATGGTATGGCAAAGCGCAGGATACCATATATACCGAGCTTCAGCCCAAGCAATAAGGCTGTTAGTTGCGTTGGGCCTTCCATAGCAACCTTAGGCAACCAAGTATGAAAAGGGAAAAGGGGTGCTTTTACAGAAAATCCAAGCAGGAATAATATGAAAACAAGGGGTTGTAGGTTGTCGGTTAATTTTGTTTCGAGTAATAAAGGTAAGCTAAAGGATAAGTTTTGAGTAAGAGTACCCCCCATATCATTGGCGTGATTAATAGCCAAGATAACTATGGCAAATAATAATGGAACCCCACCAATTAGCATAAATAATGTATATTTCATAGCTGCACTACGGCGCTCAGGACCTATTCCCCAAAGACTAGTCAAAAAGAAAATAGGGGGTAAAGTGAGTTCCCAAAATAAAAAAAATAAAACTGTATCCAGCGCTGAAAATACGCCTATGGTGATGCCTTCTAATACTAGTAACAATGCAAAATGAAGACGTTGTTGGTGTTGCACAGAATTCCACGAGGCAAAAATTGCTAATACCGTTAATAGGGCTGACATGGGTAAAAATAATATAGATATGCCGTCGATACCGATTAAATATTCGATGTTTAAGTTTGGTATCCAAGCATAATGTTCAATTAACTGAAATTGGTTCCCTTGGGTGGGATTAAATAAAGTTAATGCTATCAAGGTTAAGATTAATTCGAGGCTGGCAAATCCTAAGGCAATTTTTCTAGCTAAATTAATGTTGTATGTTATTACAGTTATTATCGCGCCAATTAAGGGTAGTAAAATAGTAATGCTGAGTAGCGGAAAATTGACGTCATTCATCTAGTTGGAGCGGTAATTTTGTTAGTTTGTTGGGAGCCATGCATAGGATAATGCTTACCAATATCTGAAGCTTCCTGATCTATGTAGTTTAGCCATGGCGTTGAATAAAAACCAGTGACAACAAGTAATGAACAGATTGCCAAGGTAATAATACGTTCTTCTTTGACGGGGTGATGAATAGCACTATCAGGCTGATGGGCACGAACTGGAGTGGCTATAAAAATTTGTTGAAAAGCGCGGAGTAAGAAAGCTGCAGCAAGTACATTGCCTATTAATATTGATATAGCCAGTAACCATCCGTCTTCTTCTATGACGCCTTCAATGAGTAAATGTGCTGCGTCATATCCGGGTGTACCAGGCATCGCCATAGTTGATAATGCTGAAATTAGAAACAGTAATGCTATGGCAGTATTGGTATCAAATAGTCCACCTAACCGAATGATAAATGCGGTGCGTGTGCGTTCATAAATCAAACCAACACTAAATAACATGCCGGCTGTGGCAAGACCATAAGCAATGGATAGTAAAAGACTACCTTCCAAGCCATATTCGTTAAAGCAGAAAATACCAATAACCAGCATGCCTGTATGGCTGACGACAGCAAAGGCCAGTAAGCGTCGAATATTAATTTGCATTAGTGCAAGCAAAGCGCCGTAAAAAATACTGATCAGGCTTAAAGTTAAGACAAAATCGGCCCATTGTTCAGCAACACCAGGGACTAATGGTAATATAAAACGAATAACGGCATAAATGCCTAGTTTTAAGCCTATCATAAAAATACTACAACTTGCGACCGTGCCTTGTTCGGCAAGAAGCGGTAGCCAGCCATGAAATGGAAATAATGGCATTCGAATGGCAAAGCCAAACAGTAACAGTATAAAAATCAAGACTTCATCATGTAAATAAGCGTTGTTTTGTTTTATGATAAGCCAGTCAAACGTTAGCGCGTGATCCGCATCAATCAAGCCGAAAGCGAGTAACATGAAGCCGGCCAAGGTCATTAATAAACCGCTACCCCAATATTGCATTAATAGAGTGATGACCCAGCGCCTGTTTTTTCCGGTTCCGGCATGTGTTGTTAATAAAATTACGGGGATAATTTCCAGTAAACACCATAGCCAGAATTGCATAAGATTAAGGGCTGAAAAAGCACCGATTAAAATGCCTTCATACCCCAACAGGCAAGCTATAAATAAACGATGAGTAACATGTCGGGTAATAACGGTATAAATCAAAGCGAGTAAAGTTAGAACGGACGTCAGTGGAATAAATAAAATATTGGCGCCATCAACCCCAACACTATAACTGAGCCAAGCGAAGTGAAACTGTTCGGTGAGATGAATGTTAGGGTTACTGGAATCAAAAACAACTAACAGATAAATGCTGAGTATTGCTGTTAAAATTGTACCTGCGAAACCAATCCGAAGAGCACTAACCGAAGACCGCGAGCAGAGGATGGCAATCATCGCTATAAGAGGAACAAGAGTCAATGTGGTTAGTAGCGGGAAAGCTGCTGATTCTGACCAAGGGGTAAAGGTAATTTCCATCAGCGACTCAAAATACAATCAAAAAGATTATTAATACAAATAGTACAATGTAGCGTGGTCTTAATATTAACCGTTCAAATTTATTGGCGGCGTGTCCTAGTTTTCGACCGTACATAATTGCATCTTTATTAACACCACGTAAGACAAAGCGATCTTCAAACCAATGTGTAACGCTGGCAAACCACGCCGTAAGTTTACCCGCTAATCCCCTGCCGTGGACAAAACTATCGAGATCATTATCCAGTTCAGGTCCTAGTAGTTTTTCTTCAAGTTCTGCTATGGAGGATATTGTTAGTATGGCAGGTGCAGGTGTGCCCATAATGTGATCAATAACATGATCATCAAAGTAGCTAAGATCATGAGCAAGTCGATTAATAGGTCTTACCAAAGTCCAATCGGATATTTGATCCAACCAGAAACGTTGTAATGAAGCTATATAGGCCCATCGAAGACCTGAGATTATAGGCATAACAGGCTTTATTGGGTTGCCTGAGATATTATGCATAAGTGATGGAGCGGTTAAGAACAGATAGCAGCGAACTATTGCATGAGCACAAAGATGCCAACTAGCAAGTTGCCAAAAGCCTAATCCACAAGCCATAAACATTAAACCCAGTTGACCGGATGTAGCAAAAACCAGTGAGCTTTTAATATCTGTCTGAGTTAAGCCAACTATAAAGCTATAAGCTGCTGTTAGGCCTCCTACAATTGCGAGCAAGGCCATAGCAAATGGGGCTTGTTCAAAAAGAGGTTCTAGGAGACAGACAAGATAAACACCTGCATGTATCATAACAGCGCCATAGAATACTGCGCTGGAGGGCGTTGGGCCTTCCATTGCACGTGCCAACCAAGGTGTAAAAGGAAGTTGCGCTGACTTGGCAAATGCTGCTATGGCAAAACACATTGCAATTCCGTTGGCTTCGCCTTTGTCGAGTTGTGATGGCATGGCATTCAAGTCAGTCCAATTGATACTTTCGGTCCACAAATAGGTTAATGCTATCCCCAGAATAAATAGGGCATCACCAATGCGATTAGTAATAAATACCCGAGTAGCATTTATGACTGCAATTGGACGATGGTAAGCATAAGCTATCAATAGATAAGAGCAGAGTCCTGCAATCTCCCAGCCGAAAAAAGTGCCGACTGCATTGCCTGATAGCACGAGCAATAGAATGCCTGAAGCAAAAAGACACAAGATAAAGAAGAACCGGTGAAAGCCTATTTCTCTGTGCATATAATTCACAGAAAAGCGCATGATAAGAGTTAAAAGAAAGGTAAATAATACTGCCAATACAACACTAAATCCGGTGCTGATAAAGTTTACTTGAATATTTAATGTATCACTGCTGAGCCAGTTTCCTAATAATACTGAACCTGTGTTTATTTTTAGTAAATTAGCAATCAGTAACGTTAGAGCAAGCAGGAAGGACATGCTCATAGTCCAGGTCGCGATAATTGAGGTCTTGTTTTCACTGGCTTCGCCATGAATTACACCCGTTAAAATGCCAACTCCAATGAGTATGGTTGCGGTAAATGGTAATAGAGGTATTAGAATGACTAAAGCATCCATTCTTTAAGTTTCCAATAGTGTAGGCTGTTTAATCAGCATGGGCGGAACGGGTAGGGTTTTGTCGCGATAACAATCAGTTGAGTTGTTATATAGTTGCGGTGTTTCTTTATTAGTTTGCCACAGAATAAATCCTGTTCCACGTTCAAAAATGAAGATTTCACCCGTCTCAGGATCTTTAGTGCTCAGGTGAATCCAGCCACCAGCTATTAGTTCACGCAAGCTTTCTTGTTCAGAATAAATTCGTTCCAGTACTGATGTTTTAGCCTCTACTACTAATTGTAAGCGCATCGCTTCGTGAATCTCGACCATTTGTTGAGGTAGGCCGGTTCGTAAATCACTGCTGCCACCTTCCATTACTCCAAACAAACCAGTGATATTATGGGGTACTTTTGAACCACAACCTAATCGGTCGTTATTAATGGTTGAGAAGTAATATTCTAGGTTGATACCGGCACCTACAGGGCCAACAGCTAATAAAATACCTTCAAGTATTTTGCCATCAGTGTCCTGGGTTGGATCATAAGAAATCAAGAATACTCGGCGGTCAAAGAAAGCACCTTGTGTTAATGATCTTCTCCCTACTATTGCTGAAGCATTGGTAGCATGCCCTAATTCGGGTCTGGCTTGAGAGAAATCAGAGGCGCGCTCTTCTACATGAGCTAGCGCTTCTTTGGGCGTTGGTTTGCGTGGTGCAGAAGCAAGTCGACGGCATCTTTCATGGGCTGACATAAGTTGAGCGTGTTTTAATTCCAGTTGAAGCTTTTTGAAACTGGCAAGTCGATCTTTTGGAATATCGGTTAGATCAAACCAGCTAATAGCCTCACTACAGGTATTGTGTTCTGCACCAATAAACCAGGTATCAGTTGGAATGTTGATGCCCCAATCAGCCAAATGTTTTCTAATTGCAGGACGATTAGCCATTGCTGCAAAAACTCGGGCATTAGGTCCCCCATGTCGACCACTGCAGGCACCGCAGCCATGGGCGGCGTCATGAGGGTTATTTTGGCTAATAGAACCGTGCCCCATCAATACGACTAACTCTGAAAAGCCATAAGTCAATCCTATGTTGCGAAGTAATCCAGCAACTCTGAATGCTTGCTCATTATCAGTAAATCCTAGTTTGGGGTGATTTGCAGAGGCAATTGATGAGTGATCAGTTGAGGTAAAATTCAGTCGAGTTTTAACGTCTGGCGATTGCCATTGTATGATGCTTGCAAGTATGGTTTGCTGGTATTTTGGTAACAGTGATTTTGCTATAAGACCCACTAAAGTTAGCGGTGCAATCGCGTCAATAATGGGATGAGATAATATCAAGTTACGACGCAAACTATTTTGTAGAAAATTTGCAATCATTTGATTAAGTGTAAGTCCTCTACGATGCTTATTTACAACTTTGTCATTATCGGCGATTGCTACTTCTTGCACTTCATGGGCAGGCGTAACGAATATCGGGCATAATGCACTGGTTTTGTTATCATCTAGGCCCTTATAGTGCATGGCGATACCAAAAAAACCAGCGGCGCCCAGCGTTTCAATCGCGGGATTAAATTCTTCAAGATGACGGCGAAATCCTTCTTCGCGATCATC
Source organism: uncultured Methylococcaceae bacterium (assembly GCA_903908165.1). Classification (GTDB taxonomy): domain Bacteria; phylum Pseudomonadota; class Gammaproteobacteria; order Methylococcales; family Methylomonadaceae; genus Methylobacter_C. The sequence continues at coordinate 8,750 of CAIVQX010000127.1, read as the reverse complement.
CATGCAAAATATTATCTGAGATTCAGGGCATTTATCACGTTTGGCCCAACGACCGCGATTATGATTGGCGTGCAAAGCTTGAAAAAGGTTTTCGCTGTAATTTATTTCATAAGCATAAAGCCATATTTCATTGCGTTTTTTGATATTAAACGTATCCAGCAGATTTAACATTGCCAAGAGATCTTTTTGTTTGATCGTTTCGAGATAGGTGCTGTTGAGTCCTAAATGTTGGCATAAGCGAAATAAGCGCCAACCACTTTCTTGCGCAGTGTGTCCGGTATTGTTTTCAATAAGCGAACTACATTGCCAAGTCCAAATTAATTCAGCAAGTTGTTGCCAATCGTCGCGGTTATGTCGATCTGGATCTGCTTGAATAGTCAGTGACTCGGCCTGTTGAGCCAAATATTCCGGTAAGTTACCTTGGTAAAGGGATCTACGAACAGAATATTCTGAGAGATTTTTTTGAAAATATGAGTGCAGCGCACTTAATTTAGCTGGAGTTTTCCAGATATCCATGCATATTTGATTTAGCCATAACCTGTCCAGAGTGAGTCTAATGGCAAGGTAATCGACTAATTTTGGTGCGGCATCGTTTGTTACTTGATATTGAGGGTGATGCTGTCGCCAGTTAATAATACCTGACCAGCCGGGTATCTCAAGGGCCAGTTTTTTTAAGTAATTATCCCATTTAAGTTGAGGTATTTCTAAGTGGGTTAGTTGCAGGATGATGGTTTCAATAGGATCTTCAGGTAATTCAGAAATGATCTGTTGCCAGTCTGGCAAGTCATGTAAAAATGGGTTTGCATCATAGGTTACTGTTGTTCGCCAAGCTTTATAAAGACCTAGCTCTTTCCGCTCAGGCAACTGCCAGGGAGCGACACCTTCATCCATAGCTGATGCACAGATGCGTATTAATTGCGGACGAACAGAATCAAGTATGTCTATTCCGCATAATTTAAGTATTAATCCGCAAAAAGTGGTGCTGATGCCTAATTGATCAAATAAGTCATCTAGAGACACGGAGTCAGAATGATGAAATGATGAATCTTGTTGAAGCGTGGCTTTATGTGCAGTAAGCCATTCTTCGGTGTGCTCTACTGATAAATCGAGTAATGCTTCAGGATGGAATGCGGCCTGTTGTAAATCAAGTTTACTTAAAATACTTTGCCAGAGTTCTTTAATAACGGTGGCTTGATGAGCGTTTTTTGCAAATAATTGCTTTCGTGCTGTCTCAGGAATATCTGCTTGGGTTTTATTTAAAGCATTAAATTCTTCTATTTGCCAATTTAATTGGCTAATGGTAATGCCTTCTAGGTCAAATAGTAGGGCAATAGTGTAAATATCTTTTCGTCGGATAGTGGCTTCTTGTATAGAGCATATGACTTCTTCCCCTAGTAAATCGGCATGTTTTGCTATTGCTTTGGACAAATTTTCATGGGTAATTCGCCCTTGTTGGTAAAAAGCGCGGTTTTGAGATTCCGGAAGGTAGCCACTAATGCCGGTTAATTCTTCGTATGTTGCTAAAGCCTCTTCAAATGGAAGGTGTTGAAAGCCATGTAAGGTATTGTGATGAACGAAATCAAGAATTGGTGCTTGTCCTGGCAGGATATGATCTAACAGATTTACGGCGGCTATAATCTGTTCTCGACTGCTCTGATTTATTGGAAGAAATTCTTGCATTGTTATTATAAAAGCCGTTGCCCAATATGATTATTCATTTGTTCAATTGTTGCAGCGGATAGCTCAATCAAGGAGGTGGGCATTAGACCTAGTAACACAATAAAAGAGACTAATAACCCTGAAGCGAATAGTTCGGTAGTATTTAGGTCATTGATTAGTTTCATTGGAGACTTTACTGGTCCGGTGAATAAAATACCTATGGTGCGCATTGAATAAGCTGCGCTAATTAGTATGCTTATACTAAAAAATATCATGAGGCCTCCCCATTCTTGAAAGCCGCCGATAAGTGCATGGAGTTCAGCAATAAAGCCAATTGACCCAGGCAGTCCCATTGCTGCTAGTAATGTTAAGGTCATAAGCAAAGCAAAGCGCGGCATTATTTGAATAAGAGAACTGTAATCATGAATGTTTCGGCTATGTGTGCGGTCATATAGCAATCCAACCATTAAAAATAATGCCCCTGCAATTAAGCCATGTGCACTCATTTGTATAACTGCTCCAGTAAATCCAATTTCGTTTAAGGTGGAAATACCTAATAAAACAATGCCCATGTGACTGATTGAAGAGTAAGCAACCATGGCTTTAAGATCGGTTTGGCGCCAAGCAAGTAAGCCACCATAGAGCATCCCAAACAACCCAAGAAAAACAAATAATGGCTGTAGAATATGCGCAGCCTCGGGCAGCATATTCACAGCTCTGATGAGACCGTATGCACCCATTTTTAATAAAATACCAGATAGTAGAATGCTGATAGGGCTTGGTGCTTCAACATGTGCCAGTGGTAGCCAGCCGTGCAGAGGGAAAATGGGTATTTTGACGCCAAAGCCAATGATAAAGCCAAGTAGAACTAAAATCTGTTCGTAGCGAGGCATGTCTTTTGCCGCCTGATGCATGGTTGTCATCAGGGATCCTGCGTGTTCGAGGTCGTATTGACTGATGGCAAGTAAGCTCATGAGCATAAATATAGACCCACCCATCGTATACAAAACAAAATTGAGGCTCGCGACATGTCGACGTTTACCGCCCCAGTGGCCAATAAGAAAAAATAGAGGGATTAAGGTTACTTCCCAGAATATATAAAATAGTGCCCAATCTTGGGCCAGAAAGACACCAAGTATGCCGAATTCCAGCAACAGTATGCAGATATAATAGCCTTTAATGCTATTGCAAATGCTGGAAGAAACTAACAGAGAAATACATGTAAGGAAAGTTGCTAAAACTAGCATCGGTATCGAAAGTCCGTCAACACCTAGTGCATAGGCGCTCCCAAGATTCGGGTTGAGTGGATAATATTCACTTAATTGGATGCTTGCATTATGTTGGTCAAATATCGATAAAAGCCAGCAACTTAGAAAAAAAACAAGAGTGACAAACAGGTTTGCAATGGTGCGGATAATTCGGAAATTCTGATTAGGCGTTAAAGCTAAAAATAATGCGCCGGCTGCTGGTGTCCAAAGTATTAGACTGAGAATCCCCATGAATAAATCACTCCTTAATCTAAATATAAGCCAGTCAACTGAAGTTGATGCAATTATACATTCAAGTGGTAAATTGGCAAGTTAGATAAAAGTCTCCAATATAGACTCTTAGTGAGTTAATTTCATTCCTCAGTCACTTATTTAAAAGGTTTAAACATAAGACTTCTGAATACTTTGTAAATAAAGAAAGCTTGAATATGGAGTTTTCGAAAGCCTGATAATTACCAAGTTCTTTACTGCGAATTTAAACAGTACTATAATGGTCCACAATAAATTGGAGCAGATATGTTAAGGTTGAGTAAATTGACTGATTATGCCACAGTCATTTTAAGCTTTATGGCTAAAGATGACTTACAGGTGCATGCGGCTATGGAAATAGCATCAGTAACGGGTATTGCTTTGCCAACAGTCAGTAAGGTTTTAAAGCTTTTGGTAAATGCTAAAGTACTGATTTCTACGCGAGGTGCGAAGGGAGGCTATACCTTAGCTAAGGAGCCCAGCAAAATAACGGTTGCGTCGGTTATAAGTGCGTTAGAAGGCCCTATAGCATTAACCGAATGTAGTATTTCACAACAGGGGTGTGAGCAGGCCTCAGGTTGTGGTATTCGAGGCAACTGGAGTTTAATTAATCAGGTCATTCATAATGCTTTAGAGTCTGTGACATTAGCAGATATGATTAAACCTACTCACGCTCAAGACGTGGTTCGAAGACAAGAGGTTTTAATTCCTGTCGCCAGTTTGTATCGTTAGGCGGAAATTTACGTTTGTATTTATCACGTCTTTGTAAATTATAGAGAATTTTATGTCAGCAAGTGCACAAGAAGTTAATAATCTTATCAATCAAGAGTATAAGCAAGGATTTGTGACTGAATTGGAAACTAATACGTTTCCACCCGGTTTAGATGAATCAGTTATTCATAAGTTATCGAAAATTAAAAATGAACCTGAATTCATGTTGGAATATCGATTAAAGGCTTTTCGACATTGGCAAACGATGAAATCTCCAAAGTGGGCGTTTGTTGATTTTGAACCAATAGATTATCAGTCTATCAGTTATTATTCTGCACCTAAACGTAAAGAAGATGGGCCTAAAAGCTTGGATGAAATCGATCCGCAAGTATTAGAGGCTTATAAAAAGCTCGGTATTCCATTGGATGAGCAAGAGCGTCTGGCAGGAGTTGCTGTTGATGCGGTTTTTGATAGTGTCTCAGTCGCGACTACTTTTAAAGGCAAGCTCAAAGATGTAGGCGTTATTTTTTGTCCAATTTCTGAAGCGTTGCGAGAGCATCCTGAGCTCGTCAAGCAATATTTGGGATCGGTAGTGCCACATACCGATAATTATTTTGCAGCTTTAAATGCGGCCGTATTTACCGATGGTTCTTTTGTTTATATTCCTAAAGGAGTGCGATGCCCAATGGAGTTGTCAACGTATTTCAGAATTAATGCAGCTAATACTGGGCAATTTGAAAGAACCTTGATTATTGCTGATGAGGGTAGTCATGTTAGTTATCTTGAAGGTTGTACTGCGCCAATGCGCGATGAAAATCAGCTACATGCAGCAGTAGTTGAATTGGTGGCGATGAAAGATGCCGTTATCAAATATTCTACTGTTCAAAACTGGTACCCTGGCGACAAAAATGGTTTGGGTGGTATTTATAATTTTGTGACCAAGCGGGCAGATTGTCGGGGAGATAACTCCAAAGTATCGTGGACACAGGTAGAAACTGGTTCTGCTATTACTTGGAAATATCCCAGTTGTGTTTTGACGGGTGATAACGCTGTAGGTGAGTTTTATTCAGTTGCATTGACCAATAATTATCAGCAAGCCGATACCGGCACCAAGATGATACATATCGGCAAAAATACACGAAGTACGATTGTTTCGAAAGGTATATCGGCTGGTAAAGCACAAAATACCTATCGTGGTTTAGTGAAGGTATTGAAAAGTGCTGAAAATGCTCGTAATTATACGCAATGTGATTCATTGTTGGTGGGTGATAAATGTGGAGCGCATACCTTTCCTTATATTGAGGTTAAGCAGCCCTCCGCACAAGTTGAGCATGAAGCAACTACTTCTAAAATCAGTGAAGATCAGTTGTTTTTTTGTCAACAACGTGGGTTATCAGCAGAAGACGCCGTCTCAATGATTGTTAACGGTTTTTGTAAGGAAGTCTTTAAAGAGTTACCAATGGAGTTTGCAGTAGAGGCTCAGGCTTTGCTTGGGCTGAGTCTTGAAGGGTCAGTAGGCTAGAATTCAATTTGTAAATGTGGGGGCTCAAGCCCTTTAAATAAAACAGGTAAAAACAACATGCTTAGCATAAAAAATCTTCACGTTAGCGTTGGTGACAAGCCCATTCTTAAAGGGATTAATCTTGAAATTAATGCCGGTGAAATCCATGCGATTATGGGGCCAAATGGGTCTGGCAAGAGTACTTTGTCTCATATTCTATCTGGCAAGAGTGGCTACACGGTCACTGAAGGTTCAGTGACTTATCAGGGCAAAGAATTATTGGAAATGCCGCCTGAAATTAGAGCGCGTGAGGGTGTTTTTTTAGCATTTCAGTATCCGGTAGAGATTCCAGGCGTTAGTAATATTTATTTATTAAAAGCAGCGCTTAATTCAATCCGAAAGCATCATGGTCAGTCTGAGGTGGATGCAATGGATTTCTTGACCTTGGTAAAAGGAAAAGTCAGGCTACTGGAAATGGATGAGAAATTTCTATATCGCGCAGTCAATGAAGGTTTTTCGGGTGGGGAAAAAAAGCGCAATGAGATTTTACAAATGGCGATTCTAGAGCCCAAGCTTTGTATACTAGATGAAACAGATTCAGGTTTGGATATTGATGCACTAAAAATAGTGTCAGAAGGTGTTAATTCTCTAAGATCAACCGACAGGGCTTTTGTGATGGTAACTCATTACCAGCGTTTATTGGATTATATTAAGCCGGATTATGTTCATGTATTGGCGAATGGGCAAATTGTTAAGTCAGGTGGGGCAGAGTTGGCGCTAGAGCTGGAAGAAAAAGGATATAGTTGGCTTGAAGATAATCAGGTGGCGGCTTAATGACAACAGCAAATGCGAGTCGGTATCCTGCAGAATATTCAAATAGTGTGCCGTTGTTGTGTGGACAATCGTTGTCATGGCTGAAACAGCAACGTACTAACGCGTTGTTACAATTTTCAGAGCAAGGATTTCCTGCTTTGCATGAGGAGGAATGGCGCTATACCAACGTTTCAGCCATTGAGAAAAAACTGTTTTCGCCTAAGGTAAATAAAACGACAGGCTTTGTTGACGTTGAGTGGTTGAAATCATATCAATTAGAGGATGCATGGTCTGTTGTCTTAGTAGATGGACACTTTTCTGCAGAACTTTCTTCTCTAGAGGGTTTGCCGAATGATGTTTTAGTTAAAGGTATGGCGGATGCTTTGGAAGAAATACCAGAGGTATTAGAAAGGTTCATTAATCAAGCTGTTAGTGTTGATGAGCATAGTTTTATTGCATTTAATACGGCTTGGTTTACTGATGGTTTGTTTGTTCATCTAAGCAATAAACAGGTATTAGAAAGGCCGATACAGGTATTACATATCGCTACTCAACAAGATGTTTTGAGTGCCACACGCACTGTCATTATTCTTGATAAATTGACAGAGGCAAGCATTATAGAAACTTATGTCGGTTACGATAATGCTTATTTGTCTTCTGCAGTCACTGAAGTTTTTGTTGGCAAGAATGCTGATTTAACGCTCTATAAGATGCAATGTGAGTCCGAAAAAGCTTATCACTTTGGTGGAGTTTACGTTAAACAGGATTGTCATGCTCGGTTTAGACACCATAATTTTGCTTTTGGCGCTTTGTTAGCGCGATCCGATATTCATACAGATTTAGATCATGCTTCAGAATGTGAATTAAATGGCTTGTATTTAGGTGTAAAGCGCCAACATATAGATAATCACACGCGAATTAATCATACAAAGTCTCATGGGATTAGTCGAGAACTATATAAAGGTGTATTAGATGGCAGAGCTAGAGGGGTTTTTCAAGGACGGGTGATCGTAGCGAAAGATGCTCAAAAAACAGATTCACAAATGAATAATCGTAATCTGCTCTTATCAAATGAAGCAGAAGCTGACAGTAAGCCGCAATTGGAAATTTATGCAGATGATGTTAAATGTGGGCATGGTGTGACTGTAGGTCAGTTGGACGAAAAATCTATTTTTTATCTGCAATCCCGTTGTGTAGATGAAGAAACTGCGCGTAATATTTTGACGTTTGCATTTGCTAACGAAATGGTTGATAAGGTAAGGATTAAAGTGTTACACGAGATGATATTGGACCAAGCATTATTACGTTTCCCGCAGGAAGGTGTAAATAAGGAGTGGTTATGAGTCAGTTTGATGTGCAAAGAATACGTCATGACTTTCCAATTTTAAAAGAAAAGATCCGCGGTAAGGAGTTGGTCTATTTGGATAATGCTGCTACCTGTCAAAAACCTCAGGTGGTTATTGATAGTATTGTTAATTTGTACACTCACGATTACGCTAATGTGCATAGAGGCGTACATACCCTAAGTGTTCGTTCTACAGATAAATTTGAGGGCGCGAGAATTAAGGTAAAGGATTTTATTAATGCGGCTACCGAAAAAGAAATAATTTTTGTTAAAGGTGCTACAGAAGCAATAAACCTTGTTGCGCAAACTTATGGTAAGGCAAATATTAAGGCGGGTGATGAAATTATTATTACGGCCATGGAGCATCATTCCAATATTGTGCCTTGGCAAATGCTATGTGAACAAATGGGCGCTGTATTAAAAATTGCGCCAATAAACATGTCAGGCGAGCTGATATTTGATGAGTTTGAAAAGCTAATCAATAACAAAACCAGATTGATTTCTGTTGTTCATATGTCCAATGCATTGGGTACTATCAATCCAATTAAAAGAATTATCGATGCCGCCCATCAAAGCGCTATACCAGTATTGTTGGATGGTGCACAAGCCATTCCTCATATGACGGTTGATGTGCAGGATCTGGATTGTGATTTCTATGTTTTTTCAGGGCACAAGCTTTATGCGCCGACAGGTGTTGGTGTTCTTTACGGTAAGCAAGCGCTACTTGAAGCTATGCCACCTTATCAAGGTGGTGGGGATATGATACGTAAGGTTACTTTTGAAGAAACTGAATATAATGTTTTACCTTATAAATTTGAGGCAGGCACACCGAATATTGCAGGTGTAGTTGGGTTGGGTGCCGCTATTGATTATCTGAATAAAATTGGTATGGATCATATAGCTGTTTATGAGGCTGAGTTATTAAACTATGCTACCGAAAGAGCTAAAAGAATTGGTGGCCTGCGGATTATCGGTGAAGCTGAGCAAAAAGGAGCAATTCTATCTTTTGTCCTGGATAAAATACATCCCCACGATATTGGCACAATGCTTGATAGTTTGGGTATTGCAATAAGAGCAGGGCATCATTGCGCTATGCCGGTAATGGATTTTTATAAAGTTCCAGCCACAGCAAGAGCTTCATTTGCTATGTATAATACCAAGGAAGAAATTGATGTATTAATGAATGGTATACAATCTTTAATTG
>CAIVQX010000126.1 GCA_903908165.1 uncultured Methylococcaceae bacterium | reverse complement strand
TACTCCCATAATAACTAGAGGATCCCCCACTTTCCACGTTGCACAAAGGCGTGAAGAAGAGCCCATTTCCAGAGCAATCAAAGAAATAGTACCTTTTTCTTTATCAACCTCGGCACCCGTTAGCGCCAAACCTTCAGCCGCTAAAACAGTGCCTTCAACCGTTGGCGCAAAAGCTTCGTAGTTTTGTACACGGTAAAATTGCCCAGGATAGAACTTTTCGGCGGCCAATGGAGCTTTTACAACCACCTCAATAATGGTTGGTGTTAATCGATTAATGGCGACAATAGTGGCATTAAAGGCCTCATCTAAACGTGCAAATAAAGCTCTTAAATCAGTGTCACGTTCCGACTGTTTCTCTGAATCTAATCCCATCAGTTGTTTTTCAAACAACTTAACCACATAAGGGTAGCCATTCTTTGCACTTGCCATCGCCTTAACAACATTACCTGCATAAACTGGATGATTATCGCCATAAAAACTGATGAATTTACCGTCTTTTTGATAAGACGTTAAGGGTGCTGGTTTACCTAACTTAGGGAGCGCCTCATCGTGCATAGGCACCAACTCCACCGAGTCATTTGTCCATTCAGGCTCGTAACGCTGAAAAAACCATTTATCCATGACAAACGTGTCAGGATATTCACTTTGGTAAATCGTATTAGGTGAGGTCCCAGCAGCCACATACAAACTTCGCAACGGAACTTTAATAACTTCACCAGAACTTTTCCAACGGTCGCCATCCAGCACCAGTTTTTCAAAATCAACAGCATCTAAATGTCCATATTCATCAGCATCTGCGCTCAGCGGGCTCATCCCTTCCGCTAAAGCAATGCCCTCTTCCAAGGCCTCGCTAATTTCTTCATGATTTTGACGATAAGCAGGCGCATCCTTCATACCTTTGCGATAAAACAAGGTTACACCACCCCATGAATCCAGCAAAGGTTGAAAGTTTGGTTGCTCGTCTTCAACTTCAGCACGTTGGCGTTCAGCGTGAATGGCTTTGCCATGCGCAAGAAATTCATCCAGGATAATTGTTTCTTCTTTATCATATCGGCTGCGAACTAACTGCTCACCGTAAACATTCACTAACGTTTCATAGCGATGCAGAATTTTTTCTACCTGCACAGGATAATAAGCCATTAATTCTGTGGCCGTATCAATTGCTGTCAAACCGCCACCAATAACGCCAGCAGGCAATCGTACTTGCAAATTAGCCATCGAAGAAGCTTTGGCTGCACCCGTTAATTGCAACGCCATCAAGAAATCAGAGGCTTTACGTATACCGCGCATCAAATTATTTTTAAGATCAATGACCGTTGGTTGACCTGCACCTGAAGCGATACATATATGATCAAAACCCATGCTCCAAGCATCTTCAATAGTTAAGGTACCACCAAAACGAATACCACCATAAGCTCGAAACACTTCACGTCTTTGCAACGTTAAATAAATAACTTTCAGGAAGTTTTTATCCCAACGCACAGTAATACCATATTCTGCGACACCACCAAAACCAGCCAGAATACGCTTATCCAGATCTTCGTAAAGCGCATTAAAGTCGACTATCGGTTGTGGTAAGTTATTAGCATCACCGGTTAACTCAACAGGCAAGGGCTCCAGCTTTAAACCATCAATACCAGCAACACCAAAACCTTCATTTAACAAATAATGGCTCATGGTATAACCAGCGGGACCCAATCCTACAACCAAGGCATTTTTACCGTTATAAGGCAGCATCGTAGGACGCTTAACATTTAACGGATTCCAACGAGTCAACAAGCTATATATTTCAAAACCATATGGCATAAACAACACATCTGTCAGCACATTGGTTTCAATTTGCGGAATATTAACGGGATCGGTCTTTTGATAGATACAACCTTTCATGCATTCGTTACAAATACGATGTCCAGTTCCCGGACACATCGGATTATCAATGATGATAATTGCCAAAGCACCAATATTGTCACCCCTGCGCTTTACCAAATGCATTTCCGAGATTTTTTCATCCAGCGGACACCCAATTGTGGTTACACCCAATGGATCAATTTTAAAGGTATTAGTTTTCTTGTTACGCATACCTTTGGAGCAAGAATCGGTATCGCGCTCATGACAATAAATGCAATGATTAACTTCAGATAATACCTGTCGTTGATTATATCTTGGATCCGTCAACTTAAAACCATCACGGCGACGACGATGCTCCAACTCACCCATCCATGCCGTAAATTTACCACGATCAACTGTCTCGTGTTCGACCAAATGATCAAAATCACGTTTTTCGGGGAATTTAAAACTTAACCAATCGGCAACCACATCATTATCTTGTTGTGCGACAAAACTCCAACGCTGCACAATATCCATCAAACCACTGACAAAATCAGCGGCTTCTGGTGCATTAATAATATCGATAAACTCAACTTTTGCCAGCTCATGATCGAGCAATTTCGATCGCAAAGCAGATACCTGCTCTTCCGCATTTTCATAATAACTGGCTTTGCCTTTAGCAAGTAACTTGTAATGGCTAGATAATAATCCGATTACCGCACCCACTCGTGCTACACGATGCTCAGGATCATTGTCCTGATTGGCTTCAATAAAACCTGCCTCGATCAACAAATCAAAACGATTGAGGATCGATGAAATATTCCAATCGGCCGTATCTTGACCTTTAAAAACAACTCCTAATTTTTCTACCACTTCATTTTTGTAGGTAAAAATCGTATCAATTTCGTCCTTGATTTTAACTGCCTGCGATTGATGTTGATCAGTTACATTAAACAATTTGGCTACAAATTGACCTACATAAGGCCCCATATTCACCAATAACTCGGAAACTTCCTCAGGCGCTAAACCTTCTCCCTGATTTTGGCGATAATCAGCAAATTTATTAAAAAGCTCAGCATCGTGTTTTTTAATCGACGCATCAAACACATCCAACAAATCTTTTAAACGATTCGCATCATATAAATCAGCGTAAGTAAAACTAGGGATTCCAAGAGTTAGATTGTTTTGTTCCATAATGCTTATAATTGATTAGCTTAATATCTATACAGATCAACGTCGTTCTGTTTAGACTGCTAAGGTTACTGAAAAGGGATTAATTAACGCCATTTTAAGTAAATATGACTATTTTATCCATAAATAATGTTATCAAGCATCATCTTACGTTAATTGCCAAGACGCCTTAAGCCATTAATCAAAGCTATTTCTATCCTAGAAATAAACACGAATTACAATAATGCCTAGGTA
>CAIVQX010000125.1 GCA_903908165.1 uncultured Methylococcaceae bacterium | reverse complement strand
TCGAGAAAACTACTAACCACGATGTAAAAGCGGTTGAATATCTACTAAAAGAAAAGATCACCGGCTGTGCTGAATTGGAAAAAGTGAGTGAGTTTATTCATTTTGCCTGTACCTCAGAAGATATCAACAACCTATCTTATGCTTTAATGCTAAAAGAAGGTCGTGGCATTATCATTGCGCAAATTGATGATTGTATAACTGCATTGAAAAAACTGTCCATTGAAACCGCCGATCAGCCTATGCTGTCAAGAACCCATGGACAATCTGCCACACCTACTACCGTAGGCAAAGAATTTGCCAACGTTGTTGCACGTATGTCGCGCCAAAAAGAACAACTACAAGCTGTAGCTTTATTAGGCAAAATTAATGGTGCAGTCGGTAATTATAATGCCCATTGCGTTGCTTATCCTAATGTTGACTGGGCCGAGTTTGCACAAAGGTTTATCGAATCATTAGGACTGCAATGGAACCCGTACACCATCCAAATTGAACCACATGACTATATTGCAGAATATTTTCATGCCCTATCTCGCTTCAATACCATTCTGCTCGATTTTAATCGTGACATTTGGGGTTATATTTCTTTGGGCTATTTCAAGCAAAAAACAATTGCTGGTGAAATAGGATCATCGACTATGCCTCATAAAGTAAACCCGATTGATTTTGAAAATTCAGAAGGTAATTTAGGCATTGCCAATGCCTTATTTTCTTTTTTAGCAGAAAAACTGCCAGTATCACGCTGGCAAAGGGACTTAACTGATTCAACAGTGCTAAGAAATATCGGTGTCGGTATCGCTCACACCAGTATCGCCATACAAGCTAGTTTAAAAGGAATTTCTAAGTTACAAATCAATACAGACAGCATTGAAGCAGATCTTGATGCTAATTGGGAAGTGCTTGCAGAGCCCATTCAGACGGTGATGCGCCGTTTTGGAATTGAAAAACCCTACGAGAAACTTAAAGAGCTAACTCGTGGCCAGCGTATTACCCCTGAACAAATGCAGCTATTTATTGAGAAACTTGAAATTCCATCTGATGCCAAAGCAACTTTACTTGAATTAACGCCTCGCAATTACACAGGCTATGCTGAGAAATTAGCAAAAAACATTTGAGGATCATCTAACCATTGTTAATGAACAAAACAAGTCAATAAGTACTAACGTAATATCACTAGGGAATTTTCTATAAATCAGTGGCTTTTTTAAAGTCATTGATTTTCTGTGATCTCATAGCCAGTTCCCAAAGACCAACATTACGGATAAAAATAATCATAAACAGATCAGAAAATGAGGAAACCACACTATTATTTAATGTCCAGATAATAATGCCTTATTCATGTTCTAAACCATCAACCCGCTGAAAACCTCTAGGTAATGCTAAACCTCTCTTAGCACGACTACTAGTGTAATGTTCTATATCTGCTGCTTTCAGAGTTAGAAATCGCTTACCTGATACTACTTTCAAAGAGCTATTTTCAGGAATTGACAAAGCTGCAACCACATAATCTTTCTCTGAAAGAAGATCTGTGGGTGGGATCTGTATTAGCTTGTTTCCTTTTCCACGTGCCAATGCTGGTAAATCTGCCACAGGGAAAACTAATAACCGGCCTTGTAAGGTAACAACCGCCATCAAATCAGATTCATCATGAATAGGTGCTGGCTTTAAGACTTTCGCTCCTACCGGTAAGTTGATTAGTAATTTTCCTGCCTTATTTTTACTCCACAATTCTTTTAACTGAACTCTAAAGCCATATCCAAAATGACTCGCTAAAACATACCAATCTTCTGGATTGCCGCTCAACAAATACATAAATAGTGCGCCTTGTGGAGGGTTTAGTCGTCCGGTTAAAGGCTCCCCCTGTGTCCTCGCTGAAGGCAAATCATGGCTTGCTGTACTGTATGCACGTCCCGTAGAATCAAGCATGTAAAGAGGTTGCGTTGATCTACTTTTTACTGCATCCAAAAATCCGTCACCTGATCGATAACTTAATGTTTCCACATCAATATCATGACCTTTTGCTGCTCTTATCCAACCTTTTTGTGACAAAATAATGGTTAAAGGCTCATTACTAATTAATGCAGTCGTTTCCAAAGCAACGGCTGCAACTCTTTCAACAATGGGTGAGCGACGAACATCACCAAATTGTTCAGCATCTCGTTCAATTTCTTTTCTAATCAAACGATTTAATAAAAGCTTTGAGCCCAGGGTTTTTTCCAGGGCCGCACGCTCTTTTTCCAAAGCATCCTGCTCCCCCCTAATCTTCATCTCTTCAAGTTTTGCCAGATGCCTTAACTTTAACTCCAATATAGCTTCAGCCTGAATGTCTGTTAATGCAAAACGAACCATTAATACAGGTTTTGGATAATCTTCACTACGAATAATAGCTATAACTTCATCAATATTTAGATAAGCTATTAATAAACCATCAAGTATATGGAGCCTAGCAAGTACTTTATCCAAGCGATACTGTAAACGTCTTCTTACCGTTTCAGTACGAAAGACCAACCACTCAACAAGAATATCTCTTAGACCTCTAACTTTCGGCCTGCCGTCCATACCTATCATGTTCATATTAACGCGATAGCTTTTTTCCAAATCTGTCGTTGTAAATAAATGTGACATAACAGCATCTATATCAATGCGTTTGGATTTGGGAATAATTAATAAGCGTGTCGGATTTTCATGATCAGATTCATCCCTAAGGTCTTCAATCATTGGCAATTTTTTAGCCAACATTTGTGCGGCTATTTGCTCCATCAACTTAGCCCCAGAAACCTGATGAGGCAAAGCAGTAATGACTATAGTGCCCTCTTCTTGCTCATAAATGGCACGCATTTTTATTGAGCCACCCCCGCTGTAATATATTTTCTGTATGTCTTCAGCAGAAGTAATAATCTCGGCATCTGTTGGATAATCAGGACCTTTAATATATTTAAATAAAGTCTCTAAAGTACTCTCCGGGTCATCAAGCAACTGAATACATGCGGCAGCGACTTCACGAAGATTATGTGGTGGAATATCTGTTGCCATACCCACAGCAATACCCATGGTTCCGTTAAGCAAAATATTAGGTAATCTCGCTGGCAATAAAACAGGCTCCTTTAAGGTTGCATCAAAATTATCAGACCATTCAACTGTACCCTGCCCAATTTCGCTTAATAAAGTATTTGCGTAAGCAGTCAATCGTGATTCTGTATAACGCATAGCAGCAAATGATTTAGGATCATCCGGCGACCCCCAGTTGCCTTGTCCGTCAACTAATGGATAGCGGTAAGAGAAATCCTGTGCCATTAATACCATTGCTTCATAACAAGCCGAGTCTCCATGTGGATGATATTTCCCTAATACATCACCGACCGTGCGAGCTGATTTTTTATACTTTGCCAAAGCATTTAAACCCAGCTCAGACATAGCATAAATAATACGTCGCTGTACTGGCTTTAAGCCATCTGAAATATGCGGTAAAGCACGATCAAGAATGACATACATGGAATAATCCAAATATGCTTTTTCAGCAAAATCCTTTAATGGCAACTGTTCAAAATTTTCTTGTAGTCCCATTTAAAACTCATCCTCTGATAATTCAACAAATAATGCACTACTTTTTGCTAGACTTTCCTGACGTAATTTTTTTCTCAATTCAGCTGCAGCAAAATGTTTTTTTTCTGTGTCGGTTTCCAGTATTAAACGGGGCACTTCACAAGAATTGCCATGCTCATCAATGGCCACCATGGTAAAGTAACAAGATGTAGTATGCCTTTTATCATTTGTTCGTAAATGTTCAGCAACTACTTTCACGCCTACTTCCATCGAAGAGCGACCGACATGAGTAACTCTGGCATAAAAAGTAACTAATTCACCCACATTTACTTGCTGCCTAAAGAAAACCTGATCCAATGCAGCTGTCACTACATAATTTTTACAATATTTTGCAGCGCAAGCGTATGCCACTTGATCCAATAACTTTAGCAATGAACCGCCGTGTACGTTACCTGAAAAATTTGCCATATCAGGCGTCATTAATACAGTCATTGTTAAGGTTTTTTCTTGTTTAGTCATTTTCCGATACGAATATTAAAAATATATTTCCACTTAACCACATTACTATTTGCATATAATCTTTGCATAGTAACGAATTAATGCCAAATAAAGTTACATTGAGCTGTCCACACTATTTTCAAACATAAAAAAAGGCAGCCTATAGCTGCCTTTTTTCAACTGTATTAAAACACCAATTAAAGCTTTTCTTTAATACGAGCGGCTTTACCAGTCAGATCACGCAAATAATACAATTTAGCACGTCGAACATCACCACGACGTTTAACAGAAATTTCACTAATAATAGGGCTATGAGTTTGAAAAACACGCTCAACGCCAGTACCATGAGAAATCTTTCTAACAGTAAAAGCAGAGTTTAAACCACGATTACGTTTTGCAATCACGATACCTTCGAAAGCCTGAATTCTTTCACGCTCACCTTCTTTTACTTTAACCTGAACAACAACAGTATCACCTGGATTAAATTCAGGAATTTGTCTTAATTGTTCTTTTTCCAATACATCAATAATATTGCTCATCACTACACCCTATTCAACTTCACTTTTAAATTGTTGCAGCAGTCTTTCCTGCTCTGCACTTAACTTCTTATTTTCTAATAAATCTGGCCGTTTTTGCCATGTTCTACCCAACATTTGCTTCATACGCCAAACTTCTATTTCCGTATGATTACCACTCAATAAAACATCTGGTACCAAGCTACCTTCAATTAGTTCTGGCCTGGTAAAATGAGGATAATCCAACAAACCATTCATATGAGAATCTTGTAACGCAGACCCTTCATCACCAAGTACTCCCGGCAATAAACGTGTAACTGCATCAATAACTATCAAGGCCGCTAGTTCACCACCACTAATGACATAATCGCCAATAGACCATTCATCATCACAAGTTTTATCCACAAAACGCTCATCTACACCTTCATAACGCCCTGCTACCAATATCAATTGAGAAACAGCGCAAGCTTCAGACAATAAATCTTGTGTAATTGGCTTGCCTTGTGGACTCAAATAAACTACTTTTGCAGTTTCAGTACATGACAGCTTTGCATCTTTAACTGCATCATGTAAGGGTTGGTATTTCATTACCATACCTGGACCGCCCCCATAAGGTCGATCATCAACTGTTCTGTGTTTGTCATTAGTATAATCTCGAGGATTCCATACTGACAAACTCACTATCTCTCGCTGTATTGCCCTACCCGTTACACCATAACTTGCAGCAGCTGTTATCATATCGGGAAATAATGTTACAACATCAAAACGCATTGGGATGATTAAAACTCAGGATCCCAATCCACAATCATCTTGCGAGCATCCAAATCTATATTAATTATTACCTCTCCCTGTAAAAACGGAATCGCTCTCTCCCGTTCTCCCTTAACAATAATGACATCATTTGAACCTGTTTCCATCAGGCTTTCAATAACGCCTAAATGAACACCCAAGTCAGTATCGACTGCCAAACCTATCAAATCAGACCAATAATATTCGTTTTTTGCCACTTTAGGTAATTGATCAGGGCTTATAAAAATATCCCAGCCCATGAAACTTGCTGCCTGATCTCTATCATTCACACCATCAAGTTGAGCAACAACTGTCTTACCCTGAAGCTGGCCATCAAGAACTTTAATAGCTCTCGTTTCATTACCTTTCTTTAGCAACCAAGGTGAATAATTTAAAATATTTTCTTTAAAGTTAGTAAAGGAAAATACCTTAACCCATCCTTTTATGCCAAAAACGCCGGAAATTTTACCAACGTTTATCTGTTGCTGATTAGACAACAGCTTATGCAGCTGCTTTTATTGAGTCTTTAATCAACTTTGCAACACGATCAGAAGGTTGAGCTCCAGTCGATTTCCAGTATTCAACACGAGCATTATCTAAACGCAATCTTTCTTCGTTACCACGTGCTAACGGATTAAAAAAGCCAAGACGCTCAATATAACGACCATCACGACCGCTTCTGCTATCCGTTACAACGACATGATAAAAAGGGCGATTCTTAGCGCCGCCTCTTGAAAGACGAATG
Source organism: uncultured Methylococcaceae bacterium (assembly GCA_903908165.1). Lineage (GTDB taxonomy): Bacteria > Pseudomonadota > Gammaproteobacteria > Methylococcales > Methylomonadaceae > Methylobacter_C. Next base: position 269 of record CAIVQX010000125.1, on the reverse strand, counting down.
GTTACCATCTAATTTCCTCAAAAACGTTTAATCAAAAATTTAATCTATCTATTTTACGCGATTTTCAATATAAGTGAAGAATAAATTAGAAAGATATAAGAGTTAGGTTATTAATATCTATAAAAGCCGAATAGAAAAGCTACAAAAAACTATCTTCGCATACCCCGGACATTGCTTTTAATGCCCCGTATCATGTTAGCCATATTGCCAGACTTAAACTTCTTCATCATTTTTTGCATCATCATAAATTGCTTTAAAATACGATTAAC
>CAIVQX010000124.1 GCA_903908165.1 uncultured Methylococcaceae bacterium | reverse complement strand
CGGGGAAAACCATTGAAAAAATGGTGCATGTCTTCATGAATAATCGACGATTCATTAAGACGCGTGGAAAAAGTTAATAGTTTTTCTGCGGTAGGTAATTCACCATAGAGCAATAAATAAGCAACTTCAACAAAGCGGGAGTGGGCAGCCAATTCTTCAATCGGATAACCGCGATAACGGAGTATGCCTTTCTCACCGTCAATATAGGTAATAGCACTTTCACAAGCGCCGGTATTACCATAACCATCATCCAGGGTTACATAGCCGGTTTGACTACGTAATTTGGTAATATCGATAGCTTTCTCACCTTCTACACCTATGTAAGTAGGTAACGAATAGCTTTTATCTTCTAAGGTTAATATCGCCGGGTTTAGCAGCTTTAAGTTATCGCTCATATCAATACATCCTATTTATAGGTTGAAACTATGTCTATTTAACCTGAATTGGTCGTAGATTTTTATTAATTTAACTTACTGTGATTCATGCTGATACACTTATCTACTACGATGACGTAAATCTAAAGTAAAAGGATATTCTGTGCTCAATTCTTCTATAGGCGGAGCCATGACTCTGGGAGTGGCATCATTAATATTAAACTTTGCTAATATTGGTTTATCAAATGCTTTACCTTTCATGGCTAATAATGGTGGTCGAATAACTTCTCCTGGTGTATGTCCATAATCCCAAAATCGGGTCATTCTTCGTGTTTCTGCAGCATAGTCATTCACAGGGTAGTCATCATAACTTCGCCCACCAGGATGGCTGACATGATAAGTACAGCCGCCAACAGAACGACCATTCCAAGTATCAATCACATCAAATATTAAAGGAGTATGAGGTGCTATTGTTGGATGTAATGCGGATGGTGGTTGCCATGCCCGATAGCGAACTCCAGCAATAAATTCTCCTTTACGACTTGTATTGCGCATTGGTAATCGACGACCATTACACGTTATGACATGCCGACCTTCTGTAAATCCAGTGACTGAAACCTGTACACGCTCTACTGACGAATCAACATATCTTGCTGTCCCAGTACTACTTACTTCTTCACCAAGAACATGCCAAGGTTCAATGGCAAAACGTAATTCTAGTTCAATACCATCAATGATGGCATTGCCATAGCGTGGAAATCGAAATTCAAAAAACGGTGTCAGCCATTCGAAATCAAATGCAAAACCTGCGCGTTGGAGGTCTTTGGTAACGTGTTTCATGTCTTCGCTAACATAATGAGATAACATGAATTGATCATGTAACTCTGTACCCCACCGAATTAAATCGTGTTTATAGGGTTCACGCCAAAACCAGGCAATTAATGATCGCAATAAAACAATTTGAACTAAAGACATTTGCGCGTGAGGTGGCATTTCAAAAGATCTTAACTCAAGAATTCCAAGTCTTCCTGTTGAGCTATCTGGTGAATATAATTTATCAATACAAAACTCAGAACGATGGGTATTGCCGGTTATATCTGTTAATAAATGACGCAGTAGGCGATCAATCAACCAAGGCTCTGGAACTTCGCCGTCAGGCATTTGTTGAAATGCAATTTCTAATTCATACAGTTTTTCATCACGACCTTCATCGACTCTTGGTGCTTGACTTGTTGGGCCTATAAACATGCCAGAAAACAAATAAGATAATCCGGGATGATGTTGCCAGTAAGTAATTAAACTGCGGAGTAAATCAGGGCGCCGGAGAAGCGGGCTATCAGAAGGTTTTTCAGCTCCCATAGTAATATGATTGCCACCACCCGTTCCAGTATGTCGACCATCTTGCATGAATTTTTCTGTACCTAAGCGAGTTAGGCGAGCTTGTTCATAAATTAAGGTGGTTTTTTCAACTAACTCCTCCCATGTTTTAGATGGATGGATGTTCACTTCAATGACACCTGGGTCAGGTGTTACCATGAGTCGCTCAATTCTATAATCACGGGGCGGCTCATAACCCTCAAGTACAATTGGTAATGCTAAGCTTTTAGCTGTTTCTTCTATAGTTGCAACTAATTCGAGGTAATGTTCCAAGGTAGTCAACGGCGGCATAAAAATATACAGTCGTCCTTCTCGCGCTTCTATACAAATAGCAGTATGGGGTACTTCAACTTCTGTTGCTATATTATCACCGACGTTCTGTTGATTTACTTCTGGATGTTCATTAACTTTAGTTTCAATATAACTATATCTTCGTGATACCTCACCGTAATAATCGCCTAATTCTGGCAAATCACCAAAGAGGCTCTGCGGTTCATGATGGTCACGTTTATCAGGTGCAATCCAAGGCAAACTTGATAGTGGTAAACGCATACCCATTGGTGAATTGCCCGGAATAAGGAACATAGTGCCTCGTCGAAAATCCCAAGGTCCACTTTTCCACTGGTTCTCACCCCAATTCCATTTGATAGGCAATGTAAATCCAACTGGTTCATTTAATCCTACATCCAATAATTGAGTGAGCGTTTTACGCTCAATTGAGTCTTTTAAATTACTTTTTAATGGGTCAATATTGTTAGGTAAAGTACCTTCTTGCCACAAATAATAAAAGCTATCTTCGAAAGCTGTAACTATATATTTTGAATTTAATCCTAAGCGTCGACTGAGTTGCTGGATAAATTGTTGGGCTTGTTTAACCGTATGCCCATAATCTTTATTAATATCAGCAAGCAAAGTTGGATCTCGCCAAATAGAGATATTATCTTTACGCCAAAAAATACCATATTGCCATCTTGGCAAGGGTTCACCGGGATACCATTTACCTTGACCGTAGTGGAGCATTGCACCTTTTGCAAAAATATCTTTTAAACGCATGGTTAATTGTTGTGCGCTATTTCGTTTGTTTGCACCATCAGCGTGCGTATTCCATTCATCTCCTTCCATGTCATCGACAGAAACAAAAGTTGGTTCGCCTCCCATCGTTAGGCGTACATCATCTTTTAGTAACTGTTTATCAATAGCCTTGCCTAGCGCATCAATTTGATACCATTGTTCTTCTGTATAAGGTTTTGTGACTCTGGGGTCTTCATGCATGCGTTCTACAGTGTTGCTAAAATCGAACTCGACTTCACATTTATCGGTGCCACCGTTTACAGGTGCAGCACTTGCAGGATTGGGTGTGCAAGCGAGGGGGATATGGCCTTCGCCTGTTAACAGACCAGAGGTTGGGTCAAGTCCAATCCAACCTGCACCGGGAATGTAAACTTCTGTCCAAGCATGTAAATCGGTAAAATCTTGTTCAGGGCCGGATGGCCCGTCTAAGGACTTTATATCAGCTGTTAACTGAACTAGATAGCCCGATACAAAACGTGCAGCTAAACCAAGGTGACGTAATGCCTGTACTAATAGCCATGCAGAATCGCGGCAAGATCCACTGCGTATTGTTAAAGTCTCTTCGCAACTTTGTATACCGACTTCCATACGGATGTTATAACTAATTGCCTCAAAAGTAGCTCGATTGATATCTACTAAAAAATCATTTATTGAGCGTTTACTGGTATCTAGTTCTTTTATCCATTCTATTAATAACGGACTATCTTCAGATAATTCAAGATAAGGTTGTAAGTCTTTTAGCGTCAGAGCATCGTATTTAAACGGAAAGTCTTTAGCATAATCTTCTACAAAAAAATCAAAAGGATTTATCACTGTCATGTCAGCAATAATTTCAACATCAACGCTAAGTTTCTGGCACTTATCAGGAAAAACAACGCGTGCGACAATATTGCCAAAAGGATCTTGCTGCCAATTGATAAAGTAATTTTTGGGTTCGATGCTGAGTGTATAAGCCTTAATTGGGGTTCGGCAATGAACAGCAGGGCGTAGTCGAAAGATATGGGGAGACAACGAGACAGGTCTATCAAAGCTGTATATTGTTTTGTGACGAATTGCGACACGAATGGTCATAATCTGTTTCCTATTGCCCAATTAATGAGTTGGTTATTTGAAATATCTTTATATAGTACAAGCATAAATCGTTCCATGATTAACTTTTGTTCAAAGTTAATTGAATTCGGAAATAGAAATTATATAAATTTATTCTTCTTTATAGCGTTAATATTTAAGATAGATATATAAATATTGGCTTAGTAGCTTATAACTAATACATAGGTAAAAATACGAATGCATTTACGTTTGCAAGAACGGTGAGATTTCTTAGATTGTAGTAATGGTAATTTTCAGAAAATAAATACAATTCAAAAAGAGGATTTCCAAAGTTAATTTCTCTGAAGTTCGTTGAACCTTGAGCTAGTATCTAGATTTTAGACCTAAAAAGATGCTTAAAACTTGTTAGCACGACATTTCTGTATTAATTGTCTCGACCTGTCAATTTCTTGGCGAGACATATAATGGATAATTAACTCAGCTAACATACTGGCCTCTGCGTTACCATCTATAGCCGCTAAGGTTGCCCACTTATGTGCAAGCACGAAATCTTTATCTACACCCCCGTATCCATTGGAATACATAACAGCTAGGGTAAATTGAGATCTTACGTCACCTGATTCTGCAGCTACAAGATACTGGTTAGCTGATTCGAATTCATGCATTTCATTTTCTCGCTCAAACAATACTAAAGAAAATATAATATGCAATATTAGTGCCATTTTATTTCCATAGTATTACGATCAAGGCGTATGTATTTAAAATACATAAAACCTAGCCGTACTCTAGCTTTTGACTTGAGTTTTAGTTCCTAGTTGTTGGACCTTAAGCGGATGTGCTTAAGAAAAGGTGCAATTTTTGTAGATTTGCGCACAAAATAAGTGCATTCCAAATTAATTTGTTTTCATTAGTCCATCAAGGGTTAGTGCACAACTGGGTACAAAAGCTTGCATAAAAAATATGACTTCCGGGTCTACAAATTCAGCGATTGCAAGAGCAATCTGTTCAGCAGCGATTTCGAATTCATTATTACCGGCTTTTAATTCAGACTGACATTTAAGATAAGCTGAAATCTTATCAGCCGCTTTGATGATTTTTATATGTTCTTCTGGCAAGCTTTCGTGATGAATAAGTGACTCAAAATCTTTACGCAACTTAATGGGTAGAAGGGCCAATAATTCCATTTCGGCTTGTTTTTCAATTTCTTTATAAGCTGTATTAATCGCTTTAGAGTGATATTTTATTGGCGTCGGTAAATCGCCGGTAATAACTTCGGTAATATCATGATATAGTGCTGCTGTAGCGATAGCGTTAGCATCTAAATTACCACCGTAATAGCGATTTTTAATTAAGGCTAGGGTATGAGCAATAACCGAAACTTCCCAACTATGTTCCATTACATTTTCATCATGAGCATTACGTTTAAGTCCCCAGCGTTTGATCCATCGCAACCTAGATAAGTATGCATAAAAACTACTATCGACTGATTTTTCTTTCATTATATTGACTTTCCAATGTTCAAATGCACCAATTTGGCAAGGCTTTAGCTAGCTAACCAATAGAAACATAATACTTCGTAATGGCTTTGCTGAGTAAATTATTCAACTTCAATGAACCAGTGTATAAATTATTTTACACACAGTAATCATCTTCATGTATTAAAACTATGTTAATTCAGTGGTACCCCGGCCATATGCACAAGGCCAGTAAAGAAATTAAACAAACTTTGCACAATGTAGATATAGTCATCGAAGTGTTGGATGCACGTATACCCTTTAGTAGTCAAAATCCTATGTTGGTAACTTTGCGAGGTGATAAGCCTTGCATAAAAATACTCAGTAAAAGCGACCTTGCTGATCCAGAAATAACCCAACAATGGCAAATATACTTAGAACAGGAGCACAATGTAAAAACACTAGCTGTTACTGTTGAGCATCCCGAAAAAATACGCCAATTGTCTGATCTATGTCATAAGATTTTACCTGATAAAGCTCTAGGCGGTAGATTGATTAATACGCTTATTGTTGGTATTCCTAATGTAGGCAAATCAACTTTAATAAACATATTGGCAGGCAGGCTGATAGCCAAGACTGGAAATGAACCGGCTATTACAAAAATGCAGCAGCGTATAGCGATAGGTAATGGCATTGTCCTTCTAGATACGCCAGGAGTACTGTGGCCAAATCTTGAAAATAAAAACACAGGTTATCGATTAGCCACTACAGGGGCAATTAAAGATACAGCTATTAATCATGAACAAATAGCTTATTTTGCTGCTGAATTTTTGTTGCAAAGTTATCCAGAATCTGTGAAATCACGTTTTCAACTAGAACATTTACCTGATTCTGAGGAAGCCTTACTAAAAGCTATAGGAAAGAGCAGGGGATGTTTACGCTCGGGTGGACAAGTTGACATGGACAGAGTTTCTAAAATTTTGTTAGCTGAATTGCGTGCTGGCACGATTGGTAGAATGAGTTTCGAAACACCAGCGGTTATGGAGCTAGAGTTGATTGAACTGGAAGCTATTCGTGCTGAGAAAAAAGCAAAAAAAGAAGCCAAAAATAAAAAACAGAAAGGTTTAAAGTAACCGCTTAAAATTAATTGTTCAGTTTCTATTTTGATATGATCCTAAGCGAAGAGTGAATGATGAAAAAATTATTTTGTGTGTTTTTTGTATTATTACAGGTAAGTTTTGTATTGGCGGATGATTTTGAAGATGGGGTTAACGCAGCTAAAAAAGAAGATTATAAAAAAGCGGCATCTTTATTGATGCAAGCTGGAAAACAAGGGAATTCGATGGCACAAGTTTTTCTTGGGTTGATGTATAAAAATGGAAAGGGTTTTAAACAAAATCAAAAAGAAGCTTTAAAATTATTTAGATTAGCGGCCAAGCAAGGAGATGCAGATGGACAATATAATCTAGGTCGAATGTATGATAATGGGCAAGGAATAAAGCAAGATTATAAAGAAGCTTTCAAATGGTATGAGTTAGCAGCTGATCAGGGCTTGACCGATGCGCAACTGCGAATTGGATTAATGTATCAGTTAGGTCAAGGTATAAAGCAAGATTATCAATTATCTGAAAAGTTTTATCGTAATGCAGCAAAACAAGGAGATCCAGACGCCCAATTGATGCTCGGTTTGGCGTATTGGTCTGGACGTGGTTTGCAACAAGATAAAATTCGGGCTTATATGTGGGTAAATATAGCAGCAGCGAATGGAAGTCACGAGGCATTAAGCCAACGTGATGATTATGAGAAAAACATGAATGTAAAGCAAGTTGAGCAAGCCCAGCTTTTAACAAAAAATTGCACGGCAAACAATTATAAAAACTGCGATTAACCTAGTCATAAAAAACACTTGAAACAAATACATTGACATTTGTAATTGCATGAAAATACTTTGCCTATCATTCAACTATTTACCAGATAGGCGATCCAGCCTAATTTTGTTACTTTCGGCTCTCTTCGTTTTATTTGCGCATATTTTTTTGATAAAAACATTGCGCCAATCTATAGAAATTCAGAGTGAATACAATGCACCTATACCCTTCAAGTTAGAAGTTAGTCTGCAGGGAATGAAAAGCACTAATCCAACTAAAGTACCTCCACCTGTTGAACCTCCTAAGTCTGAGCAGAAAAAAGAATCAAAACAAATTCCTGTTGTAAAAAATCAATTATCTAATTTAGGTGAAATTGAAAAGCAGATTAAATCTCAAGCTGTTAAGGAAATTAATAAAACGGTTAAACATCAACCAGGTCAACAAACTGCCCAGACTGTATCTTCAGCTATGGTAATGCCGCCCAAAGGCAATGCATTGGCCAATGATAACTTTCCGATTAGTGATGAGCATAACCCAAGTCCTGAGTATCCGGAAATGGCCATATTTCTTGGTTATCAAGGTACAGCAATAGTCCGTATTAAAGTTTCTGCTAAAGGATTAAATAAGGGGGTTGAAATTTTACGTAGTAGTGGTCATAAAATGCTTGATCAATCAGCGACTAAGGCACTTAGAAACTGGCGTTTTACGCCAAGTAAACATGGGCAAGCTTTGACTGATGAGTCGGTAGTCATTACAGTGATATTTACTTTGTACGGTAAAAATGGGTAATAAGTAGCAATTTTGTAGTTGTTCATTTTTAGACCAATTTTAAATTTATAAAATTAAATAAATATAGAGCAATTATAAAGTCTAAAATTGATGGTAAAATTAACGGTTAATAATTTGAAAGTGTTAGTACCTATAATTGGTTGACAATGATGAAGAAAAAGAAATGGTTTAAATTACAATCTGTAGGTCTATATTTGCTATTGACACTACTAACATATTATTCTCCTGAACTTATGTTGTTTTATGTTATTTGTGGAATATATGACGTTAGTCGTAATAGTGATTTAGAGTCGAGTCTATTTAGGCGATATTTTCTTGGTAATGGCCTGTTAACTTGGGTTTTATCACCGATTAATATTTTGATGGATTTAATCACATTACCCTATGATAATAAGAAAATTTATCAGTTGGATGATTTGCCGAATGCTTATCAGCAAGAAATAAACCAAATTTTGGACGTCACCAAATCACAAAATATAGTCAATGAGTTGACTGGTCGCGTTGAAAGTATAAATAGAGGAATGCTCTTTTTTAAATGGTATGGAAAAAATATCGATAATTTTTTTGAAGTACCAGCCTTTCATGAAGAATATAAATATATTAAAACCATAGGTATTTCAGTTTTTAATAAACAAGTGCAGACGCGTGAACATTTTGGCCCATTGCGAGCAACTCTACGATTGTTATATAACATCAATGATGTCACTGATAGAGAATCATATATTAAAGTTAGATCAATAGAGAATCATTGGTGTGACAATAAATTATTTATTTTTGATGATACTTTGTCACATCAGTCTTTCAATGAAACAGACGGTATTCGGTACTGTCTTTTTGTAGATATTCTAAGGCCTAGTAAATGCAATTATGTATTGGATTTTTTTGTGAAATCAATTGCTACTATAGCTGAGAAAATTAAATTCATTTTCTATAATCATTGGGTACCATTGAAATAATGCATATAAATTTTATTAGGTTTTTACTCATATCAACTTTATAAAATTCAATTGGTAAAGGATGGTTCGGTTATAAATTGGATATCTAATGTTCTCAGGTACGTGTGAAGTCCAGCGTCTTGTAAAGGTAATAAATGAGCTTCACTAGCCGATTCATTATAGTGAGCGTGCCAGAAACCGGGCGGTGTTATAAAAACAGAGTAAGGCTTCCAATTTACTCTGGTTGCGTTGATTATTTCTCCATTTGTGTCAATTTTTTTTCCAACAAGCGAATAGCACCCTGGTTCGCAATCTAAAATTAAGTCCAGTGCGACTGATTGATGTCGGTGTGGTAATTGTTTTGTGTCCTTGGGAATTACTCCCAGCATAGCCCATAGTGTATGAGTTACTGTTAAAGTTTGATCCATTTTTTTGTTGGCAAGTAAAATACTCATACGGTTTCGATTAACCGCACCCGCCTCTTCTTTTACTTTATCTAACTCCTTTAGCGAGTCTTCGCAGGTATAAAGCGTTGGTTTGAAGCGTTGCTTGTTGGCTTTAACACCGAGGTAACGTAAAAGTGGCTCATCATGAACTAAATAGAATACAGAATCAATCGTAGCAAAATGGCGTATTTCTTCACCCATTGGCAATACTACAAAATCGCCTGTTTTCCACGGAATTACTAATCCATCAAATACAGTATGACCTTTCCCATGGATAACGTAAAACAATAATGATGTCGAATTAAAATTCGTAGATAAGGTTTGTTCAGCCAGTATACGTACAAAGTTAGCGCAAAGAGTGGGACTGGTTGCAGGTCCTGTGCAGCCAAGTTGTTCACTAACATCAAGTGGGATTATCCGACTATGACCAGTTTGATGTAGTTCGCTACTAAATTCTGTTAAGGGTATTGTAGAGATGGCTCCTGATTGAAGAGGGTCAGCTGCTTTCGTGTATTCATAATAGACCCCGTTTTCAATTAACCTGTTTAATTTGTTCTGCTTTTCGAGCGTAATCATAATATTGTCTCAGAGAATTGTAATTATGAAATAGTATACTAATTGATAAATATAATTAGTTTATTATTTAATAACCAAAAAATATGTGTTGATCCTTAGGATATTGAATATTTCAGTTAATTCAATTAGTGAGATCAACAAAGCATAAAACCAATTGCTAACTTACTTAAAGAAAGAAACTTACGCCAGCCATAACTAACCTGAGTTGCCGCTGAACTTAGCAATTAAACAGGCTTTTTTTGATTATCCCCAATCATATGGGATGTGTTGCTAATGTCAGTAGGAAAAGGTTTAGGCGAACTTGATTTCTATTGAGATACCCGTATTTTTCTTATGGCAACTGAAGTTTGACATTGCGTTTTTGTAAGATTAAATTCTCAGCAAGATATGTTGTTGGGATATTTAAGGTAGCTAACTTTTAATATTTCAGGTTTTGGTTTCGTTATTTATTTAAATGATTTTCTTTGTGGTCAAGGTGTTGCATCTTGTAATAAGGTTATTCACAAAATGAGCGATAGAGATACAAGTACTTTTATTTCTCGATTTAGTGTTGAGGAGAAGTATTTCTGTTGTAAATAGAGTCCACTCAAAAACTCAGAAGCCAAGAATTCAAATAACCCTTCGTGATTAATCTGACAGGCGAAATAAAGATCCGTTTTGTCTTTTGTAACAAAAATTCGATGTACTTGTTGATACAACGCTGAACTATTGCAGGTACAAAAAAATGCCGGAGCAGTACCAGCAAGTTCATAACAAAGAAGATGCTAT
>CAIVQX010000123.1 GCA_903908165.1 uncultured Methylococcaceae bacterium | reverse complement strand
GATTCATCTTCAGTAGATTTTACCGAAGAAGTCACCAAAGTTTTAGCCGTCGAAGGCTGGAAAGCCGCTTTATCGCTCGCTCAAGAGAAAGGCCCTGCGCCTATTATGTTACAACAATTCACTATCACTGGTGAAATGCTCCATAAACGTCCTGAAATGATTGCCGATGGTTATAAAGTAGGCGATCAAGTTCCAGGTAAACTGTTACTTGCAAAATATAGTCGCTACATGCAACAACTAGCTAAAGAAGAACCAGAACTGGTTACTGCCCTCATTGAAACTGGTGCACGTTTTACTCATCACAGTTCTATAGCACCGACCGGCACGATCTCTTTATCATTAGCCAATAATGCTAGTAATGGCATTGAACCTAGTTTTGCCCATCATTATTCACGCAATGTGATTCGTGCCGGCAAAAAATCCAAAGAAAAAATCGATGTATTTTCTTTTGAATTATTGGCATATAGAGAAATGGTGAATGCCAATGCTATGCCTTATAGTGATAATCCTGAACAAGCACTGCCAGACTACTTTATTGCTGCAGATGACGTGACACCAAAACAACATGTTGATATTCAAGCCGCTGCACAAAAATGGATAGATTCTTCGATCTCTAAAACGGCCAATGTACCAACCGATTTTCCTTATCAAGATTTTAAATCAATTTATGAATATGCTTACGACAAAGGCTTAAAAGGTTGCACCACTTTCCGCTTTAACCCAGAAGTATTTCAAGGCGTATTGGTTAAAGAATCGGATTTGGAAAACACAACCTATCAATTTACTCTTGAAGATGGCGAAGTGATAAAACTAAAGGGCAATGAAGACGTCTTATATGATGGTGAGACACATAGCGCTGCCAATTTATTTGATGCCTTAAAAGAAGGCTATTACGGTAAGTTCTAAACTTCGAACAAGTAACCCCATACAGTTGCTTCACTGCACAAAATCTATTAGGAAGAAATCATGGCATATACCATCAACAAAAAAATTATTAGCTACAAAGTGGTTAACACTGAAGATAAAGCCATCACAGAACAAACTGAGCTAGAATCTCAAAAAATAGATCTGGAAAGCATGCATGAAAATGTAGCCCGTCCAGAGATCCTTTACGGCTCTACCTACAAAATCAAAACCCCGCAATCTGAACACGCTCTGTATATCACAATCAATGACATGGTTCTAAATATGGATACTGAACACGAAGAACGTCGTCCGTATGAGGTATTTATTAACTCTAAAAACATGGAACATTTCCAATGGGTATTAGCACTTACTCGCGTTATCTCAGCTGTCTTTAGAAAAGGTGGTGATGCTTGCTTTTTGGTAGAAGAACTCAAATCGGTTTTTGATCCCAAGGGTGGTTACTTCAAAAAGGGTGGCGTATTTATGCCGTCTTTAGTCGCTGAAATTGGCTGCACTATCGAACAGCACCTTAAGAAAATCGGTATGCTCCAATCCAATGACTTGGATAATCACCAAAAACAATTCTTAAATGCAAAACGTAAAGAATTTGAAGCCATTCACAGCGATACATCAACACTAGATGAGTCAGGAAACTTTCCCGCTAAAGCTTTACTCTGTGGAAAATGTCAAACCAAAGCACTGGTATTAATGGACGGCTGTATGACTTGTTTGAATTGTGGCGATAGTAAGTGTGGCTAACCCTTTCAAGCCGCTACTTGATATTGTTAATTTTAATGTAGCCACTCTAAAATACGCATAAAAAAACCCTGTGAACGGATCAAAGCTCACGGGGCTTTTATTTAGAATTTGTGAATTAAATACCCCTCACTCAAACACACTATTTTGGCATCAAAGGCAGTTTAGAACCAATAACAACGTCACCAACACCTTGTAAAAAGCTTTCAACTTGCAAAGCACGCGCTGCAATCGTTTTTGAGGTCGCTTTTGATAAAGCCGAGTAATAATTTGCGTCGAGTGCAACTCGTTTTTTACGAAAATCGATCATACGTTTCGCAAGTTCACCTGCCTTAGTTTCTGTCATCTTGTCAATACTAATCAAATAGTCCTCGATAACCGCCAAACGTTTATCATTTAAAGCTACTAACTTAGCGTTAAAAACATAGTAAACATCCAAAAACTTCTTCTCTTGCTCGGCATCCAATTTCAACGAACTCTTGACGAAAGCTTCTTTATCCATCTCTAGAGCGAATCGAAACATTTCAAGTTCGTTACTAGGAGAAGTACTTTTTGTCGAAGTCTCTAATGAAGGAGTTGTTGGCGGGCTACTTGCATCTTCAGCGTGGGCAATACCATTAATGGTAGATAAACCAAAACTTGATACAGCAAGAATAACTGCTAATTTTTTATGTTTCATAAATTATTCCAAAAGTTATAAAGTAATTTAAAACCAAACTGTAGCTGAAATTTATAAATAAAGATACATTGAGGATACTTTCCAAAAAAATATCTTTTAGAATAAGTAATTCAATCCATGTCATTTGACTCTGAACAGTTGGCTGTGCCAAAATCAAACGTCTAAATTAATCGTTATTAGGAACATTATTAATGTATTGGATTTATGATATTCCAACATGGGCACTGGGCTTGTTAATCATTGGGCCTATCCTGTTAGTATCCTCAACTCTACTTATCTTATGTCGAACTTGGATTTATCGGCACTTTCGTCTCAGCAACGATACCAACGATGGCATAAATGGTTTTTTCTCTGCCATGGGAATGTTATACGGCTTATTACTTGGCCTTGTTGCGGTATCTTCGTGGCAGAATTTAGAATATGTAGATGGTCTTGCTAACAAAGAAGCAACTGCTATCGCCCAGTTATATAGAGACGTAAGTATGTTAGATGAATCTGCCAAGACCAAGCTGCATCAAGATCTTAAAGATTACCTGAATTTTGTTATTAACGTCGCTTGGCCAGCACACAAACTGGGCAAGGTCCCCTCGGGTGGAACAGTGATACTTACTCGTTTTCTTGCACGCTTATCTACCTATCACACCGATAACTTAGAACAACAAGTATTCTTGGCGGAAGTCTTTACCGCCTATAACAGACTCATTGAAGATAGAAGATTAAGAATGCATGCTGTCGCCGATACCGGAATAGGTCCTATTATTTGGACTGTCATTTTAGTAGGTGGTGGATTGACTCTCTCAGGCAGTTTTCTTATACACTTGCCTACCTTAAAAGGTCATCTATTTATGAACAGTCTTTTTTCCATTTTATTAGGACTTATGATTTTCCTATTAGCCGCTATCGATCAGCCATTTCGTGGCGAAATGGGTGTATCACCCAGCGCTTATATTACTACCTTAGCTGTACTGAAGGACCTTGAAATCAACAACACTATGATCTTAGAAACTTCTAAATAACAATATCACAAATTACCAAAGCAGAAAATGATCGGCTAATATAAATAACCTATTAATATAAATGAATAAAAATTTTCTAATTATTGTGTAATTAGTCTACTTACCTAAAACTATCCCAATCACCCCAAACAGCAAAAGTCGCACCAACGGCTTGCAGATTAACAAACAAAATTTTACCATCTTCTGAAAATGTCGATCCTGAAAACTCACTTTCTTCAAAGCCAGACGTAATGTTTTTAGCAAAATCAGCTATTTTTCCATTGGGCGCTAAAATACGCATATAATTTTCAGGTGTCCCGCCTGCACCTTTATAATCACTGTCTTCACATAAAAAGAGCAGCTCACTGTTCGGCTTTAAACAGATATTATCAGGCATATCTAAAACAATTCGACTGGGGGATTCAAATATCAAGGTTAGCACACCACTCTTCTTACCCTTACGCTCATAACGCCAAACTTGCCCACCCTCAACCTCTCCACCATTAGTAGACACAAAATATATATGCCCTTGCTTATCTGCATAAGCACCTTCAAGACGAGTAAATGTTGCCCCACCTTTAGCCAAGCCTTGCTTATAAACAGCACTTTCATCAAGATCTGCAGTAACGGGATCTGGATCATCAATCGTCACCCACGTTGTTTTGAAACTCTGTCCCGTTTTTAAGCCCTTACGGAGATCAAAATCCTCCTTACCTTTTATTTTCAACATTTGCAAAGCCCCACCTTCGACAAGATGTTGCTTATGCTTGGGTATAAATCGATAAAAACCAGCCGTTTTTGTGTCTTCCGTTAAATAAATATTCCCTGTATGCTCATCAACCGCAATAGCCTCATGCCTAAACCTGCCCATCGCTTTCAATGGAATCGGCTGCACTGGTGCATTAGCTGAAGCCATAATTTCAAAGCAATAACCATGGGGTTTTGGATATGTACCAATTTTTTTACCCTTCTTATTAGTCCGTTCAGTTTGTCCTAAAGTCGTTTCTTCACAGGAAACCCAACTGCCCCAAGGCGTTTTACCACCCGCACAATTGATTAACGTTCCGCTCAAACTGACAAAATCTTTAACCACTTCAAGCGTTTTGGGATTAATAACCAATGTCGTCGTTCCACCTGCCGTTGTTTCATCATAAGGATTAAGGCCAATAGCTGACTTTGGCTGGGGTACTTCATCATTATAAATCTCATGATTGCGAATTAAACGAAACTCCTCACCCACTTTAAAACACGCCATACCATCAGGTAAGGCAGGCGTTTTATTACCATCCGACATTATTTTGCCAGCCTTACTCAGTAACTTATATTCAAAGCCTTTTGGCAAGGCAAGATAAACTTCGCCTGTATTTTTAGTAACGGCAGGAAGCAACTCACCAAACCCATAGGCCTGCATAGAAGCTAAGGTGGCATCTGCTTCAAGAGCGAGGGCGCGACGCTGGAAACCATTAAAACCAAAAACTACACCGCCAGAAACCGTTGCCAGTTGAATTAGAAAATTTCGTCTATTGATCATACAATCTCTGCTAAACACTCACTATTATTATGTAAAGGATTATTAATTCACGTGCTAATCGGGTCAATCTTTATTATGTTCTAAGTATCTTCAGTAAATAATGGGTAATTTGACAGCAGTATCCATTTTTTAGTCTGTTTTGCTACCTTTCATATTCAATTTACATTCGTAAAAAATATTCACATTGTCACCAGCAGTAATATGGAGTATACAGATTGATGTATAGCTCATTTGTGTTAAATGATGGATACCATCGATCAGAAATAAGCGTTCCAATAAAGGTCATAATTTATGAAATAAGCAAGTGTTTTCATATATTTATTCCTAAGAATTTTACCAAAAAATATTAGTAAATAATTGAACAATTGAATGAAATAAAACCCTATAAACTATAGAAAATTATTAGGCTACTCGTTTATATCTTGCTATTGGAAATAAAAAATCACCTCAGAGAAACTTATGTGTCTTGCTATACCCATGCAAATTACAAAAATTGAAGGCTTTAATGCCCACTGTGTTGCCAAAGGCATAGAGCGAAACGTTAGCCTGTTTTTGTTACAGGATGAAGACATTAAAGAAGGTGATTATCTATTAATTCACGTAGGTTACGGCATTCAAAAAATTAATGAAGCAGAAGCTCTGACAACTTGGGAACTACTCGACCAAATGTTGGTCGAGGATGAGTTACATGCATGAACTATCTTTATGTGATGATTTACTCAATCAAGTTATTGCTATTGCACAGCAAAATAACGCTCAGTCTGTTGAAAGTGTAACTGTAACTATTGGTGCCCTAGCGGGTATCGAACCAAGCTTACTTGAAAACGCCTTTAGCATAATTAAAATAAACACCGTTGCGGAATTTGCACAATTGATTATTCGAAAAGTACCGGTCACTGTTCTTTGTCTTCAGTGTGGCGCTAAATCTGAAGTACTCTTGAATCACTTGCTCTGTCATGTTTGCAAAAGTCATGACACGAGTTTAATAAGTGGTGACGAACTTGTTTTGGCCAGTGTGGCTTTTTTTGTATAAATCAACTAAATTCAGACATCTATACTATTCATAACCCTTATCAAGAGGACTATCCAATGTGTAATACCTGTGGATGTAATATTACACCCGGCAACCGACCGCTAGTTATGGCAGAAAAACCGAAGAATGGTGTAACTACAATTTCAGTTCTTGAAAACTTGTTATCGAAAAATAATAACCAAGCTGAACATAATCGTGCTCATTTTGACGCTGCTAAAGTGCTAGTCATTAATTTAATGTCTTCACCGGGTTCAGGTAAGACAGCACTCCTGGAAGCAACTATTAAACGTCTGCGTGATTCTTTTAAAATCGCTGTTATAGAAGGCGATCTTGAAACCGAAAATGATACCCAACGGATTCAAGCTCAAGGCGTTCCGGCATATCAAATAACAACCGGCACGGCCTGCCATCTTGATGCGCATTTAGTCCATAACGCCTTGCATCATTTTTCTCTTAATGATCTTGATCTGTTGTTTATTGAAAATGTCGGCAATCTGGTTTGCCCTGCCAGCTTTGATTTGGGTCATCATCGCAATGTGGTATTGCTATCAGTCACCGAAGGCGATGATAAACCGGCAAAATATCCTGTTATGTTTAGGGCAGCGGACTTGATGTTAATAAGCAAAACAGATTTATTACCTTATCTGGATGATTTTTCTACTAGCAATGCTAAACAGAACCTGCAGAATCTTGCCAATGCAGCTCCCGTTATCGAATTTAGCTCAAAAGATAGCAACGGTCTGGATGATTGGATAGCTTGGTTGCTTAGCGAAATTAAAACCTATACAGAACTACTGCAAACCAAAAAAACTCAGCGACCCAAAGTACAACAAGAAGGGCAGTTTTTTCATACTTCATCAGTTAAACCTAAGTTTTATCCCATAAACACAAAAATCACCCCTGATTAAATCATATGCCACTAGGAGCAAAATTATTACTGGAAAAAATTCACCAACTGCCACTTCCTGTAAAAGTTCGGATTATGAATGTTTGCGGTGGCCATGAGAGATCCATATCTCTGGCAGGAATACGTTCTGTCTTACCGTCTACTATTGAATTGATCCCTGGTCCAGGTTGCCCAGTTTGTATCTGTCCTGAAGAAGATATCTACCAAGCCATACAAATCGCCCTTAATGAAGAGGTAATATTATTAGCTTTTGGTGATATGTTACGCGTTCCAGTTAATGTAGCTAAGGGGGATGTTAGTAATTTAGAACAAGCAAAAGCATCTGGTGCAGATATAAGACCCATCGCATCTCCCAAAGAAGTTGTTAGTATCGCCTTGGCCAATCCTAAAAAAAAGGTGGTATTTTTTGTGGCCGGTTTTGAAACGACCTGTGCTCCTGTTGCTGCAATGCTTGCTGAAGGAATTCCTAATAATTTATTTTTGTTAATGAGCGGTCGCTTAACTTGGCCGGCCGTAGCCATGTTGTTAATTTCTGATACACCCTCATTTGATGCCCTCATTGCACCCGGCCATGTAGCAACCATTATGGGCTCTAATGAATGGCGATTTGTTGTTGATCAACATCATATCCCAACCTCAGTTGCTGGGTTTACACCGGAAAGTCTACTTGCTGCAATTTATTCAGTATTACGACAACTTATTGAAGATAAGTTATTTCTTGATAATTGTTATACCCAAGTAGTAACTCCTAGTGGCAACCAATTAGCTCAACAACTGTTATTTTCAACATTGGATATCACAGATGCACCTTGGCGAGGCATTGGAATTATTCAACAATCAGGTCTTGAATTAAATGAAAAATTCTCTGCTCATAACGCTCGCTACCATTTTCCTATTTATGCTGAGGAGGCCCGAAAAAAAGCAGGTAAAATGCCTCCCGGTTGTGATTGTGCAAAAGTCGTTTTAGGCAAAATAAAACCAAATGAATGCCGTTTATATGACACACTCTGCATCCCAAGAAATCCTATTGGTCCCTGCATGGTATCTGATGAAGGTGCTTGTCGTATCTGGTGGGCATCTGGCATTAAAAACCTTACCGCTGAAAACAATAAAAAAGACACTCAGTAGGTTAGATTAGCATACTTTTATATCGTCATGAAAACTTACCTATTATCCACACCTAAGTGCCAAGCAAGACACATCAAAATAGCAGGCAGAGTGCAAGGTGTAGGATTTAGACCTTTTGTAAAGAGCTTGGCTGACCGACTGAACTTATCCGGTTGGATACGAAATACTGCTGGAGAAGTTGAAATATGGGCACAAGGTAACATCGATAGCTTGAATGAATTCGAACAACAATTAATTAATAAACCGCCACCTCTAGCCATACCTATCCAACCTATTTCAAAATTGGTAACTGCTACAAGTCTTGATACCTTTACAATATTACCCAGTATATCTAGTAATATTAATCAGGGACATTTACCACCCGATTATTTTATTTGTGACGATTGTTTGGCAGAAATGCGTGATAAAAACCAGCGTCGTTATCACTATCCATTTATAAATTGCACACAATGTGGTCCCAGATACACTTTAATTAAACAACTACCTTATGATCGACCTAACACGAGCATGGCTACTTTTCCGCTTTGTTCGGCGTGCAGGAAAGATTATGAAAACCCTTTTGATAGACGCTTTCATGCACAACCACTAGCCTGCCCTATTTGTGGCCCGACACTATTATTTTGTCAACCAGATAAAAAGGAAATTAATAATAATGCATTAGCCCTCAATGCTGCTGTAACAGCTCTCAAAGCCGGTTTAGTCGTTGCTGTTAAAGGAATCGGTGGCTATCATTTACTCTGTTCGGCGACTTCGGAGGCAACTGTATTAGAACTACGTCAACGTAAAAACCGCCAATTCAAACCATTCGCAATAATGCTACCTTGGTCTGGTAAAGATGGCCTAGATTATGTTCGACAATATACTGATCCATCGGCAAAAGAAACTGCACTGTTAATTAATCCAATCCGCCCTATAGTACTCGTTCAAAAACGATTAAATACGGATTTAGCTGAGTCAATTGCACCAGGCATGAGTGAGTTGGGTATCCTACTCCCCTACAGCCCATTACACCATTTATTACTTGATAATTACTCAGGGGCATTAATAGCAACATCTGCCAACATAAGTAATGAACCTATATTAACCGACCAAGAACAAGTTGAGTCCCGATTGGCTCATATCGCTGATGTATTTTTACATCATAATCGACCTATTTTAAGACCGGCAGATGATAGTATTTACAGAGTGATTGCCGACCTTCCACAACCAATAAGAATAAGTCGTGGAATCGCACCACTAGAACTAGAATTACCTTTTACTTTAGCCAAGCCTCTATTAGCTGTTGGTGGTCAAATGAAAAATACCATTGCATTAGCTTGGGATAATCGCGTAGTTATTTCCCCCCATATAGGTGATCTTGGCTCACCTCGAAGTCAACAGGTTTTCGAGCAAACCATAAAAGATCTTACCTTTCTTTATGGTGTTAAATTAACTTATTGTATTTGCGATGCTCATCCTAATTATACTGCCAGTCGCTGGGCAGAAAGCTCAGGCCTTATCGTACATAAAGTATTTCACCATCATGCGCATGCTTCTGCTTTAGTTGCTGAACATAAAATTGATGAACCTCTGTTGGTATTTACTTGGGATGGCAACGGCTATGGAGAAGATGGAACCCTCTGGGGCGGTGAAGGTTTTTACGGTAAGCCAGGAAACTGGCAAAGAGTCAGTTCGTTTCGCCCTTTTCGGTTACCTGGTGGAGAAAAGGCTGGACGTGAACCTTGGCGGAGTAGCTTAGCTTTATGTTGGGAAAATGAAGAAGAATGGCACGATTGTCCAACTGAAACCTCTCTGCTTAAAGAAGCCTGGAAGAAACAAATAAACAGCCCGTTTTCTAGCTCCGTGGGTCGTCTGTTCGATGGCGCAGCTGCATTGATCGGCATCCTAAACTATTCAGACTTTGAAGGCCATGCCTCAATGTGTTTAGAAACAGTGGGAAGTAAACTAACTAATAGAGGTATTAAGTTACCCTTATACTTTGATAGCAATGACTTATGGTTAAGTGATTGGGCTCCACTTTTAACTCCACTTCAAAATAAATCTTTAAGCATGGAGGATCGAAGCAATTTGTTTCACGCAAGCATGGCGCTGACCTTAGTTCAACAAGCTAAAAAGATTCGAGCTGAAAAATATTTTAACGTAGTCGGTTTATCTGGTGGTGTTTTTCAAAATAAACGTTTAACTGAATATGTTAATACTTTATTGCAAGCAGAGGGTTTTAAGGTGCTTATATCAAAATACATTCCTAGCAATGATGCCGGCATTAGTTTTGGTCAAATAATAGAAGCAGGCATTATTTTTGCTGGAAAAACATAAGAGAAATTTGTTAGCTTATTGCCACGTATCATTAAAAAACTACAGTTCATAAAAAAAGGGCCGAAAGGCCCTTTTTAATTTTTACTATTTGAGATCTACGACTCTTTATCAACTTCTTTAATACTTAATCTGACTCTGCCTTGGCGATCAATTTCAAGGACTTTAACTCTAACCACATCACCTTCACTCAAACGATCACTTACTTTATCAACGTGCTCATCTGAAATTTGTGAGATGTGAACCAATCCATCTTTACCAGGAAGAATGGTAACAAATGCACCAAAATCCATCAGTCTGGCAACTTTACCTTCATAGGTCTTGCCAACTTCAACTTCAGCCGTAATTTCTTCGATAAGACGACGAGCTTCTTCACCCGCTGCTTTATCAACTGAAGCGACTTTAACGATACCATCATCAGTTAAATCAACACTGGCTCCGGTTTGTTCAGTTATGCTGCGGATAGTTGCACCACCCTTACCGATCACTTCTCGAATTTTACTAGGATCAATTTTAAATGTGATTATACGTGGAGCAAAATCTGACATTTCATCGCGTGTGCTTGATAATGCTTTATTCATTTCATTCAAAATATGCAAACGACCTTGTTTTGCTTGTTCTAAAGCAGTCTTCATGATTTCTGCAGTTATGCCATCTATCTTGATGTCCATTTGCAACGCAGTAATTCCATCAACAGAACCCGCTACTTTAAAATCCATATCACCAAGATGATCTTCGTCCCCCATGATATCAGACAAAACAGCAAAGCTATCACCTTCTTTAATCAATCCCATTGCTATACCTGCAACAGGTGATTTAATTGGCACACCGGCGTCCATTAATGCCAGACTACTGCCGCATACTGAAGCCATAGAACTAGAACCATTTGATTCAGTGATTTCAGAAACTACACGAATAGTATAAGGAAATTCATCCATATTTGGTAAAACTGCAGCTACGCCACGTTTCGCCAATCGACCATGACCTATTTCACGACGTTTTGGTGAACCAACGAACCCTGTTTCCCCAACACTGTAAGGAGGAAAGTTGTAATGCAACATGAACGGTTCTTTATATTCACCAGCCAATGCGTCAATAATTTGTGCATCACGAGCAGTACCTAATGTTGCAATCACTAAAGCCTGAGTTTCACCTCTAGTAAATAACGCAGAACCGTGAGTTCGAGGCAAGACTCCTGTTCGAATAGAAATTGGTCTAATCTTATCCAGTGGTCGTCCATCAATTCGCTTACTTTCATTAAGTATGGCGTTACGAACAATTCGATACTCTAAATTTTCAATAATTCCACGTATCTCATTTTCAGCATAATTAAGAGATAATTTTTCTACAATTGCATTACGAATACCTTTAAGGTGTTCTTGTCGAACTAATTTTTCTGGAATGGTATAAGCTGATTTAATGCCTTCTTCTACTACTTCTGTCACGAGCTGAATTAATTCAGCATTGGCTTCAGGCGCCACCCATTCAACAACGCCAGTACCCGCATCTTGGGCAAATTCATTTATGGCGTTAATTGCAACTTGCATTTGCTCATGACCAAACAAAACAGCACCCAACATGACTTCTTCTGATAAACCAATAGCTTCAGATTCAACCATCAATACCGCTTGGGCTGTACCAGCAACAACCAAAATTAATTCAGATTCTTTTAAAGCATCAGGGGACGGATTTATCAAATAAACACCGTCTTTGTATCCTACACAAGCGGCGCCTATTGGTCCATTGAAAGGTAATCCTGAGACTGCTAAAGCAGCGGAAGCACCTAACAGAGCAGGAATTTCAGGATCAACTTCAGGGTTCAGTGATATTACTGTGGCAATAATCTGAACTTCATTAGTATAACCTTCAGGAAAGAGTGGTCGAATTGGCCGATCAATCAATCTAGATGTTAGAGTTTCTTTTTCACTGGGCCGTCCTTCTCTCTTGAAAAAACCACCAGGAATTTTACCTGCTGCATATGCTTTTTCCTGATAATTGACCGTTAGTGGAAAAAAATCACCCCCATTGGCTTCTTTTTTACCAACTACTGTAACCAGTAGTGATGTTCCCTCAACATTAATTATGACAGCACCATCTGCTTGACGTGCTATTTCACCAGTTTCTAGCGTAACAAGATGATCGCCGTACTGAAATTCTTTCCTAATAGGATTCACTATAAGGTTCCTTTGCGTAGATAATATTTACAGAGACCTTGAATATCAAGATCTCCTATGCGCCGTTAATAATTTATTTACTCAAAATTACATAACGGCAAGTGAGCGCTGTAATTTACTTACGTAGGCCTAATCGCTCAATCAACGAACGATAACGACTGCTATCTTTATTTTTTAGATAATCAAGTAACTTACGACGTTGATTAACCATACGCAATAAACCGCGACGTGAATGGTTATCTTTTTTATGTGCTGCGAAATGTGGTGTTAAATGTAAAATATGGGCTGTTAACAACGCAACCTGAACCTCTGGTGATCCAGTATCTGTCTCTGATTGACGATACGCTTCGACAACCGCTTTTTTTTGCTCTGCTGTAAATGGCATTTATAATCCCTAAGATTAAATTAAAATCAAAGCCACCTACTGGCGGCTATTTTTATACTGATTACCACGATAGGGTGTAGAAATCAGAATTTATGAAAAAAAAAACGTAACTTTGAACGTTTCTACTGCATGTTTATATTAAATAATTTTTTCGGTGCTATTTTACCATCTATTTGCATTTCTCCCAAACCTAAAAAAGCTGAGGCATGATACATCCTTAGCGGACCAGGCTGCATAGCAATACTTAATTCCAATTTTGAATTAATAGACTGTCCATATTTTATAGCAATGGCTTCTTGATCTGACAAATACACTGATGGTAATTTTTCTAATGGCTTATCTACATTGATTAGAGATTCATATAAAGACTGTTCATCCATGGCCTTTAATTGTTCAATAGTCTTCGCTTGAGTAATATTAAACTGACCTGATTCTATTCGACGCAAGGCCTTTACTGTTCCACCACAACCTAAAAAATGACCAATATCCTCAGCCAATGACCTAATATAAGTTCCTTTGGAACAATATACTTCTAAAATTATTTGATCAGATATTCTAGTTGTCGCATCAAAATTTGATAATTGCATCAAATCTAATATTTTTATTCTGCGAGCTTTTCGCTCAATAACTTTACCTTCTCGTGCTAATTCATAGAGCTTTCTACCATTATGCTTTAAAGCTGAATACATAGGAGGAACTTGCTCAATTTCACCTATAAATGCTTGCAAGCAAGCACATATTTCTTCAGATGAAAATAAAGGAACAGGCTTCGTAGCTATAACTTTACCTTCAGCATCACCTGTATCAGTCATAATACCCAACTGAATCACGACCTGATAACGCTTATTATCATCAAGCATTAATCCAGATACTTTTGTTGCCTCGCCAAAACAAAGTGGCAATAATCCGGTTGCCAAAGGATCTAAGCTACCGGTATGACCGGCTTTGTTAGCGTTAAATAAATGCCTTACTTCTTGTAAAGCTTTATTTGAAGAAACTCCTAAACGCTTATCCAGCAACAAAATACCATGAACATTATTCCCAGATGTGCGTTTACTCATGTATCTGATTGATCTAAATTATACTTGCTTACATCACTTAATAACTCAGCAACTCTCATACCTGTATCAAATGAATCATCATAGTGAAAACGTAATTCAGATATATGCCTTAAACGCATTCTTTTCGCTAACTGATGCCGAATTACTGGGGATATCTCATTTAACAATTTAACGTTGTCACGTTTACCTTGTTCATCAACATTCAATACAGTAACGTATACTTTTGCAACTGCTAGATCTTTTGTCACCACGACTTCGTTAATGGTTATAAACCCTAATCTGGAATCATCGATATCTCGTTGCAATATTAGAGAAAGTTCCTTTTGCATCTGCGATGAAACACGTGCATTACGTCCAAACTCTTTTGCCATAAACTTATAATTCCCGCTTTATTTCTATGCGCTCAAATACTTCTATCTGATCACCGGGCTTAACATCGTTATAATTCTTCACACCTATACCACATTCCATGCCCATTTTAACTTCTGCCGCATCATCTTTAAAACGCCTCAAAGACTCCAACTGACCTTCATAAATAACCACGTTTTCACGTAAAACACGTATAGGCAAACTTCTTTTAACAATACCGTCAATAACCATACAGCCAGCAATTGCACCAAATTTTGGCGATTTAAATACGTCACGAACTTCAGCAAGACCAACAATATTCTCCTTGATTTCAGGAGCTAACATACCGCTGATAGCTTTCTTAACCTCATCAATCGCATCATAAATTACACTGTAATAATGCAAGTCAATATTTTTCTCTTCAATCAATTTTCTAGCAGTTGCATCTGCACGAACATTAAATCCAATCAAAATTGCACCAGAAGCCAATGCTAAATTAGCATCACCCTCATTAATACCACCCACTCCACCAAAAACGACTTTAACCTCTACCTCTTCATTAGATAGCCCTATTAAAGAACCTCGCAAAGCCTCTAAGCTACCTTGAACATCAGTTTTTATAACCAAATTCACACTGGCAATTTCACCGCTCGCCATTCTAGAAAAAACTTCATCCAATTTTGAAGCTTGCTGTGCAGCATGTTTAGTAAACTTTTTCCGGTCTTCACGATGCTTTGCTAAATCCTTCGCAATACGTTCATTTTGAACAACTAAAAACTCATCACCGGCATTCGGCGTGCCTGATAGCCCCAGTATTTCAACTGGCACACATGGCCCTGCTTCTTTAATAGCTTTGCCATTTTCATTAAACATTGCTCTAACACGACCATATTCTTGGCCACATAAGACCATTTGACCATTCTCCAAAGTTCCTTTTTGAACCATGACTGTTGCAACCGCACCCCGACCTTTGTCCAACCTTGATTCAATTACTAATCCGGATGCAGCACCCTCAATAGGGGCTTTTAATTCTAATATTTCTGTCTGAACAATTAAGGCTTCAATTAACTCATCAATACCGACACCTGTCTTGGCAGAAATCTTCAAAAACTGAACATCACCACCCCACTCTTCTGCAATAACGTCAATCACCGACAATTCTTGCATAACTTTCTCAGGGTTAGCATCAGGCTTATCTATTTTGTTAATCGCAACAATAATAGGAACATTAGCCGCTTTAGCATGCTCAACAGCTTCTTTTGTTTGCGGCATCACACCATCATCAGCCGCCACAACAACAATCACAACGTCAGTAATATCTGCTCCTCGGGCTCTCATGGCTGTAAAAGCGGCATGACCTGGCGTGTCTAAAAATGTTACGGAGCCATGATCGGTTTTTACCTGGTAAGCTCCTATATGCTGAGTAATCCCCCCGGCTTCGCCTGCAGCAACACGTGTTTTGCGAATATAGTCAAGTAATGAAGTCTTACCGTGATCTACGTGGCCCATAATAGTCACAATCGGGGCCCGTGGTAATGCTACCCGAATATCTTCAACTTGCGCTTCAGCCAACATTTCTTGCTCAAGATCATCGTCACTCTGCATAATCGCTTTGTGCCCCATTTCTTCAACCAAAATAACAGCCGTATCCTGATCAATACTTTGATTAATGGTAGCCATAATGCCCAGCTTCATTAATTGCTTAATTACCAAAGCAACTTTAACGCTCATTTTCTGCGCCAAATCAGATACAATAATAAACTCTGGTATTGAAACTTCTTTAATTATGGGAGTAACTGGCATTTCAAATTGATGTTTACCATCAGATTGAATATTATTTTTCTGATTTTGTTTAACTTTTTTCTTACCTTTTTTGGCATCTCTACCAGGCAGTCGAGTAATTTCCTCCTGCTTCTTTCTATGCAAAGTCTCCTGTTTATCAGCAGCCTGTTGCCTTACTTTGTCTGCATTTTTTCTAATTGATTCTTCCAATCTACTTTCTTTCTCTTGCTGTTTTTTCTTGGCATCTTCAATTTCTTTCGTTTTAATCGATTTTTCCAGCTTAATTTTCTTCTCTTCTTTTACTTTTAAATTTTCAAACTTAAATTCAGAATCAACGGCTTCTATAGGCTCAAGTTCAAATTCGTCATCCAATTCAGACACTGGTATTATTTCAAGCTGATCTTCAATAGATTCAACTTCATTTTCCGCTGAAACAACTTCGACATCCTTACTCTCAACAACAGATAACTTTTCAGTTTCCAGTAAACTGACATCTTCAGTTTGTTTCTGCTCAAATGCAATTGGACTATGAACTACTTCTTGATCAGTATCTCCAACTTCACTGCGTTTTATATACGTTTTCTTTTTTCGTACTTCAACACTAATTGTTTTGGTTAAACTGCCAGAAGCACTAGCCTGCTTCATTTCCGTTACTTTTCTACGCTCTAGAGTAACTCGCCTAGGAGCATTACCGACTTCACCCTCAGTTTTACCATGCCGTTTTCGCAAATGCGCAAGCAATTGCATTTTTTCGTCTTCATTTATGTAGTCATCAGCTGAAGTAGCGGATAACCCTGCTTCTTTTAACTGCTCTAATAATCGCTCCAGAGGGATTTTTACTATCTCTGCTAATTGTTGTACTGTTTTATCGCTCATCTTTTGCCCCTTACTTACTCGCTATGCACCTTAAGCAAACCAAGGCTCACGCGCCTTCATAATTAATTTTGCCGCCCGTTCTTCATTCATACCCTTAAAACCCAGCAAATCATCAACCGACTGCTCAGCCAAATTATCCATTGTGATAATACCTTGGCTCGCCAGCTCATAGGCCAGATCATCATCCATTCCTTCCATTTCAAGCAAATCCTGAGCTGGCTCTGCTGAGTCGATTTTCTCTTCCATCGCAATTGCACTAATCAATAAAGCATCTTTTGCACGACTTCTTAATTCATTTACCAAATCTTCATCAAAACCATCAATTTCAAGCATTTCACTTACTGGCACATAAGCAATTTCTTCTACGCTAATAAATCCCTCTTCAGCCAAAACCAAAGCAATATCTTCATCAACATCTAACTGATCAATGAACAATTGCTTTATCTTACCTACTTCTGCTTCTGCGTTCTCCTCTGCTTTAGAAGAGTCAATAACATTTAATTCCCAACCTGTTAATTGACTCGCAAGCCGGACATTTTGACCACCACGACCAATAGCTTGAGATAGATTATCAGAGTTTACCGCTAGATCCATGATATGTTTATCTTCATCAACAACAATCGATTCAATTTCTGCAGGTGACATCGCATTAATTACAAATTGCGCCTCACTTGGGTTCCAAAGAATTATATCCACACGCTCGCCTGCCAGCTCATTAGTAACCGACTGAACTCTCGATCCTCTCATACCCACACAGGCTCCAACCGGATCTAATCTGGGATCATTACTCTTCACCGCCAACTTTGCTCTAGACCCAGGATCTCGAGCTGCACCTATAACAGATATAAGTCCTTCGCCCACTTCAGGCACTTCCAACCGGAACAAAGCTATTAATAATTCAGGCGCTGTTCGACTTACAAATAATTGAGGTCCACGAACTTCTGATCGCACATCTTTTAAATAACCTCTAATCCGATCTCCAATACGAATTGCCTCACGTGGAATCAAATCTTCTTTAGCAATAAAGGCTTCTACATGACCACCTAGATCCAAATAAACACTTCCCTTTTCAATGCGCTTTACAATACCTGTAATAAGTTCACCAACACGACTTTTATAAGCTTCGACAATTTTACTACGCTCAGCTTCTCTAACCTTGTGGATAATCACTTGCTTGGCAGTTTGGGCAGCTATCCTTCCAAAATCAACAGATTCAATTTCTTCTTCTACTAAATCACCGATTTGAATATCAGCATTATCAAGTCTAGCAACTTCTAACAAAACCTGAGTAGTTGGAAACTCTACATCTCCAGGACAAGTTGGATTAACATCAACGACCTCCCATTGCCTGTATGTAACATAATCCCCTGTCTTTCGATCAATCGCAACACGTGCTTTTATTGGATTAGCGTGCCGTTTTAGAGTAGCCGCTTCTAAAGCCGACTCTATCGCCTGAAAGACTATTTCTTTATCAATTTCCCTTTCATTCGAAAAAACCTCGGCTACTAACAAAATTTCTTTATTTGCCATTGCGGCCTCCTTTGTCAATTAAGAATTCTGGCACCAATCTCGCTTTACTCATCGCATCAAAAGGTACTTCATAAATTTGCTCACCTTCCTGAAGGGTAATAATACCGTCTTCAATCTTTTTGATTAATCCAGTAATTTTTCTCCTTCCGCCTATCGCTTTAAATAAATTAACTAACACCATTTCATTAATATACTGTTCAAACTGACTGACTTTAAAAAACGGCCTGTCCGCACCTGGCGAAGAAACTTCAAGCTGGTAATTACCTTGAATAGGATCTTCAACATCTAATACACCACTAACTTGATGACTGACTTTGGTACAATCTTCAACCAGAATTCCATTTTTACTATCAATATAAATTCTTAACAAACCATGTTTTGGATGAGGGTTATACTCAATGCCAACGCACTCATAACCTAAACCTTCAATAATTGGCTCGATTAAGTTAAGCAAATGCTCAGGAGCCTGCTTCATGGTTTCCTCACTTATTTTTGCACAAAAAAAAAGAGCCAAGGGCTCTTCCATAAACAATCAAATTTTAAGCTTCCCAAACATCGAAGCCCAGAAAATAAAAAACCCCATAATGGGGTTCTAAAATATGGTAGCGGGGGCAGGATTTGAACCTACGACCTTCGGGTTATGAGCCCGACGAGCTACCAAGCTGCTCCACCCCGCGATTGATTTTGTACATTATAAAGACTCTCCAATTTTTAGCAAGTTATTTGTGTCTTTTAACATAATACATCTATTTAACCAATTGTTTCTGAATAAAACCCATCTCACCCTTTAACAATAGAAAGCACTATCATCAGACTTTTCCATGAAAAAGACTCTATCACTATCGGTAAAATAAATCTTATAGCTTTTAAATGTTGGCCCTGTCTAATTAAAGCGACCGCCAAATCAAATCTAGCTCCCAGAAGTAAAGCTAAAAAACCATTTCTGATAGAAAAATTGGCCAATCTTAACTCTTTTTTTAATGAACATAATGTTTGTACTGTTCTAAATTGCGCATTGATGACATCAGAACGAATTAAACCAGTATCATGAACATAATAAATTGCCATTGGAATACAAATAACTCCAACTTTATGACTATTTGCACATAAACGAACGAACAGATGTATATCTTCAGCGATACTGAACTCCAAAGGGAACCCGCCTAAAGCAAGGAATTTATCTCTTGGCAAACTCAATGTTGATGTATGTCCAAAATAAGACGGCATTAATTCGCCTAAGTCCACTGCATCTAAAATAACACTCGAATATCCATCTGCGATAGCAAGGATTTTTTGACCATAAGAATTCGACTCAATTGCTCGGCGAAAAATGCCGCCATCTTCACGCCCATAACAATAATCACCTATTAAAAAATCCAACTTTACATTTCTGTCCAATAAAGCTGCATGCCAATATAACCGTTGCGGATAGTACCAGTCATCAGCATCCAGAAATGTCAACCAATCACCTTTTGCCATTTCTGCGCCTTTATTTCTAGCCACCGAAACACCTGAATTACTCTGTAAACAGTAACGTACTTTATCCCCATAATTACTAACGACCAAACTAGTATCATCGGTTGATCCATCATCAATAATAACTATCTCATAGGCACGGTATGTTTGTGACAATACAGAATCAATTGCTTTAGATAAAGTATGAGCCGAATTATAGGTAGCTATAATTACCGAAAACTTAGGACTCATAGATAACATTGCCATAATAAACCTCCCAATGAATAAACTCTTGCTTCACGCTAGCCACTAGCAGGCCACAATCTGTTACTGCAAAACATTAGTATCAAATTGACAAGTTGACAATATAGTACTGATTACAAAAAAATTCTCTTCCTTCACCTATAATCAATATCATTCGATTATTTAAATAACTACCTATCAAATAAATTTATTTCCATATAATCTCAAACTTTCTATGAATCCATTTATCTCAAGACGACTCATTTACCCACTCCAAGAAACAATATTACAAAGACCCACATTTAGTTATCTTGCGGATCTGGAAAAAACCCAATGGTATTCAAGAAAAGATATCGAATCGCTTCAGCTTAGAAAATTAAAAGCGCTATTATCCAGCGCAAAAAAACATAGTCCGTGGCATGCCAATCGCATTGAAAACTCAACTATTAATTTTGACAATTTCACTTTGGATGAATTTAAAAAACTTCCAACTATGACACGAAAAGACATTCAACAACATGGTAATGAAATGGCTTGGCATAATGTTCCGGGAGGTTGCTTTCGCTACACAACTGGAGGCTCATGCGGACAACCTCTTATCTTCAATTATGGTAGATCTCGTCAGGCCTCAGATGCCGCAGGCCGGATTCGAGCAAGACGCTGGTGGGGTGTTAACGTAGGGGATCCAGAAATTTACCTATGGGGCGCTCCAGTTGAACTTAATAAAACTGATCGAATAAAAACAATCCGTGACCGTCTTCTCAATCAGTTAATTCTAAATGCGTTTGAAATGTCACCGGAAAATATGTCACTTTATTTACGGGTAATACAAAAATTCAAACCTAAATGTATCTACGGATACGCCAGTAGCATAGAACTGTTAGCAAAATATGCAATCCAAACTAATCAACAAATCTCACTGCCCAATTTAAAAGTTGTATGCACGACTGGAGAGCCTCTTTATTCTGAACAACGTGAGTTAATTTCAAATTTTTTTAATGTACCCGTCGCCAATGAATTTGGCAGTAGAGATGCTGGATTTATTGCTCATGCAAATAGTCACCAACAAATGCTATTACTTAGCGAAAGTAATATTCTCGAAGTTTTGGATAATGCAGGCAACCCTGTAAAACCAGGAACAATGGGAGAAGCAGTTATGACTGGCCTATGCTCAGAAGCTCAACCGTTTATTAGATATCGCACTGGTGATATGGTCAAATTATCAAAGGATATAGATAAAGATGGCAAAGGACTTCATGTTATTGAAGAGATCATTGGTCGCAATACTGATTTTTTACTTCACGAAAATGGCTCAATTATCCATGCCCTAGCGGTCATTTATATTCTTCGTGAAATTGCTGGGGTAGAACAATTTAAAATCACACAGCATGCTATAAACGAATTTGAAGTTTTAATCTTAAATAATCATCTGTGGAACCCTGCATCTTTTAAATTCATAGAAAAAAAGTTCAAGTCACGTTTTGGTAATTCGTGTATCACTCATATTCATTTGACCCATAAAATACCCCCAGAAGTATCCGGAAAAATTAGACAGGTTGTATCAAAGATACAGCCTCAATTTTAATAATGGCAGCTTATATTTTAGGCTAAACTATAATGATGAAAAACTAATTTCATTGCGATAAATGATTTCTTCCCTTAATACTTTTTGGCGACTTTTATTTTGACTAAACCATTATCAAATTCCAACAACAAAGGACCTATTGTCCTAATGTATCACGGCACACCCAATGATAATCCGTCATCACGCTATTCGATACGCGCCAACTTATTTAATGCCCATTTGCGATATTTAAAAAAAAACCACTGGAATACCATTCTTTTCAAAGAACTTACTAGTTACTCTACATATCCTGAAAAAACCGTTGCCATAACATTTGATGATGGCTATGCCGATAACTTTGAAGGTGCTTTTTTACCTTTAGTAAATTACAACATGAAAGCTACGTGGTTTATAACCACTGATAGCATTGGCAAACATGCTCACTGGATGGGAACCCACGCACCGGAAACTCAAATATTAACGGCTGAGCAAATTTTTAACATGAAAAAAACAGGCATGGAGATCGGATCTCATACTTGCTCTCATCCTGATCTGACGACACTATCATATCAACAGCAAAAAATTGAAATGTCTGAATCGAAACAAATTTTAGAATCTATCATTAATGGAAAAATCACCAGTTTCGCCTATCCTTACGGCATGCATAATAGTGATTCAATTAGTGCAGCAATAGATACAGGTTTTAAACTGGCCTGTACCGCTCGCCCAG
Organism: uncultured Methylococcaceae bacterium; assembly: GCA_903908165.1. Lineage (GTDB taxonomy): Bacteria > Pseudomonadota > Gammaproteobacteria > Methylococcales > Methylomonadaceae > Methylobacter_C. The sequence continues at coordinate 32,308 of CAIVQX010000123.1, read as the reverse complement.
GGAAGTTTAGCAGTGAAAAAAATCCGCTTTTAATTAGACGCATCACAATATTTGACAATGACTCGGTAAATACCTTGGCGAGAAAGCTAATATTTTCTGACAATGATGTGTCCTTAAAAAAATTAACCAACTATTATTATCAACGCATAACCGATAAAGTAACGGGACATCGTAACTAAAGACTTCAAAGATACATAAACCCGACAAATACATTAAATTAATTTGTAATCTATCATTAGGTATGTTTCAAAAATGGCTACTAATCATATCTTGATCGCAATATGTAGCTACAATGCAGAAAAGCTCCTGCCCAAACTGCTTGACTCATTGATTAATCAAAAGTGTCCAATTCCTTTTTCTGTGTTGATTGTCGACAATAATAGCACCGACAATACTCGAGAACTGGCCAATACTTTTGCACAAAACCTTAAGGTGCCGTTCAAGTATGTCAACGAATTTCAGCAAGGCATAGCTTTTGCACGCAATCGAGCTATTGAAGAAAGCCTTTCCTATAAATATCTGGCATTTATTGACACCGACGAATTACCCTATAAAAACTGGTTACAAGCTGCTGCAAGTACCCTAATCGATCAAAAAGTCGATTGTGTAGGCGGTAAAATTTCAATTTCTTTACCCTATCGTCCTAACTGGTTAAATGATGATCTATTACCGTTCTACGGTGAACTTAATCATTCCAATAAAGCTTTCAATATTTTTGACGCATCTACTCCTATTTGGAGTGGAAACATTGCTTACAACACACACATCTTCCAAGATAAACTTCGCTTCGATGTTCGCTATAACCGGAAAGGAAAAGGCATAGGCGGCGGTGAAGATGAGATTATGTTTCAATATCTTTTACAACACAACTACACTATAGCTTATGAACCCGAGATGGAAGTTTTACATTTAATAGCTGATGAAAAAGTTAAACGCCTATACTTTCTTAAATTGCATTATCTTGCTGGCAAAAAAACAGGATTATATACAATAAATCCCGTGGGGAAAAAAATACTGCGCGTCCCTAGGTATATGTATATGCAGCTACTGATGAATATCTATGAAACTATCTATTTGTATTTTTTAAAACCAAGAATCTATATGCGAAAAGCAATGAGCCTAAGCCATCATCTAGGAATGATGGTGGGGGCTTATATTGCAAATAAGCCATCGTAACCACAATTTTTTTATTCATTCCCAAAAAAATATAAAAAGGATTCCATTTATGAATCCATTGACCAGACCTATTTTTATTGTTGGCGCACCTCGATCTGGAACCACTTTACTACAATACATCCTCCGCTCACATCCCAACATTTGTTTCCCGACAGGAGAATCTCATTTTATTATTCCACTGTTTCGTAATGTAGAAAATTTCGGTGACTTAAAAAAACCAGAAAATATTCGTCGTGTACTAGAATCCATTTACCAACAAAGCTCTGACTTCCTTAATACAGACCTCCATGGCATTAAGTTTGACATTAATGAGTTGACCGAGCAACTAATGGCCGAAGGTAAAAATAACTCTATGGCTGAAATAATTTCGACTTTATTTGAAAAAAATGCAATTGCCGAAGGTAAGTTACGCTGGGGTGACAAAACGCCTTATTATCTTCTTCATATGGAAAAACTATTAAACATGTTTCCATCTGCTCAATTTATTCATATTATTCGTGATGGACGTGACTGTGCATTATCCATGTTTGAACGAAAACATGATTTCCGTGTTTACAATACCTTTTTTGCCGCAAAATACTGGGAGATATATGTTGAGTGTGGTCGCCGCATTGGAAAAGGGTTTGGTGATAAAATCTACCATGAAGTCCATTATGAAGATTTACTAGACGCTCCTGAGTCAAAAATAAAAGAAATCTGTGCTTTCTTGAATGAACCCTACAGCGATGATATCTTAAATTATAAGAAATCAGGTGAAGCTGGAAAAACTCCACTATTGCAACAATCTATACAAAAAGGCAACAAAGCAAAGTGGCGAGAAAAAATGACCGCAAAACAAATATCTATTTTTGAAAGTGCCGTCAGCCATACATTGACAGAGTTTGGCTACCCACTTATTACTAAAGCAAAGCCGACCCCATTACTTAAAAAAATCTTCTGGAGAACCCACAATATATTTATTACTTTTTTGCGTAATACATTTAGAAAATAAGAAATGGATACCTTTAAATTGTTTAATAAGCAGCAACTATCGTTCTTCGGTAACCTTATCCAATTCAAATGCTGTGTGTAAAGCCCTTACAGCAAGCTCCATATATTTCTCATCGACAACCACAGAAATTTTAATTTCAGAAGTTGAAATCATACGAATATTAATACCTTCTGCTGCTAATGTTTTAAACATGGTGCTGGCAATACCTGCGTGGGAGCGCATGCCTACCCCAACTATTGAAACTTTTACAATACTATTATCACCTGTTACTTTTCTTGCGCCCAATTGCGCGCAAGTTGCTTCCAGTATGGCTTTTGCACGCTCATAATCATTTCGATGCACCGTAAAAGTAAAATCAGTAGTTGCATCGTCAGCAATATTCTGAATTATCATGTCCACTTCAATATTTGCGTCTGCAACAGGACCCAAAATCTTAAAAGCAACTCCTGGTAAATCAGGCACCCCGGTAATAGTTAGTTTTGCTTCATCACGATTAAAAGCAATGCCCGAAATTAAAGCACTTTCCATTTGAGAATCCTCGTAGGTGATGAGTGTTCCACACCCTTCTTGAAATGATGATAATACACGTAACGCAACGTTATATTTGCCGGCAAACTCTACCGATCTAATTTGTAAAACTTTTGAACCTAAACTTGCCATTTCCAGCATTTCTTCAAAAGTAATTTGTTTAAGTCTTCTAGCTTTAGGTTCAACTCTTGGATCAGTCGTATACACCCCATCGACGTCAGTATATATATGACACTCATCTGCTTTTAATGCTGCCGCCAAGGCAACAGCTGTAGTATCTGACCCTCCTCGACCTAAGGTCGTAATATTACCTCCCTCATCAACACCTTGAAAGCCAGCAATCACAACGATTTTCCCTGAATCAAGATCAGCTCGAACTTTAGCATCCTCAATCTCCCTAATTCGCGCCTTAGTATGTGTGCTATCAGTTAAAATTTTAACCTGTGAGCCTGTGTATGAAACAGCATCACAATGCAACTCATGTAATGCCATGACTAATAAAGCTACTGTAACCTGTTCACCCGTAGAAATTAACACATCCATTTCTCGATCCGTAGGTTGTACCTGTATTTCTTTCGCCAGTCCAATCAACCGATTAGTTTCACCGCTCATGGCTGACAAAACCACCACAATTTGATTGCCTAACTCTTGGGCTTTTTTAACTTTTTCTGCGACTATTTTGATACGCTCTACTGAACCTACCGAAGTACCACCGAATTTATAGACATAAAGTGACATTCAATAAAACCTTGTTGTTACGCGCTCAACTGCGCTTGTACCCAAACCGAAACACTTGCTAATGCCTCTGCCAATGCAGATGGGTTATTACCGCCTGCCATAGCTAAATCAGGTTTGCCACCACCTTTACCACCAACTTGAATCGCAACATGATTTACCAGTTCTCCGGCTTTTATCTGACCTAAAAGATCTTTTGAGACAACAGCAATTAAACTAACTTTATCACCTTCAACAATGGCTAGAACAATAGCGCAACGACCCAGTTTATTTTTTAGCTGATCTGCCAATTCACGTAAGGATTTAGTATCAACATCTTCAAGTTTAACTGCCAACACTTGGACTCCTGCTACATTAACAGCCTGGGCACTAAGCTCACCTCCTGCTGAACTGGCAAGCTTTGAATTGAGACGCTCCAACTGTTTTTCTAATGTTCTATTTTTTTCCAGCAACTGCTCAACTTTTTCCACTGCTTTTTCAGGTGCACTTTTTAGTAAAGCTGCAATGCCAGACAAAGACTTATCGCGACTAGCAATCCAATCGATACAATTAGCACCCGTAACTGCTTCAATACGTCTAACGCCCGCAGCGACACCCGTTTCACTAATTATTTTAAAGCATCCGATATCGCCTGATCGCTCAACGTGGGTACCACCACATAGCTCGGTCGAAAATTCACCCATTTTTAAAACTCTGACTTCAGTCCCATATTTTTCGCCAAACAAAGCCATAGCACCCGCTTGAATAGCCATATCTTTGTCCATCACTTCTGCAGTAACAATATTATTTAGCCGGATCTGCTCATTTACCAATCGCTCAATGGTAATTATTTGATCTGGGGTAACAGATTCAAAATGTGAAAAATCAAAGCGTAAACGCTCTGGATTAACAAGCGAACCTTTTTGGTTAACGTGATCGCCCAAAATTTGTCTTAAAGCCGCATGTAATAAATGTGTTGCAGAATGATTAAGTTCAGTGGCTTTTCTGTCCAATACACTGACTTTTGCATCACATAATTGACCAATATTTAAGGTACCGGAAATTAATTTACCTTTATGTAAAAACAGATTAACTCCCTGCTTTTGAGTATCTGTTACTTCAAACACTGCACCTGATGCATTAATGTATCCACAATCACCAACCTGACCACCAGACTCCGCATAAAAAGGAGTTTTATCTAGAACTATCAGACCCTCATCACCCATTTGTAAAAAATCAACTGCCTCTCCTTTACTGAATAATGCAACGATATGAACCTCATCATTCAAACTATCGTAACCAGTAAATTCAGTCTCACTATCCAGTTTGATATCTTGACTGTATTCAGCACTAAAACTACTAGCCGATCTTGCTCTATCACGTTGAGCTGACATAGCTATTTCAAAACCGGCATGATCTACCGTTAAATTATTTTCACGTGCAAAATCAGCAGTTAAATCGACTGGGAATCCATAAGTATCATACAGTTGAAAAACTATTTCACCAGGTATAACTGAACCATGCATTTTAGCAACACAAGCTTCAAGAATCTTCATGCCCTGCCCCAAGGTTTCAGCAAAACGTTCTTCTTCTTTTTTCAATACTCGCTCAGCTTGTGATTGTCCTTGCCTAAGCTCCGAGAAGGCTTCACCCATTTCTTCAACCAAGGGGGCAACCAACTTATAAAAGAAAACATCCTGAATCCCCAATCGGTAACCATGTCGGATGGCGCGACGAATAATTCGACGCAATACATAGCCTCTACCTTCATTAGAAGGCATCACACCATCAACAATCAAAAAGACACAGGAGCGAATATGATCAGCTATAACTCGTAATGAGCTTTGATTTAAATCTGTCGTGCCAACAATTTGTGCGGCTGCTTTTATTACTGATTGAAACAAATCAATATCATAATTGTTATGAACGCCTTGCATAACTGCACTAATTCGCTCAAGGCCCATACCCGTATCAACAGAAGGCTTTGGTAATGGCGTCAACGTACCATCTGCAGCCCGATCATATTGCATAAATACTAAATTCCAGACCTCAATATATCTATCACCGTCTTCTTCTGGTGTACCTGGAGGGCCTCCTGCGATATCTGCGCCATGATCATAAAAAATCTCAGTACAAGGCCCACAAGGCCCAATATCCCCCATAGACCAAAAGTTATCTTTTGCACCTATTTTTGAAAGTCGTTGTGGTGAGATGCCAATATCATCCAGCCAAATATTCTCAGCCTCAACATCCTCTTCAAAAACTGTAATCCATAATTTTTCAGCAGGAATCTCCAATTCTTTGGTCAAAAAATCCCACGCATAATAAATAGCTTCTTTTTTGAAATAATCACCGAAACTAAAGTTTCCCAACATTTCAAAAAAAGTATGATGCCTTGCCGTATAGCCTACGTTTTCGAGGTCGTTGTGTTTGCCACCTGCTCTAACACAACGTTGGGTAGTAACTGCTTTGTTGTATTCGCGTTGTTCCCTGCCTAAAAAGACATCCTTAAATTGAACCATACCCGCATTAGTAAATAATAAAGTCGGATCATTAACTGGGACAAGAGAACTTGAGGACTCTATGGAATGCCCTCGCTGACGAAAAAATTCGAGGAAAGCGTTGCGCAACTCAGCGCTAGTCATTTTTTTCATGGTAATAAGTGATTTTAAAAATGGCGTGTGAACACACCCTACAATTTAATATTCAAATGATCAAAAAAAGTACTAATCATGGCACATGAAAACCCACGTTGCATTAAAAAACGACTACGTTTCGCCAATTCATTACGATTCAAAAATGAATTATGACCATACTTTTTTGTGTAAACACGCTCCAGCAAATCTATCCAAGTACCTACTGTTTTCAATACAACATCATCAAGATTAAACCCAGTAATCCCATTTTTTTTTAGTTCATAATTAATCCAAATGGGACCATAACCTTTTTGTATCCGATACCTAGCATAACATTCCGCATATCTAAAATCACTCTGCCAACCTTCAAGCACTAATGCTTTAATAACTGTCAGAACCTGATCTTTTTCAAAACCTTTTGCCAATGATTTATTCAACAATTCTTTTTGACTGTGTTCCCTGCGAACCAACAAATAAATACAATAAGACTTAATCTCAGACTCCGTAAAATCAAGCCCAGTTTGATCTTTATTCATTCTTTAACTTTCGCTAAATCGCCCCTGCTTAATCGCCCTCATTTACTGGCGCTTCAACGATTAAATCTAACTTGCTAAAGGCTTCTGTTCTGATCTTAGTTTCAATTTCTTTTGCCTTTTCGGGATGTTCTTTTAAATACACCTTAACATTATCTTTACCTTGGCCGATTTTTTCATCACCGTAACTATACCAAGAACCTGCTTTCTGAATAAACCCATAATTAACGCCTAGATCAACCAATTCACCCAAAAATGAAATCCCTTCTCCATATAAAATCTCAAATTCAGCCTGCTTAAAGGGAGGGGCAACTTTGTTTTTCACCACTTTTACCCGTGTTTCATTGCCGATTACTTCGTCGCCTTTTTTTACCGAACCAATACGACGGATATCCAAACGTACTGATGCATAAAACTTTAGGGCATTACCACCCGTAGTAGTTTCAGGACTACCAAACATAACGCCGATTTTCATCCTGATTTGATTAATAAAAATCACCAATGTGTTAGAGCGTTTGATATTACCCGTCAATTTCCTTAACGCCTGCGACATTAAACGAGCCTGAAGGCCCATATGGGAATCACCCATATCACCTTCAATCTCGGCCTTAGGTGTTAATGCTGCCACTGAATCTATTACGACCACATCAACAGCACCTGAACGCACCAGCATATCAGTGATTTCTAGAGCCTGCTCGCCGGTATCCGGCTGAGAAACCAATAATTCATCAACATTCACGCCAATTTTTTGAGCATAACTCGGATCCAAAGCATGCTCAGCATCAACAAAAGCAGCTGTACCACCAAGCTTCTGCATTTCAGCAATTACCTGAAGTGTAAGTGTAGTTTTGCCAGATGATTCGGGCCCATAAATTTCAATAACACGACCACGCGGTAAACCACCACAGCCCAATGCTATGTCTAACCCTAGAGAACCGGTAGATACAACATCAATATCACGAGAAGCCGCAACATCACCCATACGCATGACTGATCCTTTGCCAAATTGCTTCTCTATCTGCATGAGAGCAGCACCTAATGCTTTCTTTTTATTATCATCCATTATTATTACCTATAGGTTAGAAAAAAGCCGACTGACAAAAAAATTTATTTATTATTACATAGACCTAGGGCGCTCGGGTAGTCTTGATTTGCCCTAATTGTTGAAGATATCAATCCTTGCATAATTAAAACTTATCGGCTTTGGCTCTAGCTTCTTTGCCGCCAATTAAATCCCCCTGCATTTCTCTCGCTCTGGCAACCAATAACCAACTATGCTTTTTCATCTGAGTATCATTTGAAGCCAATAAAACCGCCTTTTTTGCAAGATCTTCCGCCATAACTGGTTTGGACTGCCTTAACCTTAACAAGGCCAACTTATAATAAAGTGTAGCATTTCGCGGCTCTATCCTAATAGCACGTTCAATAGTTGTAGTTGCAGATTCTATGTCCCCTGCTTTTGTGTTTTGACTAGCCGCCATCACAAGCGCACCTACGGCAGGTGATAATGGCGGAAAAGTGTCTAATGGCTTAAAAGATGGAGCTAGAACACTTATAGGCTCTTGTTTTGGCGCTATGATGACGGACTGGCCTTGGGCAGATGTTGCCTGCTCGGAGTTTGGTGCTATTGCTCCTTGCTCAGTTATTGAAGCCCCCTGCTCTAATAAAGATTCTTGTGCTTGTTTTTCTTGTTCTGGAGTCAAAGGTTCTGCCTGCAATTCTTCCATTGTTGCTGCAATTGAAGCATTCTCTTTTAATGGCTCAGCCTTAAATATTCCTGAAGAGGCTTGAGCCTTATCATCCGTAATAACTTCTTTAGGCTTTTGTGGCTTAGGTAAAATAGGCGTTTTTTTATTATAAACCTTCGCACCATCCCCATAAACCGGAGCGGGAGGCTGAGAGCCATAAAATGCAGAACAACCGCCCAGAATAACAGAGAGCATACAGATTAGAAAAAATTGTTTAATTAACATGTTCGTATCAATATAGCCTTGTACATTCTGGTAGGTTTATGATTGAGTGATAAGAATAAATCAATATCATAACGATTATACAATTCACTCAATCATATAACCTTTTGAACTTTCTGTTGCAACTCGTCACGATATTATTAAATCCACGATTTAAATAAACCAAATGAAGTATCGTCTAAAACGGTATGTCATCATCAAAATCTTCATAAGATGGAAGGGGCGGTGAAGGCGGCATAGGTCCCGAATTATTAGGTTGTCCTGAGTGTTGTGGCTGATATTCTTTCTTAGATGCTGACGGGGTATAGCCCATTGATTGCTGATCACCGCCAAAACCAATGGTACCACCACTACGACTATCTAACATATGCATTTCTGTAGCAATAATTTCAGTCGTATAGCGATCCTGCCCATCCTGACCCTGCCATTTGCGAGTTTGTAGTCGTCCTTCTACATAAACCTGACCACCTTTCTTTAAGTATTCACCTACTATTTCAGCCAAACGATTAAAGAATACAACTCTGTGCCATTCTGTTGACTCTTTTTTTTCACCAGCTTTATCTTTCCATCTAAAATTGGTCGCTATTGTTATATTTGCTACTGCACCACCCGTTGGCATGTAGCGCACTTCAGGGTCTGCGCCTAATCTTCCAATCAAAGTCACTTTATTAAGCATAAATTCTCCTAAATTTTATTCGGTGTAGTGAAATTAACGTTCCAGAAAATCTTTCTATTTAGCTTAATAGTGCTAATTTAAAACATTAACAAACTATATTTATCTCCAAGTCATTATATATTACCCGATGATGTCTCTTAATATTGAAAATAATTACAATTTTATTCTGTGAAATAATAAATCATTTCCCATGAAGCTAAGTGACAACATACTCACCTCTCAAAATCTGGTAAAATGTCAAATTAATTCCTAGATAAACATTTTCAATGGCGCTTAAGTCAACAATTTATAAAGCAGACTGCCAGATTGCTAACATTGACAAAGGCTATTACCAGCCACATAACCTGACTATTGCTTTACATCCGTCTGAAACTGAAGAACGAATGATGGTGCGTTTACTAGCTTTCCTATTAAATGCTAACGAATATCTTCAATTCACCAAAGGTCTTAGTGCTGATGATGATCCTGATCTTTGGCAAAAAAGCCTGACTGATGATATTGAGTTATGGATAGATATAGGAATGCCAGATGAAAAACGTATACGTAAAGCATGTAGTAAGGCAGACAACGTTATCATATATAGTTACGGAGGACGTAATTCTGTCTGGTGGAAACAACTGCAACCTAAACTATCGCGTTTTAACAATTTAACAGTTATTAACTTGCCTAAATCTGCTACTGACCAACTTCTCCTACTGGTTAAGCGCACCATGCAATTACAAATTAATCTGCAGGATGGCCAAATATGGATCAATGACGACCATCTTACTGCCCATATAATTCCTGAAATTTGGCTGAATTATTAGCCCCCGTTTATTTACTTTTACCCTTGAGAACAACACCTTGATTTCTACAGCTAATATCACTATGCAATTTGGGGCAAAACCCCTCTTCGAAAATGTCTCAGTCAAATTTGGCGATGGCAACCGTTATGGCCTTATTGGTGCTAATGGCTGCGGCAAGTCAACTTTTATGAAAATATTAAGTGGCGATCTAGAACCTTCAGCCGGTAACGTTAGCATCACTTCTAACGAACGTCTGGGTAACTTACGCCAAGATCAATTTGCTTATGAAGACTGCCGAGTCCTGGACGTCGTTCTAATGGGGCATGCCGAAATGTGGGCAGCCATCTCTGAACGGGATGCAATTTATGCCAATCTGGAAGCAACAGAAGATGACTACATGCATGCTGCCGAACTGGAAGCGGTGTTTGCCGAGTACAATGGCTATACGGCTGAATCGCGTGCTGGTGAAATTTTACTTGGACTGGATATTCCGCTCGAACAACACAATGGCTTAATGAGTGCGGTTGCACCGGGCTGGAAATTGCGAGTTTTACTGGCTCAAGCCTTGTTTGCCAATCCCGACATTATGTTGCTGGATGAACCAACGAACAACCTTGATATCAATACCATCCGCTGGCTCGAAGACATATTGAATCAACGCAACTGCACCATGATTATTATCTCGCATGATCGTCATTTTTTAAATAGCGTCTGCACGCACATGGCTGACATGGATTACGGTGAATTACGTGTTTACCCAGGCAATTATGATGATTATATGATAGCGGTTACTGAAGTTCGTGAACGCTTATTGGCTGGCAATGCTAAGAAAAAAGTACAGATTGCCGAACTACAAACTTTCGTCAGTCGCTTTTCCGCGAATGCCTCAAAAGCCAAACAAGCTACCTCGCGTGCCAAACAACTTGATAAAATCAAGTTAGATGAAGTTAAACCCTCCAGCCGTGTTAATCCCTTTTTGCGCTTTGATCAAACCAAAAAGCTACACCGTCTGGCATTGGAAGTCGAAAATGTCAGCAAAGGTTACGGTGATCAACCCCTCTTTAAAAATTTAAATTTAATGATTCCGGTTGGTGAACGAGTTGCCGTCATTGGGCCCAATGGTATTGGTAAATCAACTTTACTTAAAACACTGGTAGGTGACTTAACCCCAGATACCGGCATCGTCAAATGGTCAGAAAACTCAGAAGTGGGTTATTTTGCCCAAGATCATGCCGATGATTTTGCCGAAAACATGACGCTTATAGAATGGATGGGACAATGGCGCAAAGAGTCCGATGACGACCAAACTATACGGGGCACTTTGGGGCGTTTATTGTTTACGGCTGATGACATCAATAAATCCGTCAAGGTTATTTCTGGTGGCGAACAAGGTCGCATGTTGTTTGGCAAACTCATTCTACAAAAAAACAACATAATGGTCATGGATGAACCAACCAACCATCTTGACATGGAATCCATTGAATCACTCAATACGGCGCTGGAAAATTATCCCGGCACCCTGATTTTTGTCAGCCATGACCGAGAGTTTGTATCCTCACTGGCAACACGGATTATCGAATTAACCCCTAACGGCATCGTTGACTTTAATGGTAACTACGAAGACTATCTGAATAGTCAGGTATAAATTCATAAAAACTTCAGTTCAGTATTAATTATGCGCCTCCAGCCGGATTGGATTTGTAAAACTCATCCGGCGGCCGATTATTTTGATGCCTTATGTTCAATCTTCCTACGCTTAGGTTCTTAGCCTCAGCGTTTATAAGACCTGTGACAATATAGATAACAATAACCCCAGAGCAGGGCAAACCAGCAATACACTAGATCATGGCTACTTTAGCCTTGCGCAAGCATGCAAGGCTCTAAAAGATACCTGCATCAGTGTTGCCGTAGACATCAATTATGACAATGTAATTGTGCAAATATGATTGCCGCCCGCATTGTAAGTATGAACCAAAGTTTTGTAGACATGATCCAGAGCATAGCAGCCATCATCTACAATATTGTTAGCCTACAATACAACGTCAGATACTTCCCCGACAACGCTATGAACATTGTCCATAGCTATGTAAACAATAGGTTGAGTATATTTAAGAAACTACACAGTCAATATGCCCGATATGTTTGGAGGCTTGCTTATGAGAATATCTTACTCACAGCATTAAAACTCTTTTATGTTTGCTCATTCAGGATTTGTTCTTCAATGACTTTAAGTGTGCGTCCTGTAGAATCTTGCCAACTTTGTGGACCAGATCTACTTGTACCTGCAACTACTGCTGCCGCATAGGAAGAAGAGCTAAAAAGAGTATCTTTTAGTAGCTTATAGTTTTCACCCGCCATTTTCAGGGTGCCTTCTTCAATTAATGCATCTCTAATTTTCTTGGTGTTACCTGGCATACTAAGATTTGTAGTCGATGCAAAATCTGATCCTGCCAAAAGCAAAAAACCATCATCTGTCATTTGGCCTTGTGCTTTTAGATTTTTTATAGAAAAAAATAAAGGAATGCCAATAGTTGATTTTGTATTTATTATTTCTTCAATTGTAGCGTTTGACTTAATAGGATCTAGGAGTTTATGACCAAGAGTGCCAATTATAATTCTTAAATTATGGATAAACTCTTCCATTGCATCTTTGTCAGCACGCGGAAGATTAGATTCTGTTGGAGTATTTGCATTCTCGAGCTTATATCTTTGACACTCTATACCCATTGCAACTAGCCTTGATTCTAGGTACTTTATATGTGACTTGGTAAGGTTTTCGTCTTTGCTGGTAAAAATTACAACTTCATTCCAGAAATCTTTATTTCTTTCATGATCAATGAGTCGCTTTATTACATTTTCTGACTCGCCTATGTAGGCCTTATTTCCTATGTCGGAAGCTTGTCTCTCAAATAGAAAATAGATACCCGGTCTTTTAGCCTCTTCCCATTTTGTTAATTCTGCAAATCTGCCTCTCGGGCAGGCAATGGCTTGTCCAGACCAATTAGCAATTTCAACATGACGAATTCCTGACGGAGTTCCATCGGCAAGGTAAATTCTTATTGATCTTCCAAATGATGACACGATCTTACCTCAAACAAACGTAAGGTTATATACGGCAATAATTGCCCAATAATCACCCTATAAAATTAAACTTCTCATATTATTTATATGACCATGCCCTACATTGTATGACATATCCTCAGAACAAACTTTAACTCATCTAAGGTAAGGCTGTATGATCGATTAGTGTTAGCAATCATCATCCATAAATGGCACTTTTACAATAAATCCCTGTTCGACTATTACAAGCAGAAACTAATATGTTCATATGTAATGAACATTGTACCTTATGACTAGCAACTTAGAATTGTATCCCTCTTATATTAGCAAAGTGAAACTGACAAGGGTTTCTCAAGGCTCGTGCCACTTACCCCTATGATAAATGTACTACATGTACAAACAAAACCTGTGTTAATCTGTTGGTAAGCCGTTTCTAGATTTTTTATCCATCGTCACATCACCTACTAATACCCATGACGTCTCATTCCAAACTATCCAATCTTGATGATTTGGTTTTCGATAATCGCTTTATCCGTGAATTACCTGCCGATGAAGAAACCATTAATCATCGTCGTCAGGTTATTGGGGCTTGTTACTCTCGAGTTAAACCAACCCCAGTAATGAATCCAAAGTGCATAGCTTATTCAAGAGAAGTAGCCGCCTTATTGGACCTACATAACGATACCTGTGAAGGGGATAATTTTACGCAAGTATTTGCCGGCAACTATCTAGCTAGGGGAATGGAGTCTTACGCGACTTGTTATGGTGGACACCAATTTGGTAACTGGGCAGGTCAACTTGGTGATGGCCGAGCAATTAATCTTGGCGAAGTGATCAATCAACAAGGGAAACGCTGGGCCTTGCAACTAAAGGGCGCTGGCCCTACGCCTTACTCCAGAACTGCAGACGGATTGGCAGTATTACGCTCATCAGTGCGGGAATTTTTATGCAGTGAGGCTATGTACCATTTAGGCGTACCAACCACTCGGGCGTTAAGCTTAATGCTAACAGGCGAATCTGTTATTCGCGACATGTTTTACAATGGCAACCCTAAAGCAGAACCGGGGGCTATTGTATGCAGGGTGGCACCCTCTTTTACCCGCTTTGGTCATTTTCAGATTTTAACCGCACGCAGTGATATTCCATTGCTAAAAAAACTGGTTGATTACACCATACAAACAGATTTTCCATATTTAGGCGAACCATTCCCTGACAACTATCTCAGGTGGTTTACGGAAGTTTGTCGATTAACAGCTGAAATGATTGTGCATTGGCAGCGAGTTGGCTTTGTCCATGGCGTGATGAATACTGACAATATGTCGATACTTGGCTTGACCATAGATTATGGCCCTTACGGCTGGCTTGAAAATTATGATCCTAATTGGACACCTAATACAACCGATGCCCAAGATCGACGCTATAGGTTCGGTAATCAACCACAAATTGCCTTTTGGAATCTAGGCCAACTAGCTAATGCCATATACCCACTTATTGAACAAATAGAGCCCCTACTACAGGCAATGAATGTTTATACGGAGACTTTTGAGAAGGGCTGGCAAGATATGATGGCAGGCAAACTTGGCATAAAAGCTTTTGATTCAGCGACAGATGAAAAACTCTTTGCAGAATTAATAGCCCTACTCCAGTTGGTGGAAACGGATATGACTATTTTTTATCGTCAACTAGCTAAAATAAACTGTGACATTCAGTTGCCCATGACAGAAGCTGATTTCAACCTTGCTTTTAATTACTTATCTGCAGCTTACTATGTCCCAGAACAAATAAATGCCTCCTACAAAACTCATTTACACTCTTGGCTTGAGACTTATAGCTGTCGCATACAAAAAGATAATACCTCAAATGCAGATAGACAATTGCAAATGAACAAAATTAATCCTAAATATGTACTGCGAAACTACCTTGCTCAATTAGCTATTGACCAAACAGAGCAAGACGATTTTTCAATGATCGAAGAATTACTTACATTATTTCAGAAACCCTATGACGAACAACCCAGCAAAGAAAAATTTGCCGGCAAACGCCCTGACTGGGCAAGACAACGGGCGGGTTGCTCAATGTTATCATGCAGCTCTTAAGCGCTTTAAAATAAATGGCCTATAAATCAGCAAACTATTTTAAGAACCCCCATCCCATTTAAGCGTTCTTTTTCTCAGTAAGATAGATTTAGCTTCTTCAACAGCGACTATGCCTTCGTTAAAATGCCCTTCTTTTACTGCATATTTAGCTGTTCTAAATTTAGCACTCGCACGAGGTAATATAAGTGAATTGTTTCTGTTCTCGGAGGCTAGCTTTAAAGCCATATTAACAAACTCTATAAAACCTACTGAATCATGCTGCTTGCCCATATCAACTAACTCGTCAGAAAGCATAAAAAGTAGTGATAAATCTTCATTAACGGGCTCTCCAGCTGCGTAGGTATTTGTCAACAAAACGGTTGAAAGCATTACAACTGCAAGTATATTTTCAAAGCACATGTGTTTCCCCTTAATAGTTAATTGTTATTGTGAAAGCACGTCAATCTAAATCTCACTAGATATAATTAAGCCAATCCAAGTTAATCTTTACAAGAATAGTTAAGGCCCTATTTATTAACCAGCTAAAAACAATCATCAATAAATGAGGCATTAAACTTTAATAGCTTGCTCGAAAAAAATAATAGTTAATCGATACTATAAGAACTACTAAGTAGCTTGTCAACAAATAACAAAAAGCTATCACATATCAATTGGCTGTAAAAAATACACAAAATATTGCAATACCTCAGGCAAATCCGTTTTTTGTTATAAGTATTTTTCAACTCAACCATCTATTCTGTATACAAATCAGACCACTATTAATACTTATCTTTATCCTAAGAACGAAAGCATTGCATTCAATCGCAACATATTGCGACAATTTCTGCGATAATAAGATCAAATATCTAGCAAAAATCAGTTTTTTTATATCCGCCTTTAAATCTCTATTCGACAATCAATACATGAAAGACAAAAATGCATTTAAACCCTGTGATTTAGTAATTTATGGCGCACTCGGTGATTTATCAAAACGAAAGTTAATTATTTCACTATATCGCCTTGAAAACGCAAACTTTCTTGAACCAGATACCCGTATTATCGGTGTCGATCTGCACGACATAGAAAGCACAAAATTTGTTGAGATAGCTTATAAAAGTTTAGAAGAGTTTTTAAGTGATAAGATTGACGCTGTCGTCTGGAAACGCTTTTCTGCAAGACTTTCTTATTTAAAAATAGATCTAACCAAACCTGAACAATATAAACAATTAAACGCAGTCATTGACCAAAAATCGAGGATTATGGTCAATTACTTTGCTGTGTCTCCGTTTCTATTCAAAAACATTTGCCAAGGTCTCTCTTCATCAGGTGTTTTAACAGAAAACTCCCGCATGGTAATGGAAAAACCCATCGGTCATGATCTAAAATCATCTAAAGAAATCAACGATGAAGTCGCTGCTGTCTTCAGCGAAAAACAGGTTTATCGTATTGATCATTATCTGGGCAAAGAGACCGTATTAAATTTATTGGCATTACGGTTTGCCAACTCTATTTTCACTACTAACTGGAATCACAATACAATCGATCATATTCAAATTACAGTTGGTGAAGAGGTTGGTATTGAAGGTCGCTGGGATTATTTTGATAAAACCGGACAGTTACGTGACATGGTTCAGAATCACCTACTGCAGATTTTGACATTTATTGCCATGGAACCACCGGTAAACCTTGAAGCTGAAAGCATTCATAATGAGAAAATAAAAGTACTCAAAGCACTGCGCCCAATTACTATCAACAATGTTGAAGAAAAAACCGTACGCGGACAGTACACCAAAGGCTATATTAAAGGTAGCGCCGTTCCTGGTTACCTTGAAGAAGATGGGGCAAATACTGAAAGCACTACCGAAAGCTTTGTAGCCTTGCGCGTTGATATTGATAACTGGCGATGGGCCGGTGTACCCTTTTACTTGCGAACTGGTAAACGCCTAACTGGTAAACGAACTGAAATCGTTGTCTACTTTAAACAACTACCACACAATATCTTTAAAGACAGTTTTCGTGAATTACCCCCCAATAAACTAATTATTCATCTACAACCGAATGAAGGCGTGGAAATCGAAATGCTTAATAAAATACCCGGCATTGATGAACATATAAAACTTCAAAAAACTAAACTGGATTTAAGTTTTTCTGATACATTTAAAGAAAGCCGTATTTTCGGTGGATATGAAAAACTGGTACTTGAAGCTATGCGTGGTAATCCAACCTTATTTCTTAGCCGAGAAGAAATTGAACAGGCTTGGACTTGGGTTGATTCCATACAAAATGCTTGGCATCATTATCGGGATACACCCAAACCATACTCTGCCGGCACATGGGGTCCTGTTGCCTCTGTTGCATTAATTGCCAGAGACGGCCGTGCCTGGGAAGAATAACCCTCCCCGCGTAAACTTAACTCAGGAAAAAACATGCATCCAGTCATAGAAAAAGTAACGCAAGATATAGTTGATCGTAGTCACAAAACCCGTTCAGCTTACCTGAATTATATCGATGCTATCGCCAAAAAAGGCCCTATACGTTCAGGAATGGGTTGCGGTAATTTAGCTCATGGATTTGCTGCTTGTAGCGCCAGTGAGAAAGCTGATTTAACTGGCGATCAAAAAGCCAATATAGCTATCATCACGTCTTATAATGACATGCTATCGGCACATCAACCTTATAAAGATGCCCCTGACCTAATTAAAGCAGCCATAAGAGAAGCAGGTGGGGTTGCCCAAGTTGCCGGTGGTGTACCCGCGATGTGTGATGGCATTACCCAAGGTCAGCCCGGGATGGAACTATCCTTATTTAGCCGTGACTTAATTGCCATGACAACCGCTATAGGCATGAGTCACAACATGTTTGATGGGGCTTTGTATCTAGGCGTTTGTGATAAAATCGTACCTGGACTTCTGATTGGCGCTTTAAGTTTTGGTCACCTGCCTACCCTATTTATTCCTGCAGGACCAATGCCTAGCGGCCTAACCAACAAAGAAAAAGCGCGTGCCCGCCAAGCCTATGCTGTTGGCAAAATTGGCCGCAAAGAATTACTTGAAGCTGAATCAGCCTCTTACCATAGCCCAGGCACCTGTACATTTTATGGCACAGCTAATAGCAACCAGATGATGATGGAAATAATGGGTTTGCACTTACCTGGCAGTTCATTCATTAATCCCTACACACCCTTGCGTGATGAATTAACTAAAGCCGCTGCAAAACAAATTTTAAAATTTACTGCCATGGGCGATGATTACCGCCCGATTGCACACATGGTTTCGGAAAAAGCAATTGTAAATGCCGTAATTGGTTTGTTGGCAACAGGTGGATCAACCAATCATACTATGCATTTAATCGCTATAGCCCGAGCATCCGGTATTATTCTCAATTGGGATGATTTTGATAGATTATCCAAAGCCATTCCGTTAATAGCTAAAATCTATCCTAATGGCCCTGCTGATGTTAACCATTTTCAAGCCGCTGGTGGTATGGGCGTATTAATAGCTGAACTCTTAAGGAACGGGCTGTTACATGAAGATATATTAACAGTTGCTGATAAACGAGGCATGGACAATTACTGCCAAGAACCTAAGCTAATTAATAAAAAGCTAATTTGGGAGTCAGTCCCTGATTCCTCTTTAGACACCAACGTTCTAGGTACGGTCGACCAACCTTTTGCGACAGGTGGAGGTTTACATGTTATGCGCGGCAATTTGGGCCGAGGCATATCCAAACTTTCGGCCGTATCAACAGAACACCAAATCGTTGAAGCCCCCGCTGTAGTGTTCGATGACCAAGAAGATATGCTAGCAGCCTTCAAACGCGGTGACTTGGAAAAAGATTTTATTGCTGTTTTACGTTTCCAAGGTCCCCGCTCCAATGGCATGCCCGAACTTCATAAACTAACCCCTCCCTTAGGTGTGTTACAAGACAAAGGTTTTAAAGTCGCACTGGTCACTGATGGGCGCATGTCTGGCGCTTCGGGCAAAGTACCTTCGGCTATTCACATGTGTCCAGAATGTGAAGCAGGTGGCCCATTAGCTAAAGTGCGTACTGGTGACATTATTTATATGAACCTACAAACCGGTAATATTAATGTCCTGGTTGACGAAACTGAATTTAATAATCGAATTCCTTTACCAAATAC
This sequence comes from uncultured Methylococcaceae bacterium, assembly GCA_903908165.1. Lineage (GTDB taxonomy): Bacteria > Pseudomonadota > Gammaproteobacteria > Methylococcales > Methylomonadaceae > Methylobacter_C. The sequence goes on along the minus strand of CAIVQX010000123.1, from coordinate 13,023 downwards.
TGCTAAAAATCATCATTATGGCATGGGGCGCGAGATGTTTGGAGGCTTTAGACTTGGGGCATCCTCCGCTGAAACTGGCGCATCGAACCTATTTCTTGTAGATTAACATAAAGATCTGTTGATTAGCTTTGCCTAAAATAACCCAAAATTTCTGACATATTTGCCGGGTAGCTTTAACCCCACCTAAAAAACTAACGAGTAATTCATGAATTTAAACAACTGGAAAATCCAACCCAAAGATGTTTTAAATGCAGGTCCCGTCATGCCGGTTATGGTCATTCAAAACCTAGATGACGCTGTTCCTTTAGCGAATGCCTTGGTAGCTGGAGGCATCAAGGTATTGGAGATTACCCTACGCACACCTATCGCATTAGACGCTATCAGACTCATTAGTCAAGAGGTAAAGGAAGCTATTGTCGGTGCTGGAACCATTACTACTCCCGAACAATTAAAAGCTGCTGAAGATGCCGGCGCAGTCTTTGCAATCAGTCCTGGCTTAACACCATCATTACTGACTGCCGCAAAGGCAGGCAGTATTGCCTTAATTCCTGGCATAGCCAGTCTGTCAGAATTAATGCTAGGCATGGAGTACGGACTGGATCATTTTAAATTCTTCCCAGCTGAAGCCGCTGGTGGAATACCCATGTTAAAATCAATTGCAGGCCCAATTCCTCAAGTCACTTTTTGCCCGACCGGGGGTATATCTCCAGAAAATTACAATGCTTACTTAAAACTAAGTAATGTCGCTTGTGTTGGCGGCTCCTGGCTAGTTCCTGCAGATGCAGTAAAATCCAAAAACTGGTCTAAAGTTACTGAATTAGCTAAACAAGCCATTACTAATGTTGAACGGACTTAAGCTTATCCAAATTGTAAAGTGCTTCACCATTACTTAAACATTAAGAGAAACCCATGACCACCATACGTAGCCTGAGTTTAAATGAAAACGTTCATTCATTATGCGAATTGCCTGTGTTGTCTGGAACAACAGGACCTGATGTCATTAATGTTGAAGCTCTGTATAAACAAACTGGCATGTTCACCTATGACCCAGGATTTACATCGACTGCTAGTTGTAGTTCAACTATTACTTACATAGATGGTGAAGCAGGCATATTACTCTATCGCGGCTACCCTATTGAACAATTGGCTGAAAAATGTACCTTTCTTGAGGTTTGTTACCTATTGCTAAATGGTGAGTTACCAACCACCTCTGAAATGTTTAAGTTTGAAAGTACTATCACGATCCATACAATGGTTCATGACCAACTCACTAACTTCTTTAAAGGCTTTCGCCGCGACGCTCACCCAATGGCCATTATGGTTGGCGTTGTAGGTGCATTATCAGCCTTCTATCATGATGCTCTTGATATAAAATCCAAAAATGACCGTGATATTAGTGCCATTCGCTTGATAGCAAAAGTACCTACTATCGTTGCAATGTGTCACAAATACAGTACCGGCTTGCCATTTATGTACCCACAAAACAAGCTGAGTTATGTGGAAAACTTTATGCGTATGATGCTTGGCACTCCGTGTGACGATTTTGCGCCAAATCCAGTATTGGTTCGGGCGTTGGATAGAATTTTAATTCTTCACGCTGATCATGAGCAAAATGCTTCAACTTCTACAGTTCGTCTAGCTGGCTCAAGTGGCGCAAACCCTTATGCTTGTATTACCGCTGGTATTGCTTGTCTTTGGGGTGCAGCCCATGGGGGCGCAAACGAAGCAGTACTTAACATGTTGAAAGAAATTGGTGATGTTTCACATATCCCTAAGTATATTGCTAAAGCCAAAGATAAAAATGACCCTTTCCGTCTAATGGGTTTTGGTCACCGCGTTTATAAGAATCACGACCCTAGGGCTAAGCTCATGCGAACCACCTGCCATGAAGTCCTTACAGAACTGGGGTTACATGATAATAACCTATTCAAGTTAGCTCTTGAACTTGAGCGTATTGCACTTGAAGACAATTACTTCATTGAAAAAAAACTATACCCTAATGTAGATTTTTATTCGGGCATTGTTTTTCATGCCTTAGGCATACCGAGCAACATGTTTACTGCCATGTTTGCAATGGGAAGGACAGTAGGATGGATTGCACATTGGGCTGAGATGATAGCCGATCCCGATCAAAAAATTGGGCGTCCAAGACAACTTTATACAGGAGCAACCAAGCGTGATGTACCTAAAAATCATAACACATCGTCTTAAATTTTCCTTTCGTTGATCATTTTTAGTTACAAAAAACTAAATTATTTTACAAAGTGACATTAACCATTAGAATCAAATACTTACTTATACTTGTATTATTTTTACCTGTCAGCCATGCTGTTGAATTAACTGGGAAAGTATGCTTAAACATACCCGAACGAGGTGTAGAAACAGTTAAGATTGAACATAACTGTAATAAAGGCGATATAATTCAACTCAATAAAATGCATGTTGCAACTCTTTGCGATTTCGGTTCGGCGATCATAAATTATGACGGAAAAGATCAATTTGTATGCGTATATCTTGGTGAAAAAAGAGCTCTCCGTGAAAATACCAACTATTAAAATCAGGCAAATCGATATTCTGCAAAAAAAGATTATCTAGCGCGTTATCCAAAATTGCAGTCACTGGCGGGATATTTCAATTTCCTAGCTTTTCATAGTGAATTTTCATCACGCGCATCAACCACCTGTCATACTCATATAGCGCAAAATCACAGGTTGCTCATGAATATTGAACTCGTGCTTTTCTGGTTTGATCAGCATGGCATCAATAATCGCTTGCTTAAGAACAACCATATCGCTAGGATTTTCTCTAAGCACGGCTTTTAAATCAACCGAATGTTCGTTACCTAAACAAAGTAACAAGCGTCCTTCAACAGTCAATCTTACCCGGTTGCAAGTGCTGCAAAAATTTTCACTATGTGGTGAAATAAAGCCTACACGCGTTTGCGTACCCACCACTTTGAAATAACTTGAAGGTCCGCCAGTTTTTTCAAGAGTGGCTTCTAGAGAAAACCTCCGAGCCAAATCCTCCTTAATTAAAGCACTGGAATAATAAGCTTCTGAACGATCATGCTTAGTAACAACTCCCAATGGCATTTCTTCTATAAAACTGATATCAATTCCTTTATCAACAGCATACTGTACTAAATCACAAACTTCCTGATGATTACTACCTTTGAGAATAACTGCATTAAGTTTTATGCGCTCAAAACCGACCGCCTTGACTGCATCAATACCTCTAAGTACTTGCTGTAAATCACCAGTTCGCGTAATGGCTTTAAACTTATCAGCATCCAAGGTATCCAGACTAATATTAATTCGCTTAACACCGGCAACTTTTAAATCAGACGCCATCGTTTCAAGTTGTGAGCCATTAGTTGTTATCACTAACTCATTTAAACTTTCAATCTGGCCTATTTTTTCAAGCAGTTCCAAAACACCTTTCCTAACTAGTGGCTCTCCACCCGTTACTCTGATCTTTTTGACACCCAATTCTGCAAAAGCTTTGGCAATTGTATAAATTTCTTCCAGCGTTAACACTTGCTCACGAGGCAAAAATGTCATGTCTTCTGCCATACAATACACACAACGATAATCACAACGATCAGTAATGGAAATTCTTAAATAATCAACTGTTCTACCGAAACGATCAATTAATCGAACTGGTGGGGTTGGATAGGCCATAGTAATCAAGAAAAAATCAGACAGCTAATTTTACCATAATATCACGCGAACACTTGTTCGCTTGCCTCAGTTTTAACGAATCGAAAAGGCAATTTACACTTGACATTAATTATTTTTACACAATCACTTTTTACTTACGCACATAACCTTTTCAATGAAACAGCTATAACAAAAAATAGATTAAGTCCCTACCAAAACCTCGATCATAAAAATAAAATATTGATTTTTATAGAGAAAAATATATTGTGCAATTATTAGGCAACCTGAAAAATATATGAAAAATTATATAGTTAACAACTTACTCCAAATTTAATCCACAGACTTATCCACATATTCTGGGGATAAGTCTGAAACAGACTATCTATCAAGTAGCCAGGAGAAAACAGTGCATTATAAGGTTAAATCGTCAGATGATCTAAACTATGCACTGGATCTATTTAATCTTATAAAAAAGACTTATGATTTAATTATAAAACCCTATCAAATGAAAGCATAAATAAAGCAAACATGGCATAATAATTGTATAAATATGACAGATTACTTCAGCTGAATGATTACCAAACTTAATAAGTCATTTATTCAGCACACTATTTATTACAATTTCGGCTTGCCATGAAACTAGATGATCAAAAACTCCGCGAATTGGGCTTAGCCGTTATTCAAGTTGAAGCAGCTGCTATTTCAGCATTGACTGAACAGATTAATGAACAATTTATTGCTGCCTGCAAATTACTTTTCAACTGTACAGGACGTGTAGTCGTTATTGGTATGGGTAAGTCCGGCCATATTGCTGGAAAAATTGCAGCAACCTTTGCGAGTACTGGCACACCGGCTTTTTTTGTACACCCAGGTGAAGCCAGCCATGGTGATCTTGGGATGATTACCCAACAGGATGTCGTGCTTGCCTTATCTAATTCAGGTGAAACTGAAGAGATTTTGAAGATATTACCAATCATTAAACGGTTAGGTGTACCTCTAATTGCAATGACGGGCAATCCAATGTCGACACTGAGCCTTGTTGCCAGCACACACATTAATGTAGCGGTAACACAAGAAGCCTGTCCTTTGGGACTTGCTCCCACCTCCAGCACAACTGCGGCTTTGGTGATGGGAGATGCTCTAGCAGTGTCATTACTTGAAGCAAGAGGCTTTACGAAAGATGATTTTGCCTTATCTCATCCGGGCGGTAGTCTAGGACGGCGTTTATTATTAAGAGTAAATGATATTATGCACTTAGGTGATAATATTCCTTCAGTTGCTGAATCTGCGCTAATAAGTCATGCTCTATTAGAAATGACTGAGAAAAAATTGGGCATGACTGCCATTGTTAATGATGAACAGGAAGTAGTAGGTATTTTTACAGATGGTGATTTGCGACGTACTTTAGCAAAAAACCTTGATCTCCAGAAAACCTGTATCAGCGACGTTATGACATCTCACTGTGCTGTTATTTCTGAAGACATTCTTGCCGCTGAAGCCATGCAAATTATGGAACAAAAGAAAATTAATGCTCTGATCGTCGTTAATAAACAGAAACAAGCAATAGGTGCCTTGAACATGCACGACTTAATTCGAGCTGGGATAGTGTAATGACAGCCATAACACCCCCTTCCTTAATCAGCATTACAGAAAAAGTCAGAAAACTAAAGCTATTAATTCTGGATGTCGATGGCGTACTAACTGATGGCAAACTTTTTTTTGATAATGAAGGAAATGAATACAAATCCTTTCATGCCCGTGATGGACATGGAATTAAGCTTTTACGCCAAACAGGTGTTGAAGTAGCCATTATTTCTGGTCGAAAATCAAACTCAGTCGCACTCCGAATGAAAAGCTTGGGTATCGAGCACGTTTATCAAGGGCATGAAAATAAAGTATCTGCTTTAAATGAAGTGTTAAAAAAATTAAACCTAACACCAGATCAAGCTGCTCACATGGGCGATGACTTGCTGGACCTGCCGCTCATGACCCGAGTTGGATTATCAATTGCGGTAGCTGATGCTAATTTCGCAGTTATTGAAAGAGCAGATTGGTGTACAAAATTATCCGGTGGAGAAGGTGCTGTTCGAGAAGTATGTGACTTTATCATGCAATCTCAAGGGCATTTTGATGAAATCTTAACTACTTATTTAATATGAGTTTACGAGATTATAAGTTGTATCTGTACCTACTTGTTGTCTCTTCTATAAGTTGGTGGTTGGTTGAAATAACAGGATTGATTGAAATCATGCATGGACAAATACCGCCACATAGTGCTGATTATTTCAGTAAAAATTATACAAAATGGGAAATGAATGAATTTGGTCTTTTAAAAAATAAGCTAATTGCCGATCAACTCACTCATTACAGTGACGATGCGACAACACATATCACAGCCCCCGTTATGTTTTTTTATAATGAAAAACCAACACCATGGGCTACTACTTCAGCGCCACCTTGGGTTGTTAATTCAGAAACAGGCATTTTATCTGCAGATGGAACGGATTTACATTTAAATGGTAAAGTTAATATTAACAGGGGAAAAGCGATAGGTTTCTCAGCCCTTACTATTAATACCAGCGAATTAAAAGTAAACCCTCAGACTAGTTATGCGGAAACCAAGGAGTGGGCTGAACTGATTAGCCCACCAAATATAACAACAGGAACAGGAATGAACATGACTTATAGTGACCCTGTTCATTTAGAGTTACTGGCTAATGTAAAAGGGCATTATGAAACAAAATAAAAAATCAAGTAACTTATTATCCTTTTGCTCGATATTATTAAGCTTAATCTATACTAGCGCTTCGGCTTTGGAAACGGATAAGGATCAACCGATTAACATTGAGTCCAATACTGCAACTTATGATGATGTAACGGCGACCAGCACATACATTGGTAATGTTATTTCAATTCAAGGTAGTATTCTAGTTAACTCAGACAAATTAGTAGTTTATTTTGTAGACGGTGATGCCGATAAATTAGTATTTACAGGCAACAAAGCAAAATTTAAACAAACACCTAATATTGGTGAAAAAGATATATTAGGGGAAGCTTTGACAGGTATACTTTACCCAAAGAAAGATTTATTAGTTCTTACGGATAAAGCAACCGTATGGAAAGATAATGGCACTTATTCTAGTGATTTGATTGAATACGATATCAAAACATCATTGGTTAAAGCCGGCAATAAAACCTCCGATAATAGTCGGGTACATGTTGTATTACAACCTAAAACCGCCGAACAAAAAAGTGTAGCGAAGCCCGTTTCAGCAACTATTCCCCCAAAATGATGCTCCTTAAAATAAAATAATACACACCTATTTACCTTAATAACTTAAAAAAATGGCTACACTAGCAGCAAACCATCTCATTAAAACTTACAACAAACGCAATGTGGTTGATGGCGTTTCACTGTCTGTTAATACCAATGAAATTGTAGGATTACTAGGGCCTAATGGAGCGGGAAAAACAACTAGCTTTTACATGATGGTTGGCCTAATTAAAGCAGATGAAGGCAGCATAAAACTGGATTCAAAAGATATCACCCATTATCCCATGCATGTTCGGGCGCTAAACGGCATTGGTTATTTACCTCAAGAACCTTCAGTTTTTCGCAAACTAACAGTTGCAGATAATTTGCGTGCTGTTTTACAAATTCGTTCTGATATAACACCTGGACAGGCCGAATTTCTAATTGAAGAATTATTACACGAGTTTCATATTGAACGCTTACGTAACCAAATTGCTTTAGGTCTATCAGGTGGAGAGAGAAGACGTGTTGAGATTGCCAGAGCATTAGCGACTAATCCACAATTTATTTTACTTGATGAACCTTTTGCAGGTGTTGATCCAATATCTGTAGATGATATAAAAAAGATTATAGAACATTTAAAACATCGTGGGATTGGCGTATTAATAACCGAGCATAATGTAAGAGAAACCTTAGGTATTTGTGACAGGGCTTATATACTCAACGCTGGTAAAGTAATTGCCGAGGGGGCAGCCGATGCAATTGTTGCTAATGAAGAAGTACGTAAAGTTTATTTAGGTGAGAATTTCAGCCTTTAATGTATCAGTAATACAACTACCTACTCACTATAAGATGACCTATTTATTCTCAATAATGAAAAGTAGCTTTTACGTTCATAGCACCCTCAAAAAGGGTAACTACAACATACCGTCCCAGCTGGAAATTGTGAGCCCATGAAACAGTCTTTAAACCTTAGGCTAGGCCAACAATTAACAATGACGCCACAATTGCAGCAAGCTATCAAATTGCTACAAATGTCGACATTGGAATTACAACAAGAAATTCAACAAGCTCTCGAATCCAATATCATGTTGGAAATTAATGACGATGAAAGTAGCCAGCCAGATACAAACCCAAGTCCCGAAAAAAAAACTGAAAATTCTGACTTTGTAACCTCTGAAGGTTCACAATCAAACATACCTGACGAATTACCAGTCGACTCTACATGGGATGATATTTATGAGGGCTCTCTAACTCCTGATACTAATAACTTTGAGACGAGTGAATTTGAAATTCAAAGGAGCAAAGCCTCAACTTTATTTGACCACTTGCTTTGGCAACTTGAACTGACTCCTTTTTCAGAGCGAGACCATGCTATCGCAATGGCAATTATAGATGCCGTTGATGAAGAAGGTTATCTAACAAGCCCCCCTGAGGATATTTATGATGGGTTACAAAATCAATTTAGTGACCTTGACCTTGATGAAGTCATTGCGGTCCTACATAGAATACAACAATTTGATCCAGCAGGCGTAGCCGCTATTGATTTAAGTGATTGTTTAAAAATACAATTACAACAGTTACCCGAAGCAACGCCATACCGAATTGAAGCACTAATTATTGTCACCCATCACCTCCATCTTCTGGCCTCTCATGAGCAAACAAAGCTTATAAGGAAACTACAGGTTACTGAGAAACAACTAGATGATATAGTTACACTCATCAGAACCTTAGATCCCAAGCCGGGCACACAGATTCAGGAAACCAATTCGGAATACATTATTCCAGATGTCTATGTATCCAAACAAAATCAGCAGTGGCATGTTAATCTTAATTCAGAGATTGCACCCAACTTGCGTATTAATCCATTTTACTCAACATTGATTAAAAGAGCCGATAGCAGTAAAGATAATGTTTGCATGAAAGATCACTTACAAGAAGCCAAATGGTTTATTAAAAACCTTCATAATCGAAACGATACCCTATTACGAGTAGCTCGCTGTATCGTAGAAAGGCAAATTAGTTTCCTTAATCATGGTTCTATTGCTATGAAGCCGATGGTATTGAGAGACATCGCCGAAGAACTAAACTTACATGAATCTACCATTTCCAGGGTGACAACGCACAAGTTTATGCACACCCCAAATGGTATAATTGAATTCAAATATTTTTTTTCGAGTCATGTTTCGACAAAGGAAGGGGGCGAATGTTCATCTACCGCCATCAGATCGTTTATTAAAGAGTTAGTCGATAATGAAAATCAAACTAGACCATTAAGTGATAGTAAAATAGCCGATTTCTTACACGAAAAAGGCATTAACGTTGCAAGAAGAACCATTGCCAAATATCGTGAGGCAATGCAAATTTCATCATCAAGTCAACGAAAGCGGATTTTGTAACATTTTTAAAACTACCAACCTTCCATTTATAACTAAAGGAGTATTACATGCAAGTAATAGTAACAGGCCATCATCTTGAAGTAACAGATGCTTTAAGAGCACATATAGATGCAAAATTTGAAAAATTAGCCCGTCATTTTGACAATGTTACGGATGTACATGTTATCTTAAGCGTAGAAAAATTAATTCAAAAAGCAGAAGCCACCCTACAATTGAGCGGTGCAAAATTATTTGCTGAAGATCACCAAGAAGATATGTATGTAGCTATTGATGCCATGGTAGACAAGTTGGATCGTCAAATCACCAAGCATAAAGAAAAAACAAATCATCACCGATAAAACTACAAACACAAGGTACACTAGTTAAAACTTATAAACAACCTGTACCTTGTAAAACTTTTTATGAAACTATTAATAGTAAGTGCTCTGTCTGGGGCAGGTAAAAGTATCGCATTAGATACCTTGGAGGATTGCGGGTATTATTGCATCGATAATTTACCACTAACTTTGCTCCACGATTTTATCAATCATGTAATGATTGCTGATAAAAAAACTTATGCAAAAACAGCAATTGGGATTGATGCAAGAAATCAACTTGAAAGCCTAGCAAATTTCTCTGAAAGTTTAAATCTTATTCGAGAAAAAGGAATTGATTGTGAAATCATATTCATGCAGGCAGAAGAATCAACTTTATTAAAACGTTATAGTGAAACACGCAGAAGACATCCACTAACCAATTACAATATACCGCTAAAGGAAGCGCTAAAAATTGAAAAGGAGATGCTCACACCCATCGCAAGACATGCAAATATCATCATTGATACCAGTCGAACCCATTACCACCAGTTACGTGAACTGATAAGAGATCAAGTAGGTGATCGAGACTTTCGGCATACATCTCTTCAATTTCAGTCGTTTGGCTATAAGCATGGGGTTCCATTGGACGCTGATTTTGTTTTTGATGCACGGAGCCTACCCAATCCCTATTGGATACCAGAATTACGATCATTCACTGGAAAAGATCAACCAGTAGCAGATTTTCTTAAAGAACAACCCTTCGTTGCTGAGTTTTTTCAGGATATTTGTACATTTCTTGAAAAATGGATACCTCGTTTTGAAGCTGAAGGACGCAGTTACTTAACCATTGCAATAGGTTGTACGGGAGGTCAACATCGCTCAGTTTATCTTGTTGATGCATTGATCAAACACTTTCAAAATCCTTTAGTCAACGTCATTGTTAGACATAGAGAATTAAATTAGAATCTAGAACACTTTTAAATTAAATTTTTTGGAGACTTCTAGCAAGAATTAGGTTTCACCATTGAGACTTTCGAACCATAAAACTACGCCCTTTTATTTCCCCCCTTTTTAAACAATCAAGTGCCATATCAGCACTATATTTCTTAATAGCAACATAAGCATGAGTGTCAAAAATATCAATTTTACCAACTTCGCTACCCGCTATTCCTCTCTCACCAGTAAGCGCCCCTAAAATATCTCCCGGACGAACTTTATCCTTTCGACCTCCATCAATCCACAAGGTCACCATTGGTGGTTCAAACCGCTGCTCATGAGTCATCTGAAAAGGTGCAATTTCATCCCACTTTACTGAAAAAGCTTGATACTCTTCAATAGCTACAACCCTTTTTAGTTCTTGCTCGGTACATAAACTAAACGCCAAACCCTTTTTACCAGCACGGCCAGTCCGTCCGATACGATGAACATAAATCTCAGGATCCCACGGTAAATCATAATTAATAACCGCCTGCAATTCTTTAATATCAAGTCCACGTGCCGCAACATCTGTGGCGACCAGAATTGAACAACTATTATTAGCAAATCTTACTAATACCTGATCACGGTGTTTTTGATCTAAATCACCATGTAAGGCCTGAACTGAGAATCCACTGGCACCCAAAGCACTCTCTATATCTTGACACTCCCTTTTGGTATTACAAAATACCACTGTTGATTCGGGCCGGTGATATGCTAACAGATAACCCAATGCGTTAATTCGCTGAGATTTTTGTATTTGATAAAACCGCTGTTCAATGACACTATCGTGATGACTACTGTCAATACTAACGGAAACCGGTTTATATTGGAACTTCTGACTAATCTCTCTAATTGGATCGGAATAAGTCGCTGAAAATAATAAAGTTTGTCTGTGCGTTGGCGCGTAAGAAATCACTTCCGACATTACATCTTCAAACCCCATATCCAACATACGGTCAGCTTCGTCCAATACCAAAACTTTTAAATTACTTAAACGCAAACTACGTTTACGTAAATGCTCTTGTAACCGACCGGGTGTCCCGACAACAATATGAGCACCATGCTCCAAGGCGGCCAATTGTGGGCCAAATGGCACACCACCACACAAAGACTGAACCTTAATATTTTGTGTAAAACGAGCTAATTTGCGAATCTCCTTACACACCTGGTCAGCAAGTTCTCGTGTTGGACAGATAACCAAAGCCTGCACCCTGAAACTGCTAACATCCAACCGCGATAACAAGCCAATACCAAACGCTGCTGTCTTTCCACTACCTGTTTTGGCCTGAGCAATAACATCCCTTCCCTCAAGAATATGTGGCAATGTCTCTGCTTGAATTGGTGTTAAATGGGTATAACCCAAGGTTTCAATATTTTCAAGTAAGGCGGGTTTTAAGGGTAACGATGAAAATTCAGCAGTATTCAAAAAAGTCTCTTTTATTCCAATAGAAATAATGACGAATTGCCACTATTTGATGGTCAATGATACCAGATAAAAATATTGTAAGTCGGACAATGTTGACAAATAGAAGAGATAATCTCTCTATTAAAGAAAATATTAATGGATATTTATTATTAATAGAAACAGTTAGTTATATCCATTAGAGTATCAAGATATGACTAACTTGGGATATAGCTATGCTTTAAATATATACTCAGTTAAACCTTATTCTTTATCTAACTTTGCTTTAGCGGCATCCGTAAAACTTTTGATATTATCAAAAGCTAACCGTAACTTGCTCTGCTGTTCATTTGCCGACTTGGCAATCAGGGCATTATCTATATTAGCTTCCTTAATAAGGCAATTAGTATAAGCATTAGCTTTTAATTGCCATTCATTGATAAGCTTAACGCTATCATTATATTCTTCAATACTTTTCTGTTTAAAAACAGGAGGTGATGGTTCAGCACCACAAGCACTTGGCAACCAAACTCCATTACTAATTGTTCCAGCTATTACAATGGACAACGGAGATATAAGCATCACCACTAAAAACAGTATTCTTTTTAGCATTTTCAACTCATTTCCAATGTGATTTAACAAATTTTACAAAAATAAATGGCTTAAAAAAACAACATTTTTTACGATTTAGTTACGTTAATAAATTTCAATTACCGACTTTGCTCGCTATACGGCACTTCTCTCAGTTAGCAAAAAAATAATAATTATCAATAAGTACCTTTAACTAAAGTTTCGGAGTTCAAAAATAGATGCAACATACTGATTAATATATAAAAAAGCGCCCTACAGGAGTATAATTACGGTTAGTTGAAGACCCCATCATACTCAAGTAGGACGCATAATGAATCGTGACACAAAAATGGCAAAACTACCAGCGCTCACTCTGGATTTTTTGAATGCAAAGGGACTATTAATCGATAATGTCTTCGCCAATCTCTGGAAAGAAATCGGCATGAAAACCCTATTAAGCCGTGTC
>CAIVQX010000122.1 GCA_903908165.1 uncultured Methylococcaceae bacterium | reverse complement strand
TATCTAGAGGATAAAACCGACTTAAGGGAAGCCTCTATCTTTGATTACAAGCAAAAAATTAAACAAGGTTTTTCTGACTGGCTGGATAAGCCTATTAATAAAATTACCCGGGAGATGGTCTCAGCTCGTCGCAATCAATTAACTGGAGGCAGAGACAATAAAATGCGCGTTCTACGCCTATTAATGAAATATGCTGTTGTTAAAATAAGAGCATTAGATGAAAACCCTGTTGACGTCTTAAAAGATGGTAGCTTATGGAGTAAGCCAAAGCGTAAAAAACGCATGATACCCAGCGACAACCTCAGAGGTTGGTACGAATCTGTGACTCATTTACAAAATGAGCAAGCAAAAGTTTATTTGTTACTCTTGCTTCATACAGGTCTACGAGATCAAGACGTTCGTTATTTGGAGTGGAAAGATGTAGACCTTAAAAATGATTGTTTTATTGCTCGTGATACTAAAAACCATTCTGATTTTACCGCGTACATTGCACCACAAATTAAACCCTACTTACGTGGGCTACAAGCCTTAAATGGTAATAATCAATACGTATTTCCCGGAAACTCAAAAGATGGCGTTATGAATATCCCAAGAAAACCAATTGCCCATGTATGTAAGGAAGCAGGTTTAACGTTTTCCAGTCACGACTTAAAACGCACATTCTTGACTATTGGTGAAGCAGCGATGATTCCATTATCTTTATTAAAGGCATTAGCTAATCATAAAACAGATAACGATGTAACAGAGGGCTATATCAATCCAGAAAGTAAAACATTAAAATCAGCTACTTTTAAAATTGCCGACTATATCCACCAACATGTTACCCCTGATATTGAAAATGTTATCAGCATCAATAAATCAGCTACCAACTAAGAACAGTCATATAAACGCTATAACTTAGCCGTAAAAATTAACCATCTATTTTAGGACAGCCATGATCATCGACTATCACAACATCATTACTATTGCACCGGGTAAACGTAGCGGAAAACCATGTATAAGAGGATTAAGAATTACTACTTACGATGTACTTTCATGGTTAGCAGAAGGCATGTCTAGAGAAGAAATTATTGATGATTTTCCTGAGCTTAATAATGATGATATTACGGCCTGCTTACTCTTTGCGGCTGATAGGGAACGCCACACATTAACAATAAAAGCGTTATGAAGCTTTTACTTGATGAAAATTTATCTCGACGCATAGTACCTTTTATTCAAGATAGTTACCCAGACTCAACACAGGTTACGTTGCTTGGGATGGAGCAAGTGGACGATAAAACTCTTCGTCAGTATGCTATCGATCACGGTTTTATAATAGCAACTAAGGACGCAGACTTTTATGAAATGAATTTACTCTATGGACCACCGCCTCAAGTAATTTGGTTAAAAATGGGTAATCAATCCAAATCTGCCACTATTAATACTTTACTGGAAAACAAACTTCTAATTGAACAAACATTTCTCCATGATGACAAAGCTTTTATTCAAATTTTATAAGCCAAATGCCACGTAAAAAGAGTATACAACAACCTCCACTCGATTCATTTGAAACCATTATCGGAAACGGCATTACGCAAGAAATACTCTTAGTTGAATTAAGAGATGAAACCTGTCCAGAACTCGGAAGTGGAAAATACCAATCGGATAAATTTGAAGATCGCCGAGACACTATTCTGATGGAACTTTTGGATTATGAACCTGCAGTACAAATGGCCGCTTTAAAGTCAGCAGCCTCTTTTCTCAGATGGTTTAATGAAACAAAGTACGTACAAAATCCCGACCTAGTTGACGGTTACGAAGCCTATACAATCAAAGGAAAATTATATAAGAGCGTCAAAAAACATTTCCTCGCGCTAACCCATATAAAAAATAATTAAAAAAAGGAACATTTGGATCGATAATTTAAAATAAGACCTATGTTTTAATGCCTATAACATTCCACAAATAGGCAGGTATTTCAAAATGACCCCATCCCTTCAAGACGATATTATAATCGATACAGAACAAGCATCAGTGCTCATTTGCACTCCTGCAGCGACT
>CAIVQX010000121.1 GCA_903908165.1 uncultured Methylococcaceae bacterium | reverse complement strand
TCTTCTAATACGATTACAGATTGGTGCTTTTGTATTTTTTCTTTACCTTCCAAATCGATGGTTATAACAGTAATATCATCATCTTGTGCAACTGCCATGAAAGCTTTAATTGTTTCCAAAATGTCGTGATCAATAAACTTTGCTTTACTTGCATCAATAGTGACTGTACTTTGAGCGGGGATGCTTAATATTAACTTTCTTAGTAATGCCTTATTAAGAAAAGAAACATCTTTATTAAAGACTAAAAGATAATGTGTCCTTTCTTGTGTAAGCGTAATGGCGGCTTGAAAATTAGCCTTGATGACAAAGAACAGACCAATAACCATGCCTATAGCCATGCCCTTTAATAAATCGGTTAGCACAATAGCAAAAATAGTAATAATAAAAGGCAGAAATTGACTCATCCCTTTTTGATAGAACTTTATAAATAAAGCTGGATTGGCTAACTTGTAGCCTGTATGCAATAAGATAGCCGATAAACAAGCGAGCGGGATTTTGTTTAAATAATGGGCAAAAAACATAACACTGAGCAACAAGAAGATGCCATGGGTGAAACAGGATAGACGTGACCTCCCACCTGCATTAATGTTTGCGGCGCTCCTTACAATGACTGCGGTCATTGGTAACCCCCCCAATAAGCCACTGATGATATTACCCATACCTTGTGCCTTGAGCTCACGATTGGTGGGTGCTAGACGTTTTAAGGGATCTAGTTTATCAGTCGCTTCCAGACTTAATAGAGTTTCCAAGCTAGCAATAATTGCAATTGTTATAGCTACGATATAGATATCTGGATTAGTAAGATGAGATAGATACCCTGCATTGGGTAAAACGAAACTATTAAAGAAATCCATTGTTTTTTCTGCAACTGGCAACTTAACCAAATGCTGGTTGCTCACTGCCCATTCTGGTGCATATTGCTGGGCTAGTAGGTTGTAAGTAACGCCCCAGATTACAGCTATTAAGGGACCTGGGATTAGTTTTAACCAATTTTGCTGTTTAAACCATGATGTATTCCATAAAATTAATAAGGCTAATGCCACAACACTAATAATGACGGAACCCAGTGATACGCCACCCAGCGCATCAAATAATTCAAGAAAACTTGATTCGGCTGTTTCCTTCATATAACTTTCATCACCTTCATAACTAGTATCGTATCCAGTCGCATGAGGAATTTGTTTGATAATTAGAATTAAACCAATTGCCGCTAACATCGCTTCAATAACGGCTGAAGGGAAAAAAGCACCAATAATTCCTGCTCTAAGATAACCCAATATCAGTTGAATGATGCCCGCTAAAATACAAGCAACCAGTAAACCTTCAAAACTACCCAAGGTCTCTATGGCTTTAAATACAATAACGGTCAAACCTGCGGCCGGTCCTGTCACAGCAAGTTGTGATCCACTGAGCCAAGAAACAATCAGTCCACCCACTAACCCAGCAATTAAACCTGAAAATAATGGGGCGCCCGATGCTAACGCTATACCTAAACACAAGGGCAATGCGACAAGAAAAACGACTATCCCTGCGGGAATATCATCTTTAAGGTGATGAAAATAATATTGAGCTTGTTTATGTATCATGAACAATAGCCTATTGAAGTTATTTTTCAGCATTTAATATCGATCGATATTAAGGTTCTGTTATTTACTTTAAAGTTGTAAATATATTTACAATTAAACTGTCGAGTTATATCGGTATGGTTGTTATTTTAAGTAATGTTTTTCAGAGGTATCATTCGTCTAAGCATTATCAGTCAAATGGTTGTCATTTATAGTAGACTGATTTCCTTTCACGAAGCTTTCAAAAAGATATTTAACTTTAAGAAGCTTTTATTATTAGAAGATGCGGTATGTTTCACGTGAGTTGTTTTTAGAAATGATCTTTTGCTGATATTCTCAGCTAGTCTTTTTGAAGGAATCTATAAATAGGGGCTTTAAAGTTATTTTGCAAATAAATGAGGTTTTTCGGTAGCTGAAAAATACGATTAACCAAATTGTTATTAATCGTTGCATAAGTCCTTTAATGTCAAAAGGTTAGTTTAAAGGACTTTCAGCATTGAAAAAGTGTAAAAAATTATGTAACGATTTATTTTCATTGGTTAACCAGCAAATAAACCTTACTTATAAATAACTTTATAGAAGTTTAAGAACTTCCACCATAGAACTCGGGAGAATGACAGGCTAGTTCAAAGAATATCTCTTCGATAGAACCTGTTTTTATCGATTGGGGTACAGCTTTTATGTCCGAATCTGAAAAAACAATATCGCCGGTCTTCATATTTCCTGAATATCCATAAATATCTAATAGTCGAATCGTTTTTGTTCCACAATCGTATTCATCACGACTTACCATGGATAACAATTTATTATTCCCATAATTTTCAGCTTTTTTGAAATCGGTCAAAGTCGACATTTTTACCTTGTTATCTTTCTTTAAAATAGAGTGATACTCGACATAAGGTGTCCGATTAGGATGATTAGTGTCACTAATCTTAGTCCATTCAGACATTACATTCGTTGAGACAACCATTAATACCAAAATTCCTACTATATTTTTCATTATCATCACCTATCCTGTTGTAATAAATATTTAATGCGTTATCAGTTAAACTAACCAATTTTTATAATACACTCACTTTCTTTCACGAAACTTTCAAAAGAATATTTAAGTTCATGAATCTATTATTAATAGAAGATGATGCTGTTTTAGCGGATGGTTTAATTCATATATTGACTAATAGTGGCTATAAAGTCAGTTGTGCAACGACGGGCGCTTATGCCGAATCTTTATTAAAAATTCAAGGTTTTGATTTGGTAATACTTGATCTGGGTTTGCCAGATATCGATGGTCTTGAATTATTACGTCGCCTCAGACGCTCAAAAATTCCTTTACCTATTTTGATATTAACCGCGCGTGATGGTTTAAATGATCGGATTATTGGCATTGAGCAAGGTGCTGATGACTACATGACTAAACCATTTGAGCTAAGAGAGCTTGAAGTCAGAATTAATGCCCTAATTAGGCGTTGTTATGGTGGATTTAACAATGCGTTGGTTATTGGAAGATTAGTTTTGGACACAACTAATCATCAGATTTTGGTAGCGGGCAAGCCACTTCTATTGTCAGCGCGAGAATTTGGTGTATTAGAGATACTTTTGTTGAAAGCTGGCAAAGTTATTACTAAGGATTATATTGCTCAGAGGCTAGCAGCCGATGATGAACCATTAACTGATAATGCCATTGAAATTTATATACATAGATTACGTAAGCAAATAGAACCTCATGGTGCAATGATTCGAACTATTAGAGGTTTGGGCTATTTATTGGAAAAACCGGCTAATGAATAAAAATAGAAGTCTTAAAGCAGAAATGCTTTTTCGGTTGATTATTCCTCTCATACTGTTCGTTATATTAGATGGAATTTTATCTTATTTCGTAACACTTCATTATGTTGATGAGGCTTATGATCGTTGGTTACTTGATTCAGCAGAGTCTCTAATACAAGAAATAAAAGTACGCGAAGGTAAGGTATCAATTGATTTACCAGATGTTGCTTTGGAAATATTTAAATGGGATGAAGGTGATAAAACTTATTTTAAGATCACTTCATCAACAAATGAAGTGCTGGCAGGAGACCAATCAGTCCCTGAGCCTAAAAAATTAAAAACAGACTGGTCCAAGCCAATTTTTTTCAATGATAAGATGTATGGCGAATCTGTAAGAATTGTATCTATGTTAATTACAATTGATGCTTCATCTACTAAGGCCTATATTCATGTAGCAGAGACTTTGAATAAAAGAAGGGCAATGATGATTGATACATTATTGGCCGACGTGATTCCGCAAATTATATTAATCTTATTAACCAGTATTTATCTGTTAACTGGATTAACAAAAGGTTTAAAACCTTTACATTTATTAGCTAACAAAATTGCACAGAGATCATCTCGTGATTTGAGTCCGATACCTGAACAATTGGTTTTTCTTGAAGTGCGAACACTGACAAATACGATAAATGAATTATTGGAAGCACATACACAAGCTATTGCTAATCAACAACGTTTTATTGCTAATGCCGCTCATCAACTACGGACACCTCTGGCAGGTTTAAAATTGCAGGCTGAGCGTGCGTTACGTGAAAAAGATATAGCAGCAATGAAGCCGGCACTTCAACAAATACAAAATAGTGCTGATCGTATGTCTCATTTAACAACTCAGTTATTAGTTTTAGCTAAATCAGAGCTTATTAATGGCACTTACGAGTTAGTGCCGGTTAATTTACATCAACTCGCTAAACACGTTTGTATGGAATGGGTGCCCAAAGCATTAAATAAAGGCATGAAGTTAGCTTTTGAGAGTTTAGACGACGAACTTTATGTACAAGGTGATGAGGTTTTGTTGAGGGAGTTGTTGATAAACTTAATAGATAATGCGATGAATTATAGTGGTATAAATGGCAACATTATTGTTAAGCTGAACTCTAATCCAAGACCTTGTTTAACGGTAGAAGACGATGGTGTAGGTATACCAGAAAGCGAGACCAATAAAATTTTTGAGCGGTTTTATCGCATACCTAGTAGCACCGGTAATGGTTGTGGTTTGGGGTTGGCAATAGTAAAAGAAATTGCGGATTTACATAATGCTCGAATCCAATTGAAAAAATCTGAGTTTAAAAGCGGTACACGAATTGATTTGATATTTTAAGAGATGGACTTTTATATCTCATTCAGAGGTGGTTTGTCGCATCGTTGCTCTAGCTTGAATGAGTGAAAAGATAACTACAAATAATAAGGCGGCCAAGGAAAGTTCTAGCATTAAAAAGGCAGCAATTTTGAAGTATGCAAATAATGGATGGACGAATCGAACCAACCATCCGCCAGCTTCATCAGCTAATGCTGAGATATAGGTTAAACTACTTAACCAGATCTTTAAGCGTACGGAAAAGTCAGTCATTAACATCAAATGGGTTAATGTTACAATTAACATGCCCATTGAAAACAGATGAAAATGTGAAACCTCTAACATACCCTGATAACTTCTTGGTTGGGTAAATTGGGCTTCAGAACCGAGGTAATAGCCAATTACAGAGTCAGGTGTTAAATTCATATGATGGAAATACATCAGACCATTACTAAGCCAGAGTAAAGCAATATAGCCCAAAAACATTAATACAAGGGCGTTGAGTAGCGATTTTCGTTGCTGTTCTCCGGTAACAAAATAACGCATTATTCAGGATCCTTATTTTTTATCATGACCTGATAAATGGTCATTACTTTACGGATGCTATTTATTGCTGAGTGAGTACTGAGGGTGGCACCACTGATACCATCAACACCTTTATTAATTTCCAATTCGGCAAGCGGTCGGTTATAGAGTTTTTTAAACCAGCCATCGGGTGGCTGATATTCTGCAGGTTCATGAAAAGCAAGAACATGGACATCACGCAATGCACCGTCAGGTGTTAGTACAATCATTAAAGTTTCAGGTTTGGTTCTAACGTTTGTAGTTTCAATAGCCGCATAAGCTAATATTTTATTTTGGCTTCTCCCCACATAAAAAGTAAATAAACCTGAGTCCAATTTTATTTTGGCAACTTGTTCAATTTTAGTGATTTGTTCTTCATCAGGAAATAATGATAATGATTCAATTTCTGTACCTTTGCCAAACGCTAACTCCATCGCTTCATTTTTACTGTAGTAAATAGTCGCAAAGCTGGCGCTTGTAATGGCGAATAGCCATAAAAACAGTAAAAGTTTAGTAATTTGCATAGAGCCTATCCATTAAAGGGGAGTATTACCTTTTGATAACAAAGTATTAGCCCGTAAGTTCAGTCAAATGAAAAGAACTACAAACAGTTTAGTTAAATCATTTGTTATGTGTAAAGTGTGCTATTACATAGTACATTATATACGAATGGATAAATTACGAGTCATTACAAAAACAAATCATCTGGTAAGGAGAAGCGCAATAAAATCAGTTTTACTATCTTTAAGGTTAATGTTTTATATTAAAAAGATCGTACGGCTCTTATTCTACAAAGGTGTGCTTTATCATAGAAATTGAACTGGTTTCCATTATCGATATCTTGACTCCATGCTTTGTTATCATTATTTTGGGTAGAGCTCCAGTAGAGTCCTGTATTAAAGCCCCCAACCTTATCTTTTTGTTCGTATAACAATTCTAACTCGGTCTTTGAGGGCACATGCCAACATTGTTCAACACATTCGGGGTTATATGCTTTAACTTTTGCTAAGGCATCAAGCCAGGGTAATGGGAAAGGCTCATCGGCTGTTTTAGCTTCTAAGCCATGCGCACCGGTATCATCTAGATAAAATATTTTGCCGCCGTTGGGTCCATTCTCGCCTATTTTATAGAGTGAATGTGTTTCTCCAGTCAGTTGTGTTAAGGCTGAGTTAACACAGCCATTGATAAATATCGTGCAAATAGTCATCATCACAATTTTTTTAAATTTCATCATAAAAAAGCACCCTGTAATTTTTAAAATATAATTAACGTTATGCGACCAACTTTGAGTAAAAGTACATTTCACGTGTAAATATTTTTTGCTGTTAATTAAAAAATAAAACCGAACCCTAAGTTGAAATCATCAGGCAGAGCCGCGCCTGAAGGCGTGCTAAAGTTACGATAATCTGCTTTAACAACGACTTGTGACATAGGTTTATATTGGAGTCCTACTTGTAAAATACGCTGATCAGTCAGTGGGTTAGCAGTAATGCCTTCAGCAACTTCGGCCATAGTATTAAGTCTTTCATAGCGAAAAAACGGTGCAAGATATTGAGTCGTATCGTTAAATATCAACGGCAGAACATCATAACCCAGTTCAGAATACCAACCATAGTTTTCTGATCCTACTGGACCTTTGCCATATTGATTATTAAGGACGGCATTATTAGCACTAAGAGTAGCTGAGTCATTAATAAAACCCATTGAGCCCAAGGCTCGAAATTCTAAACCACGATACTTCCATTGCAAATGGGATTCATAAAGCTGGGTAAAGGCATTAACTTTTTGGCCATCATAACTTTGATCTTGACCTGAGTTACCGACATAAGCTGACGTACCTATATTAACGCCTGGTAGCGCATCGGGATCATAATTCAATTGTGCTACATAACCTAAATCATTCGCTAATGCTCGAGTACCACTACCGCGACCTTTTCGAATACCTGCAGAACCAAAATATTCCGCGTCTAATCCGTTAACCACATAAGCGGTATAACTAAGCTCAGGTGTGATGGAACCAAATGCACCGACTCCCATTTCACGCCATGTACTAGGAATAATTGTTGTCTCAACGACAGGGCGATTGTTGCCAAAGAAAAATAAGGGTTCATGTATTCGGTTAACCAAACCCATTGGCATTAACATTAAGCCAGCTCGAACATTGGCTAAGGGGTCAATAAAGAAGTCCAATGAAGCAAATTCGACAGATACTTCCCCTTTAGATTCCGATCCCGAACCAGTAGTGCCATGTTCAAATTCAATTTCACTGTTAAAAAGAATTCGATCAGAAAATTTATAGCCCACATACAATACCATACGCTGAAGATCTGCAGTGCTTGGGGTCTTAAGCGTCCCATTAGAATTCATTCCGCCTTGGTCGCTAACAATATCTTTATAAAAAGCTTCACCATAGCCACCAATAGAGAGACCTTTTCCTACTTGATAAATTTTTGAAGCAGCGGGGCCTAAGCCATAAGCGCCTTTAAGCTGGGCTTCTTCAGGAATGGCCAGGTTCGTACGCAATTTTTCAACTTCTGCACTGAGAATATTGGTTTTACGCTCCAGATTTTTAACAGCACTGACTTCGACTTTGTTTTCTGGGCTTTTTGCGATATTCGTAGCTTCTTTGTTGTCAGGTTTCTGAGTAGTTTCTACAGGCGTTTTGTTTTCATTGGTTTTTAAGCCGGCTGCTTGCAGAGCATCAATTTGTTTTTGCTGTGCTTCGATAATTTTCCACATGTCCTCCATTGTTTTAGGCTTTTCCATCGCCTTAACAATTGAGCTTGATGTGATAAGTGCTGTGATTAAAGCACCAAGGGTTAATAATTTTTTGTAATGCATTGTTTTCACTCCTAACTATTCCTGATGTTGTTAATTCTAAGTCAAGAACAATGTAAATACAAATCATTATTATTTAGATATGTGTTTTTTAGGTGAGTGCAAATTTAAAAAGTCATCAGGGTAAATATGTATTCTGCTGAACAGCTTATAAATTCAGAAAACTACCTTATAATTCAGTATATTTTTAATAACAGGAACTCACGTTACCGTGGAGTAGGTTGAAAGGTAAAATGAAACAAGAAGAATGGTGATACTGAGTCTCCCAGTGATGCTAATGGAAGACCCACTGTAATAGGCTTGAAGCCAGATTTATCAGGATCTCTAGACTATACTGTTTTATCAAGAGATAGAAACATGCGTTGGAAAGTTAGATTAACGCCACTGAGCACAGGAGTTAAGATAAATTTCTTAAAAAGTAAGCGGTTAGAAAGCCAATTATCCTTAAGCACTTATAAACTATTTCTAGTTAACTTTATTGTTATGTTTTTTTAATGAAACCAGTAAGGATTCGAACATGTCAAAGTCTACTTATATCCCAACCTCAGATCTTGAATTTTTATCTTGGACAGATAACTTTATAAATAAGGTGACACCGGATTATGGTGTATCAGAAGCTGATTTAAGCCTTTTAAAAAAGGCAATTGTTGATTTTCATTCCAAAATTACGCATTTAAAAGATGCGGCAGCTTTGGCCAAACAAGCGACAGCTGAGAAAAATGATAGTCGTCACTATGCTGAAAATTTGTTCCGCTCAGAAGTTAGAAGAATCAAAGCGCGTGCTGATTATACTGAAGGGCAAGGTGCAAACCTTGGAATTGAAGGTTCTGAAAATACCTTTGATTTAAATACATCTAACCCTGACTTGAGTGGGGCGGATCAAACGGGAGGTAACGTCGTTTTAAGTTTCAGCAAATATAAAAGTGAGGGGATCAATCTTTATTGTCAGCGTGAAAATGATGCTGATTGGGTATTATTGGGGAGGGCAACGATTTCACCTTTTCATGATAATCGACCATTATTACAAGTAGGCAAGCCTGAATTACGTCGTTATAGTGCAGTGTATATGTTAAAAGATAAAGAAGTCGGTCATTACAGTGATGATATTGTTATTAATTGCGCACCTTAGGTAACTTATATCCGATTTGAACAAGGTGGCTGGAAAAGTGGAAAGCTTTTATGCTTACGCTTATCCAGTCGTTTATTTAAGTCTAAATTGTCCTAAGTCTATTTTCTACCATTCGAATATTTTCCACATATTGATTTTGCTGAAGCCATTATCTAAATCGTCTTGACGGACATCCATCTTTTCATCGCCATCGTTATCAATAAAGTAATAAGGAGGGCCAACGTCGGGTATAACTTTAATCATGTAAAGTCTGCCACCTCTACGGTATTCTTGCAGGGTATTTTTACCTTTACGAACAATGGTAATATCGGGTTCTAATGTTTCTCCACTTTGTACGGGTAATGGTGGCTCTGGCGCTTCTGGCACGGGTTCCAGCTTAGGTGGCTGCTCATCAACAGCAAATGCTGGGAAGCTAAGAAAACAAAGTATAATAAAGCGACGCATAATAATGGCTCTTACAATTTAGAAGATGCCGTCTATCTTATTACAGTTTTTATCGGTACGCTCGATAAAAGAGTGTTATTGCTAGTAACGCAATAGAATTAATGCGGTTTTGAATAGGTAAG
Organism: uncultured Methylococcaceae bacterium; assembly: GCA_903908165.1. GTDB lineage: Bacteria > Pseudomonadota > Gammaproteobacteria > Methylococcales > Methylomonadaceae > Methylobacter_C. The sequence continues at coordinate 203 of CAIVQX010000121.1, read as the reverse complement.
AACCTCCGACCTTAATCATAATTGGTAAGTGCTGGGGTATAATTTTAGTTTTATAAGGGGTAGGTAAATGAAAAGATTAATTGAAACTAGGGTCGTTAATCCTCTGCTTGAGAAATACGGCCTCCCTGCCTACAAGACAACAGGTTCTGCGGGTGTTGATTTGGTTGCCTGTATTGAAGAGGCAATAGTGATCGCAGGAGGCG